>CAXUEB010000084.1:0-18480 GCA_964249775.1 uncultured Spirosoma sp.
ATGTAGCGGTACTGACCGATGGCGTTGTACGACTGCCGAATGAGCGCCTGCCGGTTGGCCGGGTCGCCGATGCTCGCCAGGTCGGCGAGCATATCGCGGTAGTAGTCTTGAATCAGGTAATACGATAAACCAGCCACGGCAGCAATGATGGCCGTCAGCGTCTGCGAGGACCGGTGTTCCGGCCCGACGCTGTTGCGCATACTGATCGCAAACAGAAAATTCCCCAGAAAGGCATACATTGTCACGATTAGAAAAAAATACGTGACCATCGGCAGCATACCCACGACGCCCGCCGTTGGGATAAACTGATCGGCTACATTCATAAATCAGAATAAGAGTTAAACGTCTTTACCCTTACTCTGATTCGGGAATGAATGTTTTTACGAATGAGCGTCGGCAACGCTTACTTCGGCATTGCTTTAAGCTGCGTCATCTGCTCCTGCGCTTTGGTAACCAACTGTTGCGCGTAGTTGCGGAGCGTTTCGTTCTTACCGTATTGCAAATACGTGTTTGCCATGTCGATGGCGTCCTGCCGGTGATCGAGCAGCAGCGTCGCGAAGTTTTTGTCGAAGCTGTTGGTGAACTTATCGGCCGTGCCGCCCTGCTGCATTTTCAGCGTCATGGCTTGAATGTTACGGCTCTGCTGTTGGGTAAACGCCTGGTTGGGGCGCGACGGTTTGAGTTGCCGCAGCGTGCCGTCGATGGTTGTAATATCGCCCTGCGTAGTCGTCAGCAGCGACTGCGCCATCTGCTTCAACGCCGAATCTTTGCCGCTCTGCACTTCCTGTTTAAGCAAATCCTGCGCGCCCTGCGCGTGAATTTTAGCCTGGAACGCGTAGTCGAAGTCCGGGTCACCCGTGGCCTGAAGCTTCTTTAATTTTTCCATCATCTGCTGCATCGGCTGAAGCAGCGCCTTCGACGCCGGATCGGTGGCCGTCGCCGTTGAAGATGTTGACTGCGTCGTTTGGGCGCAGGCCGCCAGCGACGGACCCGACAGCGTTGCAATTAGGAGCCAGATGGATAGGTGTTTACGGTTCGTGTTCATGAGCATCAACTTGATTAGGTTGTACGAAATAAAATGAATTGAATGACGACGGTTTGACAAGCCTAACTGGACTGAGGTTTAACCGGACATGACGCTTTGTTTTGCCGCCAAGAACCGGAAAGTTAAGCCAAAAAGCAAATCCTGAACCGGGTCGTCGAGATACCGGATGCCAACCGGATCGTTGCGTAGCCAACGATTCAACTCACCTTTCCATCGTAACCACCTTCAACTCCGGCCAGCGCTGACGCAACAAATGGGCCAGCGCCCGCAGACCCCACTCCTCGCTCCGGCGGTGCCCGACGGCAATCACCGCCATGCCCGTTTCGTCCACCGCTTCCTGCCCCGGTTTTCGGTACTGACCCGTTATGTACACCTGCGCGCCCCGATCGGCGGCTTCCCACACCAAGGCGTCGTTCATGGCTCCGACGACGGCAACGCGCCGAACGGCCGTCGGATGGTCTTGCGTGCGATTCTCCGCCCACGCGGCCAGCGCCGGAGTCCGACCAAGCGTAGCCCGATCGTAGCCCCCAAACAAGCGTTTAACCTTTTGGAGAACGGGATCGAATTCTTGGTTAGGCACGTCGAACAACATGCCAATGGCCCGCTGCGGCAACGGCTCACCGGCTTCGTTAGCAGCCTGTTTATAGCCGAGTGGTTCGAGCGATCCAAGCGCACCAAGTTGCGCGGCCAGCGGTCTGTTGTAGCCAATTGTCAAGGTTTCATCGAACGGCAGATGGTTGTAAACTACTCCAATGTCAGCGGGCAACGCGGCCGCATCGAGTTGCCAGGGGCGGTGCAGCCACAGCGCATCGGGTTGGTGTTTAGCCACCCCTGCCAACAGGCCCGGTCCCGGTTCCAGCGCCAATCCCAACCGCTGAATGGGCCGCTCCGACGCGCGATAAACGCCCCCTTGTTCGTTGGCCGGATACCGGTCAACGGCAAACTCTTTGCTTAAGAAATCGACCAGACTGCTGAGTGCAATGGATTGAACTACCATAAGCGCATAACTACCGATTGGCCGGATGGTTCCGGGTCGAGATAGCCGTTCGCTCAATCAAATTTGGTTTTGTGTTCGGGGAATGCGTAGGTTTACGATCTCAAAGTGCCCGCTCCAACGGGCCACTCACGCCGATGAAGCTCCATAGCTAAGGCCCCACGGGGGCCGCTTCTGTCCTCCCATTTTGCCACCCGCTCAGGTGGTTAACTCTCTATTTTGCTTCTTCCACCCGTCGGCAAAGCCGGATGGCTTTGGTGTACCTGTTTTGTCCTGATGACCAGATTTCTCCGGTTATTCCTGGCCGCCTTGCGTGGCTCGGAAACCAATTTCACGTCCGGTAGCATCAACCGGGCCATTTTTCTCTTATCCGTACCCATGATTTTAGAGATGGTTATGGAATCGCTGTTCGCCATCGTCGACGTGTTCTTCGTGGCTAAAATTGGCACCGAAGCCGTGGCGACCGTCGGTTTGACCGAATCGGTGCTGACGCTGGTCTATTCCATCGCTATTGGGTTAAGCACGGCGGCCTCGGCCGTGGTGGCCCGGCGCGTTGGCGAGACCAACCAACGCGCGGCCGGTACGACCGTCGCCCAAGTCATTCTGGTATCGCTCACGATGGCGGTGGGACTGGGCATACCGGGCGTTCTGTTCGCCGAGGACGTGCTGCGGCTGATGGGTGGCGACGAACGACTGATTGCGAATGGGGCTGGCTTTACGCGGCTGATTTTTGCGTCGGCCCCGGCCATTATCCTGCTCCACACGCTCAGCGGCTGTTTGCGCGGGGCGGGCGAAGCATCGGTGGCCATGCGGTCGCTGTGGCTGGCCAACGGCGTCAACATCGTGCTGTGTCCGGCGTTTATCTTTGGCTGGGGACCGTTTCCCGAACTGGGCTTAATCGGGTCGGCCGTCGCCACCACCACCGGCCGCAGCATCGGCGTGTTGTACCAACTCGCTGCCTTAACGCGCCGGGGCAAGACGGTGCAGGCGCATCGAACTGATTTTACGCCCAACGGAATTATTATCCGCAACTTACTAAGTGTGGCGGCCGGCAGCACGGGGCAGTTCCTGATCGGTTCGGCCAGTTGGGTGTTTCTGACGCGCTTAGTGTCGACCTTCGGCAGCGACGCCGTTGCGGGCTACACCATCGCCATTCGCATCTTACTTTTCACCATTCTGCCCTCGTGGGGACTGGCCAACGCAGCCGCCACGCTCGTTGGGCAGAACCTCGGCGCGGGCCAGCCCGACCGGGCCGAAACCTCGGTCTGGCGGGCGGCTTTTTGCAACATGGTGTTTCTGCTGCTGGTTGGCATTGGGTTCTACATCGGGGCGCACGACATCGTTGGTCTATTTGACCGCGATCCCCGCGTGGTGTCGGTGGCTGCGCAGTGCCTGCGGGTGTTTTGCGTCGGTTACGTGGCGTTCGCGTACGGCATGGTCGTTAGTCAGGCGCTCAACGGCGCGGGCGACACTCGCACGCCGACGCTCATTAACGTCATCTGCTTCTGGCTGGTCGAGATTCCGCTGGCCTATGCGCTCGCCACGCGCTTCAACTGGGGTCCGGCGGGCGTGTTCTGGGCGGTCGCCATTAGCGAAACGCTGCTGGCCGTGTTGTCAATTCTGGCGTTCCGGCGGGGCCGCTGGAAGGTCGTGCACGTGTGAGATTCAGGCCATTTTAGACAAAAATGGCCCAAATTGTACCCGAAACTTTTACCTGAATTGACCCGTTATTTTCTTATATGATCGACACCCACAAGCAAACCGAAACCGCCGTTCTGGTGGCCGTCGCTACGCAAAAGCAAACCGCCGACCAGACCAAAGAATACTTAGACGAGCTGGCGTTTCTGGCCGAAACGTCGGGCGTAAAAACCATCCGGGCGTTCACCCAGAAGCTCGACCGGCCCGACACGCGTACCTTCGTGGGCAAAGGCAAACTCGAAGAGATTCAAACGTTTATTCTGGACAACCCGGTCGACACGATTATTTTCGACGATGACCTGACGCCGGCGCAGGTGCGCAACCTCGAAGCCGAGTTTAAGGAGATTAAAGTGCTTGATCGCAGCTTGCTGATTCTGAATATCTTCTCAATGCGGGCGCAAACGGCCCAAGCTCGTGTGCAGGTTGAACTGGCGCAGTACCAGTACCTGTACCCGCGCCTGACCCGCATGTGGACGCACCTGAGCCGCCAGAAGGGCGGTGCCGGAATGCGCGGACCGGGCGAGAAAGAACTTGAAACCGACCGCCGGATTGTGAAAGACCGAATTGCGTTTCTGAAAGAGAAACTGTCCAAGATCGACAAGCAAAGCATCACGCGCCGGAAGGAGCGCGACCGGCTGGTGCGCGTGGCGCTGGTGGGCTACACGAACGTGGGCAAATCGACACTGATGCGGACAATGGCCAAGGCCGACGTGTTTGCCGAAAACAAGCTGTTTGCCACGGTAGATTCGACGGTGCGGAAGGTAACGCTGGGCAACATTCCGTTCCTGCTCACCGACACGGTTGGGTTTATCCGCAAGTTGCCCACGACGCTGATCGAAGCCTTTAAGTCGACGCTCGACGAGGTCCGCGAGGCTGATATTCTGGTGCACGTCGTGGACGTATCGCACCCAAATTTTGAGGAGCAAATCGAAGTCGTCCATGCCACGTTGGCCGACATTAAAGCCGCCGATAAGCCAATGGTACTGGTGTTCAACAAGATGGATCAGTTTACGCCGAAAGCCGAATGGCTGGGTCAGCCGGATACTAACGACTTGTTGGACGGTGACGATGCGCCCGAAATTGTAGCCACGCCGGTGGCCGTTCGCAAGCAAACGGCGCTTGAATTCTTAAAAAAGACGTATTTAGCCCAGAAGGCCGATCACGTAGCCTTTATCTCGGCCCAGACCGGCGAGAACGTCAGCGAACTGCGCGAGTTGCTGTATAACTTAGTTCGGGAAAAGCACTACCAGATTTACCCGAACTGGGTGAACGTCCCGCTGACTGAAGCGGCCGAGTTCGGCGACGGTTTGGCGGGTTAAGGGATTTTCGGCAATTTTACCACTCGCAAACCTAAAAGGTCTCAAAACAGACCTTTTAGGTTTCTGTTTCTGGTCCCGTAGTTCAACGGATAGAATAGACGTTTCCTAAACGTTTGATATGGGTTCGATTCCCGTCGGGACCACTAATACACAATAGGCGTTTCCTAAACGTTTGATATGGCCGGGGGCGCGGACGCCTTCGATTCCCGTCGGGACCACCACTTAAACCCACCAAGTATGAACCCCAACGAACAGAGTCGACCGATTGAAATCGTGGCTGAACTGCTGGTCGAGGTGCAGGGGATGCGTCAAGAGCAACGGGAAACGAATCAGCGGCTGGACCGATTGGAGAAACGAACTGAGCAGAATACGGCCGCCGTTGGCGAGCTTCGCTTGTCCGTTGTCAAGTTGGCTGACATACTGGAAGAATTTGTTGATTATGGCCGGCGCATTCAGCGGCCTGAAGACAAGGTATTTTCTTGATTGGCCCTCGTTTTCCACGCTAATAAACCGCAACGCTTGGCGGAGAAAGATTTCGCGTTCAACGCTTCACATGAAATACCTCCTGCTTCTCTTCGTGTCAACTACCGCCCTGGCGCAGGTCCGGCTGCCGACCAACGACGCCGGACAGGTGCAATACCAGGAAATCGTGCGCATTGGCGATGGCAAACGACCCGCCCGGCAGGTGTTCGATCAGGTGCAGGCCTGGGCCGAAGCGCATTACCCGTCGGCCAACGAAGCCGAGCGCCACTACGACCAGCAGCACGGCATCTTATTTGTCCGATCAGTTTTCCCCATTGGCGAGCAGTTCGTGCGTTATACCCTGACCGTTGAAGCCCGAATTGGCCGTTACCGGGCGACGATAACGGACTTGGTCGACGAAAGTGACGCGCTCCTGCTGCCACTTCGCCCGGCCAGTTCAACGGCCGAGGAGATCAACCGGACGGCGGGTAGTACGGTTAAAGACCGCACCATCGTTGACCAGATTGCCAAGAAACAGGCAAACTTCTACCAAAAACTCAACGAAACGTGCCGGGCGACGCTGGCGGGTCTGAAAACGGCCATGACTGAATAACCAGTCGCCTGAGATAACCTGCTTACCGGTGCCGCTCGACACCGACCTGCTCGCACCATTGAAGCACCGGGCAGGTTGAGCAGTGCGGCAGTGTACCGGTGCAGATGTGCTTGCCGAACGGCATCAGCAGCCGGTTGATGTTTACCCACTGCTCGCGCGGTACCTGCGCTTCCAGCACTTTCAACGTTTGCTCCGGCTGTTTAGCCCGAACGTAGCCCCAACGGTTGACGACTCGGTGCACGTGAATATCCACACTGATAGCGGCCTGTCCGGTCGCCACGCCGAGTGCCAGATTCGCGCACTTCGGTCCGACGCCCTTAAACGACGTTAACGTTTCAAAGTCAGCCGGTAGCCTACCGCCAAACTCGCTGACGACGCGCTCGGCGATACCCCGCATGGTATACGCTTTCTGATCGGGATAGGTCGTGCCGTGGAGCAGTTGCGTCAACTCAGGAATGTCGAGCGCCAAAATCTGTTCGGGTGTGCGAGCGGCTTCAAACAAACGCAGCGAAACGGGAATCGTGGTCTCGTCGAGGGTGCGGATCGAGACAATGCACGAGATTAATTGCTCAAAGACGGTTCCGTAGCCGCGCTCGGCCAACTCAAACATGGCCGCTTTAGGGTACTTGGCAATGGCCACTTCAATGTGGCTAAGAACAACGTTCAGGTCAAAGTCGGGTTTCATGTATGCTTAACCGCAAAGACGCGAAGGTGGCGCAAAGGACGCCAAGAAAATTTCCTCCTTGCGTCCTTTGCGCCACCTTTGCGTCTTTGCGGTTTCAAGCCTTACACCTTCACAATCACCATCTCCACCCGCCGGTTCTCGGGGCGCTCCTTTAGGCTTTTGTTGGTATTAATGGGCCGTGAGGGACCGTAGCCGACGGTTTCTACCCGGCCCGCGCTGATGCCTTTCGACGCCAAATAGCGCTTTACTTCGTTGACCCGGTTGCGCGACAGTTCGACGTTAGCGTCAAAGTCGCCAACCGTATCCGTGTGGCCTTCGAGTCGGATTTGCATGGTCGCATTTTCCTGCATCACCGCAACGAGCCGGTCGAGTTCGGGGAAAGACTCCGGCTTCAAGTCGTACTTCGACACGTTGAAATAAATGTTTCGGAGCGTAATCTTTGCCCCTTCCACAATCGGCACCAAATCAAAATTCCGCGTTACGTCGACGCGGTTAGTGGCCAACGTATCGCTTTGGCTAAAGTAGCCTTTCGCCGAAGCCGTCACGGCCCATACGCCCCGCCGGTCAACCGGAATGCGGTACTTACCCGTCGGGTCATCGCTCCGCACCGAATCCGCCGGATCATTGCCGGCCGCTTCGGCCCCTGAAATCAGGCGGTACGTAACGGTGGCTACCATCGGTTCTTTGGTTTTGGCGTCGCGCGTGATGCCATTGATGGCTACGGCGGTGGGCACGGGCGTTGCTTCGACCTCTGGTTTCGGTGGCACGGGCGAATCCACGCCGGGCGTCTCCACGCGGGGCGTCTCTTTCGGCGTTGTGCCTACACCCGGCGTTGTGCGGGGCGTGTAGCGCGGCTGTGGTTTGGGCTTAGCGGCTACGGGCGGTAATGCTTTGGGTCGGGGCGTTCGCTGCGCGTAAGTTTGTTTTTTGGGTTTGGGATTAATGATGTGAACACCCCAGAAGTTGAAGCAGATGTAGCCGTTTCCGTCCCGGCATTCGTACAAGTCGAAAATCGTGTAGCCAGGGTCGATGCGCTCAAAATAAGCCACAAAATCAACCCGTTCGCCGGGTTGAACGCGCCGACGCGTTTCGAGCGGGATGTTCTCGGCCCGGATAAACTTGTACGAACGCTCGCCCTGATTTACGTACAACCGCGCCGTCGGCTGGAACCCAATGTTACTTTCGCTTTCTTCCCACGTCCGGCCGCCCGGTAGCGGAATGCGAAAGGGTAACCGGCTTCCTCGCGGCTCCGGCGTTTCGTGCGTCATGTACAGAATCGTGTATTTATCGGTTAATTCAACGCGCCGGATTGTCACGTCTTTGTCGTGAATCTCGTCAATGCGGGGGCGTTCGGTGGTGTACTGTACCTGCGCCCGCAACGCCGGCGCGAACAGAATTGAAAAAAGACAGAAGAGGATAAAGCGGTTCATCGTCGTTGTTTACAAGGCATGTTCCCTTACTAAACGTTGGACTGAGCCGGGTAGTTTAGGGTTTAACGAAGTGCTTGCTTGAAGAAGCCTATTTAAGTTAAACGACACGACGTAGACCAATTTAGTCGTATAATCTTAGTAAGCGTTATTGATAAGGTTACAATCAGCTACACGTTTTGTCATGATATACCGTGCTTTAGATTATTCTGACAATGATTATTCTGAATTTAATACAACTTTCCCTATATAGTTTGCTTTTTTTATATTCTACCATAAGCCGTAAGTTTGCAGTTCTTTAATCTATCAATAATTTAAGCTATGACGAAACTCTTACGAGTTTTTCTTTATGTGGGGCTACTCCTGACGGCGTTGAGCACTTACGCGCAGAACCGAACCATAGCGGGTCGGGTTACCTCGTCCGACGACAATGCCGGCTTACCGGGCGTATCCGTTACGATCAAAGGTCGCAGCACCGGAACGCTGACCGACGCGTCTGGCAATTACCGACTGACCGCTGGCGACGATGCCACGCTCGTGTTTAGTTTCATTGGTTTTTCGACCATCGAAGAGCGCGTGGGTAGTCGCTCCACCATCAACGTAACGCTCCAAACCGACGTGCGTAACCTCAACGAGGTCGTCGTAACGGGCTACGGCCAACAGATCAAGCGCGAACTGACCGGTAATATTGCTAAAATTCGCCCGTCTGATATTCAGGATCAGCCGGTTACGTCGTTCGACCAAGCCATTCAAGGGAAAGCCGCCGGGGTGCAGGTCAACGCGGGCAGCGGCAAACTGGGCCAGGGTATTCAGGTGCGCGTGCGCGGTCAGTCGTCGGTATCAGCCTCCAATCAGCCGCTCTACGTGGTAGACGGCATACCCATTACGACCGACGATTTGTCAATCAATGACGCAACCACCAACCCCTTGTCGGACATCAACCCGCAGGACATTGAAAGCATTGAGATTCTGAAAGATGCCTCGGCGGGTGCTATTTACGGCTCGCGGGCGGGGAATGGAGTTGTACTCATCACGACCAAGAAAGGCCGGTCGGGACGCACAAACGTCACGTTCGGGGCGCAGTACGGCAGCAGCACACCCTAGCGCAAATTAGACTTTCTCAACACCGATCAGTACGTTGATTTTTATCGACAGGCAGCGGCCAACTCCGACCGCATCGATGGCCTGGACCCGGCCGACCCGGATTCGTACACGACGTACATGGAAAACTTTTTCCAGACGCAGGGGCTGGGCACGTTCGGTACTCCGCAGCAGGTTAGCACTAACTGGGGCGATCTGGCTTACCAGCGGGCACCATTTCAGCAGTACGATCTAAATCTTAACGGTGGTAACGAGAAGACGACGTTTTACATTTCGGGACAGCTTCTCGATCAGAAAGGCATTCTTATTGGTAATGCGTTGACCCGCTACTCGGGCCGGATTAACCTCGATCACCGCGTTTCGGACCGTCTGCGCGTGGGCATCAACACTGGCCTGGCCCGGACGCTCAACCAACGGCTGTCGGGTGACCGCCAGTTCGACAATCCCGTGCAGATGGTGGCCCTGCCGCCGATGACGCCGTCAACCGACCCGACGACGGGTTTGCCAGTTGGAACACCCCCCGGCGACATCAGTATTCCGAGTTATTACAACCCGATTATTAACCTCGGCAACGCGGCCTTCAACACGACGGTATACCGCAACATCAGCAACGTATACGGCCAACTGAATATACTGAAAGGCTTAACGTTTCGCTCAGAATTCGGCGTCGACGTGCTGAATCAGCAGGAAGAACAGTATTACAACAGTAAAACGCAGCGTAACACCGGGGTTCCGGGTGGTTTGGGGCGATTCCGCACGGCACGCGTGGAAAACTACACCACCAATAACTTTTTCAATTACAACACCACCTTCGGTCGGCACGGCCTCGACGGGGTGCTGGGTATGTCGTACCAGCAGTCGCAGACCCGAATTAGCTTAGCCGAAGGGCAGGACTTTCCGTCGGATGCTTACCGGCAGATCATCAGCGCGGCCCGCAAAACCGACGCCCGTTCGGAACAGACCGATTACCGCTTCCTGTCGTACTTCGTGCGGGCGAACTACAAGTTTGCCGACCGCTACCTGCTGGGTCTGAGCGCCCGCGTCGACGGTTCGTCGCGCTTTGGTCTCGACAGTCGTTACGGGTTCTTTCCGGCGGTATCGGCGGGCTGGGTGCTAACCGAAGAAGACTTCCTGAGAAATGTTAATGGCATTAGTTTTCTGAAGCTCCGCGCCAGCTACGGCCGCACCGGTAACGCCGAAATACAGAATTTTCCCCAGTTGGGTTTGTTTACGGGCGACGCCGGCTACGCGACCCTGCCGGGTCAGCGCCCCTCGCAGTTGGCTAACCCCAACCTGAAATGGGAAACCACCGATCAGGCCGACATTGGCCTTGATTTTGGTATTCTTAATAACCGCATCAACGGCGAAATCGACTACTACAACAAGCAAACGACGGGGCTGTTGCTAAACGTAAACGTGCCGGGCACGACGGGTTTTTCGACGCAGTTCCGTAACGTGGGCGCGCTGGAAAACAAAGGTTTCGAGTTTGTGCTAAACACCGAGAACACGACCGGCGCGTTTCGCTGGACGACGAACCTGAACGCAGCCACTAACCGCAACCGCATCAAGAACCTCCAGGGGCAAATTATTGAAGGCGGTTTAAGCTCGATGAGCCGGGCCGTGGAAGGTCAACCGCTGGGCGTGTTTTTCACGGCCGAGTACGCCGGCGTTGACCCGGCCAACGGCGATGCCCTCTGGTACAAGAACACGCCTATCACGGACGTCAACGGAAACGTTACCGGGGTCGATCGGGCGACGACCAATACGTACAATCAGGCGCAGCGCGTGGTCGTAGGCAGTCCGTTGCCGAAGTGGACGGCCGGCGTAACGAACACCTTCAGCTACAAAGGTTTTAGCCTGAGCGTATTTTTCAACGGCGTATTCGGCAACGACATCAACTTCTACGGCGTGGGCCGCTTCTCGTCGGCCAACGGTCGGTTTGAGGACAACCAAACGGTCAATCAGTTAGCGGCCTGGACCTCGACAAACACCGATACCAACGTACCCGAAGCGCGGCTGTTCTTTAACAACGGGGCGCAGCCGTCGAGCCGGTTCATTTTGGACGGCTCGTTCGTGCGCCTGCGCAACGCGACGCTGGCCTATACCCTGCCCAAAACGCTCATCAACCGGGCGAAGCTCAACAGCGTGCGCGTGTTCGTGACGGGTCTGAACCTGCTGACGTTCACGAACTACGCGGGCTGGGACCCCGAAGTGAACGCCGACGATATTGTCACCAATATTGCGCAAGGATACGACTTCTACACGGCTCCGCAGGCCCGCACCATCACGGGCGGCATCAACATTGGTTTTTAAGCAGTCAGACAAACGATTTTTCACAAGATGAATTCATCCATCAAAATAGGCTTACTAACGGGTCTGAGCGCCGTGTTCTTGACGGCGTGCGGAGACCGGTTGAACGTACAGCCCACTCAGAGCATCGAAGTTAGTCAGGCCCTGACCACGGAACAGGACGTGCGCATTACCTTGACGGGCGCGTATGACGGAATCAGCGATATCAACGTGTACGGCGGGGGTATTCAGTACATTGGTGATTTGCTGGGCGACAATCGGGACGTTGTGTTTGGTGGCACGTTCACGACGCTGGATGAAATTTGGCGCAAAAGCGTCACAACATCCAACACGGTGGTTCGGGATTTGTGGTTAGACAGCTACAACGCCCTCAACCGGGCTAACAACGTGCTGGCAAATCTGGACAAGGTCAGTACGGATAACCAAAGCAATTTTGAGGGACAGGCCCGGTTCATCAGAGGTTCGGTATACTTTGAACTGGTCAAGTTGTTTGGCAAAAGTTACAACGATGGCAACCCCGCCAGCAACCCCGGTGTACCGCTGGTTCTGACGCCAACCGGCACCGTCGGGGAAGCCGACAATCGCGCCCGCAACACGGTGGCCGAAGTGTACGCTCAGGTCCTCGATGATCTGACCAAAGCCGAAACGCTACTGGCGAATGGTAGTCCGGCTCAATCGGGCTTTGCCTCCAAGCAGGCGGCTCAGGCGATGCTGGCACGGGTTTACCTGCAACAGCAGAACTTTGCCGCAGCCCGCGATGCCGCCAACCGCGTTATCACGTCGGGTGCGTTTTCGCTGGCTGGCACGTTCGCCGGAGCGTTCACGGATGCCTCGACCGAAACGATTTTTAAGATTGTGGTGACCGACCAGGACGGCGTCAATGATTTAAACACCTTCTATGCGTCGAACCGCAATTCGGGCCGGAGCGACGTGCGGGTGCAGACGAAGTTCCGCCAGTTGTACGGCGCGACGGATGCGCGCGGGCAGTTTTTTACGACGGTGAATAACCTCGTTTTTACCAGCAAGTACAACGACCGTTTCGGCGACGTACCGGTGGTGCGGTTAGCCGAGATGTACCTGGTCCGGGCCGAAACCAACCTGCGCCTGAACACCAGCGTCGGTGCTGCACCCTTAGCCGATATAAATAGCATTCGTGCCCGCGCGGGTGCCACCCCATTGACGGCCGTTACGTTGGCCGACGTCCTGCTCGAACGGCGGCTCGAACTGGCGTTTGAAGGCCAGCAAATCGCCGACATTAAGCGTACGGGCGGCACGATTGGTACAACGGTCTATAACGCTAACAACCTGATCCTGCCGATTCCGCAGCGAGAAATCGACACAAACAGCCAGTTGACGCAGAACGCTGGGTACTAAGCGGTGAAGTTAAGAAAACAAAAAAGCGAAGCACAAACCGTGCTTCGCTTTTTTGTTTTCTTAACTATTCGCGCAGAAGAAGAAAATCGTTTTACTGCTTCACCACCCGCTTTCGATACGTATCATCGCCGATCTGCACCTCCACGAAGTAGACGCCCCCCGGCATCGTTCGTAAATCAAGCGGTTGTTGGAACTGGTCGGTCGTTTTCTGGTGACGCTGCCGAACCACCGGCGCGCCCGTCAGGCTGCGCACGGTTAGCGTCAACGCCCCCCGCTGGGTACTACTGAACGATACCGTCACCGGCCCGTCGCTGGGGTTAGGCGATACGGTCAGGGTTTGCTCGACCGTGGGTTCGTTAGCCGTGACGGTGCCCGCCCGGACGTAGACCTGCACGACGGCCGTGGTATTGCACAAATCCGAACCAACGCCCGACACGGTGTACGACGTGGTTTGGGTCGGTTGCGCCACCACCTGCGGTCCTAACGTACTACTCAAGCCCGGCCCGGTCCAAGTAAAGACGCTGGCCCCACGAGCGTTGAGCGTAACGGTCTCGCCGGGGTTAACAAAGATGGCCGACGAAGCCACCTGCACCGACGATTTCATGCCCACGCGGGCCGCAATGTTGTGTGATACGTTCAAACCTAAGCTGTCGGCGTAGCGCAACCAGTCGCCCTGCCGGTTTTGCCGCCAAGCCGTGGCAAACAGTGATTCGCCGTTCCGGGTTGTGCCCACGGCCACCGTGTCGCCGGCCACGTAGGGCAGCGTAATACCAATGTGGTAGGGCAATCCGCCAACCGGTACGTTCCGGTCGAAAATGACGTTGGTCGCGCGGTTGTTGGCCACGTCGTCTAAGATCACGCGCAGAGGCACGTCTTTTTGCTCCAAAACAGCCCCTGGACCGTTCTGAAAGCCACGCCCGTTCCAGACCGTGACCGTTACGACCGCTTCGGTAGCTGCCCCGCGGGCCGCTTTTGCTACGCCAAAGCGCAGCGACGCCCCGGCCAGGTTACTGTAGCCTAACTGGTTATCGAAAAACTCCGAAACGGCCTGCGTCCGGCGGCTGTTCTGACCGGACACGTAACCGGTGCCGCCGGGTTCGCGCAGCACGGTCGGCGTCCCGTTGAAGTTGGTCTGATCGCTGCACAGACCCACGTTAAGAACTTCGATATACTGCTCGCGTACCAGCGGGGCCGACGTGCCGGCGCGGTTGGTCACGGTCAGACTGACCCGAAACTTACCCGGCTGGTTATACGTCACAACCGGGTTCTGCTCAAACGACGTGCTGGGCGTCCCTCCTTCAAACGACCATTCCCAGCGGGTTGGAAAGCCACCCGACAGATCAAAGAAACGCACCTGCCCGCCCAGCAGCACGCGCCGGGTTTCGGCGCGGAAGTTCGGGCGCGGAGCCTCGACAACCTGCGTCCCGCATACGTTGGACGTAATCAGGCTGCTTCGCCGGGGGCTTAGTTCCATCACCGCGCGCATCCGGGCTTTCTGGTCGCGGGTAAAGATGTTGAAGCAGATATCATCGGAGTAGTCCATGTAGTTCTGGACCATGTTGGCGTTGCCGCAACTCACCCGGCCGACTTGACAGCCCCGGCTTTCGGACGCCTGGGGGGGCGTATCGGCGCAGAAGTCGTCGCCACAGTTTGTATCACCCCAGATGTGGCGCAACCCCAGCCAGTGACCCGTTTCGTGCGTCAGCGTCCGGCCTAAGTTATACGGAGCCTGAAGCACGGGGAAACTCCCTTTATCAGCGTTTCCGAACGAACGGTACGTCACCACGACGCCGTCGGTACTGCCCGGCGAGGCCGTTGGAATACCGGGCAGGCCGGACTGACTCGGAAACTGGGCGTAACCCAGCAACCCCTCCGAACTCGCAAATTCAAGCACCCAGATGTTGTAGTACTTGTCGGCGTCCCAGATAGTGCTCGGTTTCAGTACGCCCTCGATGGCGTCGCGGTCCCAGTTGGCCCGGCCGCCGTTGATGCGGTCAATCCCCGGCTCAGCCATCGCGCGCCCCTGCGGATCGACAGCCGCCGGGCAAAAGTCCAGTTCAATGTCCGCGCCGACCGGATTGTCGTTGAAGCCGCGCGTGTTGGGTTGCCGCCGAAAATCTTCGTTGAGCGTGGCCAACTGCGCCTGCACCTGCGCGGCACTGAGGTTGCGGCCCGTACCGACTGCCTCGCCATTGTGGACGATGTGCACAATCACCGGCAGCGTAATGACCTCAGCCGCCACCCGGCCGGCGCTCATCCGGGCTTTCATGTCCACGATTTTGCGCTGCAACGCCCGCTCAAAATCGTTCAGCGTGCCGAGTTGGGGATTACGTGCCCGCAGCAGGCTGTCCATTTCCATCGTGGCGCACTGCTTGGTTATCCGGGGAGCCGTTTGGGCGTAAAGGCCCGCGCGCAAACCGAAAAGTATAACAAGAATGGGTACAATTCGTATCATAACGTGATGGGTTGATGCTGACGCTTACTTAGTTGCCGTAGCATTCATGGTGAACCGGTAGCTGGCGTCGATGTCAGGAAAGTAGTATTCAATCGTCAGTACGCGTTCCGTTAGGGTTTTAATCGTCCAGGGCACTTTCGCATTGACGATGGGCAGGTAAAAATCAAGCGTAGCATTGGCGTTGACGAGCGCCCAGGTATCGGTTACGTACACGTCCGGGTCATTCGGATTGCACTTGACGGCTCCTTCGCTGGCCTCATACTTTCGCTCGGCGTTGGCGTAGAACGTTGACAAATCGTCGGTAATGCACGGATCGCTGACCTCGGAAGCCGGGATAACGCCACTCCCTTGACCCACGTCAAAAATCTGAACCGACACCAACCGCCACGTTTTCTTTTCGGTGCCGGTGAGCAGTTGCGAATAAGTAATGGGCTTGGGGTCAATTTTTTCGGAGCAGCCGCCCAGCAGCCACCCAACCACGCCCGGCATCAGCAGGATACGAAATAATTTGCGCATTGGTAAAGTCGTCAATGAGGTGATGGTTATCACTGAGGGGTGTACGTCTGGGTATACCGCAGGAGCGTATCGCGCACGGGCTGGCTTAACCGGAGCTTAACGTCAAGGTTTAGCGTAATGCGCCGGTCGCGCGGGTTCCAAGCCCCCGTTCCGCGCAAGGTGTCGGTCGTGTTTAGTTCGCCGTTAATCTGGGGTGGAATCGTCAGCGAATTGTCGCCGTTGTCGATAAACGTCAGCGTCGGCCGGATGGCGTTGAACGAGAAAAACGGCAGGCCGATGTTCCAGTTACTGATGCGGTACTGCTTGCAGTCGGTGCTGGTAATTTCGATGTTCTGCACCGCATACGTTTGCCGGCCGATTTGACTGCTGCCCGTGTAGGTGCCCCCAAACAAGCAATCGTCCTGAATCGTCAGCGTCAAGGCTTTACCGACGATGCCCCCGTTGCCAAAACCGACCTGCAACGAACTGGGTTCTACGCCTGTCAGGGTAAACGTGAGCGACTGCGACTCCAGAATGTTGTTGGCGTTGTTGATCAACCGCACGGGAATCTCACCGAAGCTTTTGTTGGCTGGAATCACTACCGTGCCTTTCGTACCTTGGATGGTGTAATCCTTACCCTCGCGGGCCGAGCCGCTGACGGTGTAGTTGACCCGAATGGCTTGATTCAGGATTGGCCCGACGTTGTGCACCCGAATGGCCACCGGCTGGCTGTAGCTTTCCTTGAAGGTCAGCGTCGAATCAGTGAAACGCACGAAGTACGGCCCCTCAAACGTGCGGGTCAGGTCCTGCTCCTGGCAGGCCCCCACGCCCCCACCAACGGCGGCAAGGGTTAGCAGTGTTATGAACCAGCGCCGTACCAATTGAATTGTCGTTTGGGTATGCATGGAAACTACGTAGTCAATTTGATTTTAGGGTAATTGGGTAACTGACCGAGCCAACGGTGGCGAATCTGCCCAATTACTGTTCGATTAATAACCCGGATTTTGCTGCCCTTGTAAGGCAGGATTTTGTTGAATTTCACTTTGCGGAATCGGCCAGCGCTCGTAACGGCTGTTCCAGTTGGGCGAAAACGCCGACATAACCGCCTGCACCCGGCCCGTGCGAACCAGGTCGTACCAGCGGTGACCTTCAAACGCCAGTTCGTAGACGCGCTCGCGCTCCACGGCCAAGAGAACGTCGGCCTGACTGCCCACAGCAATGGCCGCGGCCTTGGCGCGCGTCCGCAGGACGTTTAGGTCCGCCACGGCCCCGTCGGTTGCGCCCAACTTACCCTGCTGCGCGCGGGCTTCGGCGCGGATCAAGTACATTTCGGCCAGCCGCATCAAGACAATGTTGTTGTTGTCTTCCGACGCCGTCCCGTACTTCCGAACCGTCCAGCCGTTGTCGCTGCCGCGTAAATTCTGCGTGTCGAACGTAATCGTTTGTTGACGCGTACCGGCACCCGCCGAAGCCGGCACGAGCGTTGCCACCAACTGGTTGGACGGAATGACTTCCCGGCGGCCGACCAGCAAATTATTCAGACCTAACGTATTGGTACCCGGATCGTCCGAAAGCGAATAACCCACTTCCAGAATAGCTTCCCGCGTGAAGTCCCGCGTGATCAGGTCCGGGTAATTCGCTTCCAGTACGTAGGTGCCGTTGCTGATTACCTCCGACGCCAGCGCTTCGGCCCGCGCCCAGTTGCGCTGGTAGAGGTAGTACCGGGCCAGCATGGCCCGGCAGCTTACCTTGTTGAGGTATGTTGCATTAGTCGTTACGTTTAGCGAGCCGGTCGCTACGTTGGGCAGATCCGTCAACGCGGCCTCGAAGTCCGCCAAAGCCGACGTCAGCACCTGCTGTTTGGGCGTACGAGCAACGGTGCGGTTAGCCGCCTGCTCGGTTGTCGTCACCAAGGGCACGTCGCCGTAGGTGTTAGCCAAGATAAAGTTGGCGTAACCCCGGATAAACCGGGCTTCGGCCAGCACCTCCTCGCGCGTCGTTTCAGGAACGCTGGCGACCTGCGGCAGCCGCTCCTGAAGAAAATTGGCGATGTAAATGGCGCGGTAAAGCGTGCCCCACAGCTCGTCAACGACACCATTGGCAGCCGTGATCTGCTTGGTGCCCAGTTCTCGGTAGTCGGTAAAGGTGCCGTTGTGCTGGATATAATCCGCCGTAAAATCGCCGGCAATAATGGTCGGCGCAGCCGTTGACCGCAGGGCACTGTACAACCCAAGGCGAACCGACGGTACGTCCTGCGCCTGGTTCAGCACCAGTTCGTCAATCAGCAGATTGACCGGCTGCGGCTCCAACACCTGCCGGCAGGAAGCGGCTGAAAGTAAAAGGAAAATAGCGCTATAACGGAGAAAACGAGTCATGCTCATAAACAGTCAAATCCAGACAGGGAGGGTTAAAACGTGAGTGACAACCCACCTACAAAGCTTTTTAACTGCGGAAACTTGAAGAAATCAATGCACTGGGCCGTTGTGGAGCCGTCGAGCGTAA
>CAXUEB010000085.1:0-13727 GCA_964249775.1 uncultured Spirosoma sp.
TCTTTGAAGACACCAACGGCGACGGCACCTTGGACAGCCGAAAAGTCTTTGCCGAAGGGCTGAACTTGGTCAGCGGCATTGAGGTGGGCATGGGCGGGGTATGGCTCTGTGCGGCTCCGTACCTCTTGTTTATTCCGGTAGACGCTAAAACTGATAAACCGGCCGGACCGCCCCAAAAACTGCTCGACGGCTGGGGCACGCAGGACACCCACGAAGTACTCAACAACCTGCGTTGGGGACCCGACGGCTGGCTCTACGGCACCCAAGGCGTCTTCACGCACTCGAACGTTGGCAAGCCCGGTGGTACGGAGCGGACCAAAATTAACGCGGGCGTTTGGCGCTACCACCCAACCATGCAGCAGTTTGAAGTGTTTGCCGAAGGCTCCAGCAACCCCTGGGGCATTGATTTCAACGACTACGGCCACGCGTTCATCACCGCCTGCGTCATTCCGCACATGTACCATATGATTCAGGGCGGGCGCTACTTCCGACAGGCCGGCAAGCATTTTAATCCGTTTACGTATGACGACATCAAAACCCACGCTGACCACGTCCACTGGGTCGGCGAGCGCGGTCCGCACGCGGGTAATTTCCGGTCGGGATCGGCGGGCGGTGGTCACGCGCATGCCGGAGCCATGATCTACCTCGGTGGGAGTTGGCCGCCCGAGTACCGCAACGATATTTTCATGAACAACATCAACGGGGCCAAGCTCAACCGCGACCATCCGGCGCGGTCGGGGTCGGGCTATACGGTGGGCCACAAGCCCGATTTTCTGACCATGAACGATTCGTGGTCGCAGTGGCTGAATATGAAGTACGACCCCAGCGGCTCGGTCTGGGCCATCGACTGGTACGATAAAAATCAGTGTCACAGCGCCAACCCCGATGTGCATAACAAAACGATGGGCCGGATTTTCAAGATTACGCACGAGAACGACAAGTGGGTGCGGGTCGACTTGTCGAAGGCGTCGGACAAAGACTTGGTCAATTACCAACTACACCCCAACGAGTGGTACGTTCGGCAGGCCCGCACGATATTACAGGAGCGCGGCCCGGACAAAAAGGTGCACCGGGCGTTAAGAGAAATATTGGCCAGTAACCCCGACGTAACGCGGAAGCTGCGGGCACTCTGGGCGCTGCACGTAACGAAAGGACTTTCGGACGACGAACTGACGAACCTGCTTGCCCACGAAAACGAATACGTGAGAAGTTGGGCCATTCAATTGCTGGCGGAAGACCACCAGATTTCGCCCGCGACGTTGCAACGAATGGTCCAACTGGCCCAAACCGATGAATCGGCGTTGGTACGGTTGTATCTAACCTCAGCCCTGCTCCGGCTCGAACCGGGTCAGCGGTGGGACGTAGTGGAAGCCCTCGCGCAACGGGCTGAGGACAAAGACGACCACAATCTGCCCCTGATGCTCTGGTACGCAGCCGAACCGCTGGCCCCCCTCGACATGAAACGGGCGCTGGCCATTGCGCAAAAATCCAAAATGGCGAAACTATTGCCGTTCACCATTCAGCGCGTGGCCGCCATCGGTACGGAAGACGCCAAAACACTACTCAAAGAATTGAACGACCGGGTAGGCAAACTGGACCATTCGCACGAAGGGCACGAGATTCAGGCGCTGATTGCTAAAGTGTTGAACGAGTGAGACCGGACGCCGGAGTAAACGCAAAGGACGAATGAGAACGAGAGTCAACCTAAGTTGCCGATGGGTGTTGAGTGGGTTCCTGCTATTTGGTTGGCTAACTAACGCATCTGGTCAGGAAAAACCGCTCTTTAGAATACGGCAGCAGCAAGCCGCGAACACGGTGACCAATCGGAGTAACTCGACAAAACCGGTCGTTTCGTCGAATCAGTTTAAGAAAACAAAACTCACCGGTGACTTTCTTTCGGAGGGCGTCGCCGTCGCCGACCTGAATAAAGACGGGCGGCTGGACATCATCGCCGGCTATTATTGGTTTGAAGCGCCGTCGTGGACGCGCCACGAGATGGCTCCGTCACGGACGTTTGATCCGCGCAACGAGTACAGTAACTCGTTTCTAAATTTGGGGATGGACGTAAACCAGGACGGCTGGGACGACGTGGTCGTAGTGGACTTTCCCGGCAAGCCCGGCTTCTGGTTTGAGAACCCTAAAGGGCAACCGGGCGCGTGGCCAAAGCATATTCTTGCCGATTCAATGGGCATTGCGAACGAGTCGCCGGGCTTTATAGACGTGGACGGCGATGGTCGGCTCGACATTTTGTGCGGAGACAAGGTCAGAAAACAGATCGTTTGGTTGAAGCCGCCTACTAAACCAGGTGATACGGCTTGGCAGCGCTTTGCCCTGAGTCGGGAGGGCGTGCCCGGAACGGAAATTTTCTCGCACGGCATCGGCTACGGCGACGTGGACAAGGACGGCATTAAGGATATCGTCGTTCGGGAAGGGTGGTTTAAGGGGACTGCGGACAACAAAGCCGGCAACTGGGTCTTTCAGCCGGCTAATCTGGGCGAGTCTTGCTCCCACATGCAGGTACTGGACGTAAACGGCGACGGCAAAAACGATGTCGTCAGCGCGTCAGCCCACGCCTTGGGTGTTTGGTGGCACGAGCAGGTAACGGATGAGTCGGGTAGAATCAACTTCAAAACGCACGTCATGAGCCAGACAACCGCCCAAACCCATTCGTCAATTATGGCCGACCTGAACGGCGACGGCCGGGCGGACTACATCACCGGTAAGCGGTTTCTGGCCCACAACGGCCGGGACCCCGGCGACAGCGACGCGCCTATTTTACTGTGGCTTGAATTCACGCCCGGAAAAGAGCCTTACTACCGGGAGCACGTCATTGACACGGATTCGGGCGCGGGTCTCAACATTGCCGTGCAGGACATGAACGGCGACGGAAAATTAGACGTCATCACGGCCAACAAGCACGGTGTTTTTCTGTTCGAGAACAAGCTGAACAAGTGAGAAACAGGCAAGCTCGTTACTTTCCAATACAGGAAGTGACTACAGTATTTAAGCAATTCATCGTCAGTATATTTGCTTCATAAAGCACAGAGGTTGCTTCAATGCCACTTTTATCTGATATAACAGAACTGTCTACGCCCTGACGTTTTCTAAACTTTTTGCGTTAGTTCCAGACAAGATAACAGGGTAGTTTAGCGCTGTACCAACAACTTCATTTCTGACTAGTCGTTTCATCAGTCAAGTAAGATCAAGACCAACATAGGGAATACATGAACACTGTCTTTGGCCGGATTACTACGGCATGATTGGCCGTATGACCGACTACCGTTGAGCAGACTGACGCCACCAACTACACGTAGATAAGCCTTTTCGTGTGCGATTTACGTTACAGCTTCGTAGTTTTAACTTGTTGATCTTTTGCTTATGAACCCGACTCAAATTAAGCCATCCGCCCTTCAGTTCATCGCTCAGTTCAGGCGGTTAGACTCCACTGATCGACAACAGGTGCTCCAGTTGCTTAATCAAGAAGATTGGGAGCGCGAATGGGATCAACTCGACGCGGAACTGCCCGACTTGGAGATGAGTATGGAAGACATTGTTGCCGAAACCAAAGCCAGTCGTCGTGAGCCGAACCGGAAAAAGGCGGCCTAAGCAGTACCGTATCATTGTTGACGCGAATTGGTACGTAAGCGCCACCATCAGCCGTAACTCGCGTAGAACGCTCCGTAAGCTATTCGTTGATTCTCGCTTTCAAGTACTCATCAGCACCGAACTACTGGCGGAGTATGATCGGGTCATCGCCCGCCCTAAATTCAAACGTCATAACAACGCACTCCGGTTAGCGCGGCTCCGGCGTTTGGTTCTCCAACGAGTTAGTTTTTATCCGGTGTTGTCCGTCGTGACGGTCTGCCGCGACCCTAAAGATGATTACTTGTTAGCGCTGGCTCAGGACGGGAAGGCCGACTACCTAATTTCAGGCGACCCCGACGTTGTGGACCTTGGCCAGCATAACCAAACCAGGATTATCACTATGCGGGTATTTCTAAGCCGATTTCGCTTAACCTGACGATGACCGTCGAACAAGCCATTAGAGACGACTTTCATGAAGTGTATTTTGACGAAACTCGGTTGTTTGCCGAATCTTCAGAGTCCCTTTAGAACACCGCCCCAAACGCCTACTCACGCTCGTGGGAAATATGGTGAAATGCTGCAACTGGGTGGCCAGCGCGCCGGTTCATTGCCAGGCTCGTAGAGAACATTCAATCGACGCGACCGGCAAATATAGTGGCCTGGAAATTCAGGGGCTGCTGTTAATCATTAATCAAATGATCCTATGAGGTTGTTGAGCAGGCTTATTTGCCAATACAAAACTTGCTGAAGATAGAATCCAAGATGTCGTCTGTTACGATGGTCCCGGTCAGCTCGCCGAGGTGTTGCAGAGCCACGCGCAGATCCATCGCCAGCCAGTCGGGCGTGGTGCCGGCGTCGAGACCGGCCACAGCGCGGGCTAAGGCGTCGTCGGTGCCGGTCAGGTGCTCGTAGTGGCGGGCGTTGGTCACGACGGCGCTGCCGGTCTGCACGGCCGCGTCGGTGCGGACGCGGGCCGAGAGCGCAGCCTTCAAGTCGTCCAAGTGCGTTTGTTGGGCGGCTGAGATCCAAACGATTTTCTCGCCCGCAACCTCCTCCAGCGTCTGCCGTTTAGCATCGGTTAGGGCGTCGATTTTGTTACCAACGAGCAGATACGGTTTGCCCGATTGGTGCACCTCGGCGACGGCCGTTTCGAGTTCATTAGGCGTGATATTGAGACCGTCGAACAGGTAGATGACCAAAGCCGCGTCACGCATTTTCTGCTGCGTCCGCTCAATACCAATGGCTTCAATCTGGTCCATCGCCTGCCGCAAGCCAGCCGTGTCGATCAGCCGGAAGCGGATGCCGTCGATGAATAGTTCATCCTCGATCACGTCGCGGGTGGTGCCGGGAATCGGCGAGACAATCGCTTTTTCTTCGTTTAACAGGGCGTTCAGCAAGGTCGATTTGCCGGCATTGGGCTTGCCGACAATGACCGTCGGAACACCATTCTTGATGGCGTTCCCCGTCGAAAACGAGTCGATCAGCGGGTGCAGCACGCGCCGGATGTCGAGCATCAACTGCCGCAGTTGATCGCGGTGGGCAAACTCAACGTCTTCTTCGCCAAAATCCAATTCGAGTTCGACTAAGGCGACAAAATCAATCAGTTGCTGACGCAGGGTTTTGAGTTGCTTCGAGAAGCCCCCGCGTAGTTGCGTCAGGGCCGCCCGGTGACTGGCGTCGGAGTCGGACGCAATCAGGTCGGCGACGGCTTCGGCTTGTACCAAATCAAACTGACCGTTCAAAAACGCCCGTTGCGTAAACTCACCCGGCCGGGCTAAGCGGGCACCTTCCGCCGTCAGCCGACGCAAAATCTGCTGAATGATAAACTCCGACCCGTGGCACGAAATCTCAACAACGTCTTCTTTAGTAAAGGACTTGGGCGCACGGAACACCGTAGCCACTACCTCGTCGATAACGCTGCCATCTGGGTTCCGAATCGTACCGAAATGGGCGGTGTGACTGGCTTGTTTGGACAGGTCTTTGCCCCGAAACAGGCGATTAGTCAGCTCAATCGCGCCTTCGCCCGATACCCGAATCACGGCGATAGCCCCAATGCCAGGCGCGGTGGCTAAAGCCGCAATCGGCTCTAATTGCAAACTACTCATCGTTGTGTCCTCCAAATTAGCTCCGTGTCCGCTGTGCCTAAACGTCTTCTCTTAACCACGAACAACACGACAGTCTACACAGAAGGCGCTGCCGGAATCAGCTTAGAAAATAAGGGCAGTTTATTCAGCGCGCCCACTAAGCTTTTTTCAACCGGCACGGCCGGGATACCAAGCGCGTCGGCGTAAGTGTCGCCCAGGAAGAAACGCATTTGGGCCGCTGCGAGGTTCCGAACGGCTTCCGGTCGGCCGGTCGATGCGCCAGCTACCTCAGCGACGGCGTTCAGGAGCGACTTAGTCAAGCCAACGCCCGCTTCGGACGGTTGAAACTGCCGTTTGGCAATTAAACGATCGAGGTGAAACGCTTCCCGTAAATTTTGGGGCAGAAGTTCTTCGGCTACGCCGTTGAGGTAGCCGATGACGTTGATGTGGTGCAGGTAATCCTCTTCTTCCTGCTCGGTCGTTCGGACGCCCGCTTTGCGCAGGCCCCGAATGACGATGTACGAAAACGACCCGATCGTGCCGACCATGTCTTCCTGGTTGACCGGCATTCCCCAATCTCCATTCCAGCGGCCGGAGTGCAGTCCAAACCAGCGCGCGCCCGCGTGAATGAGCCGAATCTTGAGGGTATAGGCAATCGCCCGCCCGCTGATCCACTCGGCTGGGTTGTTGACGGCAAACACCCACTCGCCGGTTTCCTGCAAGCGCCGGGCCGTGTCGTTCTTGATGCGTTCGGTCAGCCACAACAGTTGCACCCCGTTGGCCCCCATGTACGTGTAGGGCAGCGAGTACGTGCCCAGCGTCAGGCCAATCAACCCGGCGTGTTTCCTGAAAAAAGCCATGCCCCGCTTCATGCGTTCGGCATCAGCCCAAGCGGGCAGGCTGGCGTGCTGGGCAAAAAATTGCCCAACTGCTTCCGGTAGCTGCTCCGTTGAGACGTTGCCGGTGTCGGCCAGCCACCGCATCAACTGGCTAACACCTTCCCGACCGCCGGCGTCCGCAACGGCCGCCAGAACGGCGTCGGCCGGCGGATCGCCCTGCTGCCGGTAACGCGTTAACAATTCGTCGGAAAACGTTCGGGATGGCTTAATGAGCGTTGGCATCGTGTTGTTTACTAATCTACACGAGTAACGCCGGGTTAGCAAAATTGGTTTGTAAAGCTTGTTCCGGCTTTACAGCTTGATCTGCAAGCCATCGTAGCCCAGCCGAATGCCGGGCGGTAGTTCCTGCTCTACAGCGCGGTGCAAGCCCAGTTTATGGCTGATGTGGGTAAAATACGTTTGGTCAGCCCCGATACGCTGCGCGACCGCAACGGCCTGATCGAGGGTGAAATGCGACGGGTGCGGCTGACGTTGGAGGGCGTCGAGTACGACGATTTTGGAGCCAGACACCTTCTCGAACTCCGCGTCCGCAATAAAATTAAGGTCCGTCAGGTACGTGAAATCGCCGATGCGGAAACCAAACACCGGCAGGCGGTGGTGCAGCGCTTCAATGGGCGTGAACTGAACGCCCAGCACCGTAAACGGTTCGTTACGAATCTCAATCGTTCGCACGCGGGGAATACCGGGATACTTGTGCTCGTCGAAGATATACGCAAATTCGCGCTGCAACTGCGCCAGCACCGTCGACCGGGCGTAGATGGGCATGTCCTGCCCCGACCGAAAATTGTAAGCCCGCACCTCGTCTAAGCCGGCCGTGTGGTCTTTGTGCTCGTGGGTAAACAAAACCGCGTCGAGTTGCTTGAGGTTGAGCCGCAACACCTGCTGCCGAAAGTCGGGACCCGTGTCGATGACGAAGCTCAGCCCGTCGACCGCGATGTGCACCGACGAACGCAGGCGCTTGTCGCGGTAATCCACCGAGCGGCACACTTCGCATTCGCACCCAATCAGCGGCACCCCCGACGATGTTCCCGTACCCAGCAGCGTAATAACCATAGAAGTTAGGGGCGAGGAGTGAGAAGCGAGCATCTATCCAGCAGTATAAACTGTGCGCCAGCATTGTCGCTTCTCACCACTCGCTCCTACGTACGTTATTTATCCGTCAACTGATTAACCACTTCCACCAGCCGGTCGAAGTTTAAAGGTTTCACCAGGACGTCGTTGAAACCGGCGGTCTTAAATTCTTCTTCCGTGTAGTTTTTGGCGTTACCCGTAATGGCTACCGTCGGAACGGACGCCTTTTCCGAATCGGGTAAGGCCCGGACGCGCCGGACGCACTCCATCCCGTCCATCACGGGCATGTTGATGTCCAGCAGCAGGATGTTGAAATCTTCCTTCTCCAGAATCTGCATCACCTGCTCGCCGTTCTTCACGGCCGTGATGTCGTAGTTCTGGAACTCAAGGATTTTGCGGGCCAGATTTTGGATAACGGAGCTGTCTTCGGCAATCAGGACGCGTTTGGCTGACATAGGACTTGGGAAATGTGTCTGGTTTGGTGTGGTGAAATTAGCCGTTAAATACGTAACCGCAAAAAGCCCGCATCAATCAGAAGGCCCAACTTAGTCTACAACAGCAAAATTCACGGTCGTTTTAGGCTGCTAACCTACAGTCTTCCACTCCACCATAAACTCCCCGAACGCGCCGTCCAGCGCCTGTAACGCGTCGCCTAAGCCGCTCGTGTCGCTGACTTTGAGCTTGCCTTCGGCCGTGCGGGCGATGTCGGCCACGCGGGCGACGCCAATGGTACCAGCCGAGCCTTTCAGCGTGTGCAGGTGGCCCTTCACGGTCGGAATGTCGCCGAGGGCATAGGCGTCCAACGCGCCTTTGACCAAGTCGGCGGCTTCGGTGACGAACTCCTCCAGAATGCTGTCGACCAGTTCCTGTCCGCCGATGTCGCGGAGTTGGCCCACAATCTCCGGGTCGATGATGGGTAGCGTCGGCTCAACCGGTTCGGCCACGGGCGGAGTTGGAACTGCGGTTTCGGCGTCGCGTTTGGCCCGGCTGGCGTCCGTAATTTCTTTAACCTTGGCAACTAAGCTCTGGGCGCGGATGGGTTTGGCGATGTAATCATCGAGGCCCTGACTAATGAAGCGCTGCCGGTCCTCACGCATCGAGTAAGCCGTCATGGCCACAATCGTCGGTAGCTGCCCGGCGAATTGTTCGCGTAGATGCCGCGTGGTTTCCACGCCGTCCATGTCGGGCATCTGAATGTCCATGAAAATAACATCGAACGCCCGGCCTTCGGCTTTCTGCCGGACGCAATCAATGGCCGCCGGGCCGCTGTCGGCGGTGGTGACGACGCAACCCGCTTTGCGCAGGATTTCGCTGGCCACCTTGCGGTTCACGGCGTTGTCGTCGACCAGCAACACAACCGGGTGGTAATCGCTGAAAAAGTTAGCCAAGGCGATTTCGGCCACTTCGGTCGATTGGCGCGATGGGCTGATGGCCGTTTCCTTAAGCTCAATCGTGAACCAGAAGGTGCTGCCCTTGCCAACTTCCGACTCCACGCCGACTTCGCCTTTCATCAGGTGGGCCAGTTCCTTCGAGATGGCCAAACCCAGCCCCGTGCCGCCGAACGATTTCCGCGACGAGGTGTCGACCTGACTGAACGAGTTGAACAAGAGGTTAATATTATCGGGCGAGATACCAATGCCGGAATCGCTCACCGCCACCCGAATCCGGTTGAATTTACCGCGCTTGCTGATGAGCGTGGCCCCAATGCGCACCGCGCCGTTTTCGGTGAACTTAATGGCGTTGGACGTTAGGTTCGACAGGATTTGCAGCAGCCTCGTCTGATCGGCAATGACGTAGGTCGGCAAATCAGAATCGAGGTGGTACGTCAGCGTGTTGTTTTTGGAGTTGGCTTGCTGCCCGAAGAGCGCAATCAACTTCTCGAAAATCTCCGCGAATGCCACCGGCGACTCGTGCAAGACCATCTTGCCCGCTTCGATCTTGGACAAGTCCAGAATGTCGTTCAGGATATTGAGCAGCGTTTCCGACGAGCGTTTGATGGTTTTAACGTAGCTGCGCTGCTCTTCGTCCAATTGCGTGTCGTTGAGCAAATCGATCATGCCAATCACGCCGTTCATGGGCGTGCGGATTTCGTGGCTCATATTGGCCAAAAACTGCTCTTTCACCTTCAACGACCGCTCGGCTTCGTCTTTGGCTTTAACCAGTTCGGCCGACTGCCGCTTGAGTTCGGTGATGTCGCGGGCCAGCACGGCAACCACCGGCTCGGACGTTGAATCGCCCGGTGTCGACGCGCCCGGTCCGTCGTTGAGCAGGAGCATGTTGAACATGAATTGTCGCTCGGTGCCGTCTTTCCGGCGCATACTCACCTCAAAATTGCGCAGGCTGCGGTTACGACCCAGCTTAATCATGGCCCGGTGAATGACCCGCTTGTCCACGAAATACTGCGTAACGTCCTCTCCCAGCACTTCCTCCGGCGTGTAGCCCATGCGCTTAAAGACCGACGGGCTAATCATCGTGACGCGCCCTTTGCGGTCCACGCGGGCGTAGATGTCTTGCAGGTTTTCAAAAATGCCCCGGAATTTTTCTTCACTCTGCCGGGTAGCAATCTCGGCGCGTTTTCGGTTGGTAATATCGCGCGCAATGCCCGATACTTCTTCAATCAGCCCCCCCGCCAGCAGAATTGGATTGAGTTGAAAATCCAACCACACTTCCTTGGTACCTTGCCCGAAGTGCAGTTCAAAATTTTGTGGAATACCCCGGAACGCTTGCCGATACTTTTCTTCTAATTTTCGCCGGTTGTCTTCGCCAATCATGCGCCAGCCTAACTTGGGCGTACTGACGTGCAAGCGGGGTGATTCGCCCAGTTGATTTTCGATGAGCCGGGTGTAATTCTTGTTGAACGACGTGAGTTGCAATCCCTTATTGACCGACCAGATCAGGTAGGTACTGCTGTTGAAGATAGCGTTGAGCCGGGCGTTTTGTTTGTCCAAGGCAGCCTCCGACTGCTTGCGGGCGATGGCCAGCGCCACTTGCCCCGAAATAAATTCGAGCAGTTCCAGGTCGCGGGGACCGTAGGTGCGGGGATCGTCGTAGGATTTAACGCCGATGATACCCGTAATCTCGTCGCCAATGCGGAGCGGAGCCGTCAGCATTACCTGCGGTTGAAGCTGCCCGTACAAGTCAATTTTGTGCTGCTCGGCGAGTTGGCGAATGTCTTTTTCGTACAAAAACAAGGGTTTGTTGGCCCGAATTGTGTATTCAGTCAGGCCGTTACCCAGCTTGCGCTTAGTGAACCGCATGTTGCCGCCGAAGTACTCATCGACGTAATACGGAAACGACAGGTACGTTTTGCTGGGATCGTAGAGGGCAATAAAAAAGTTGCGGGCGTCGATGATGTTGCCCAGCTCTTCGTGAATTTTTTGGTACAGGTCGTCCAAATCAGACGCGTTGATCGTCCAGTTGGCGATGCTGTAATAAAGCCGCTGCGACTTCTCAGCCCGAATCTTGCCGGTTGTGTCGTGCAGAATGCAGCGAAAGGCCGTTGGCCGGCCGTTGTCGAAGCGGCAGTTAATGCTGCCCGACAAAAACAGCGTCTTCCCGGTTTTGGTCCGAAACACCGTTTCGATGTAAGGCAGTTTGTCGCCCCGTTCGATGCGCCGGAGCATCGACAAGGTGCTGTCGGCGTAGTCGGGGTGCAGCACGTCGCGCAGATTCAGGGCCGCCATCTGATCGGAGGTGTAGCCGAGGGTTTCGCGCCAGGCCCGGTTGACGAAGATAAACTTGCCGTCGAGCGTTAGAAGTTGGATCAGATCGGAGGTGTTATCGACCAAATCATTCAACTGCGCGTTGGTATTCGACAGGGCCGACGCCACGCGCCGTTTATTGGTGATGTCTTCGCCAATCAGGGTAAATGAAGTCGCCTTCTGCGCGTCGTCGTGCCCGTTTGCGCCGTTGATGATCAACGAATTAAGTTGTACGTTTCGGACGGCTCCGCTGCGGGTCAACACGTTGATTTCGCGCTGCTCCGACAGCCCCCCTTTGGCAATGGCTTCTTCAAATTCCTCTTCCAACCGGGCGCGGTCGGCCGCCGGAATAAAAATGTCAAAAAAACTTTTGCCGATGATGTCTTCCGACTGCCAGGCCGTAATGCGGTAGGTATACGGGTTCACATAGGTCAGCGTACCGTCGCGGTCGATGGTGACGCCAACTAAATTAAGTTGGTCGACGGTCGGGCGGGCGTCGAAAGCCGGTTGCGTATCGGCCGGGCCGACACCCTCGCGCCCACCGTCGCGGTCGCTACTGCGTTCGTGGTGGAGCCGTTGAATCTCGGCAACTAATTCATCTTTGGTTTTAGCGGACCAGCGCATGACATTGGAAGAAGTTGAGCGGTCAGCCGGGTTATCTGTTTCCTCGAACCGGCTGGTTAAATTTACAAAAAATACGGACTTTTGACAATCAACGCCCTACCCAACGCGGCCGCGGCACGGGTCCGATCTATTCTCCTAACGACGTATGCTGAAAAATGCCTTTTTCTTTCTTGCCTTGATTTTATTGACGGCCTGCGAACCGTTTGATCTAACGCGGAAGGAATTTCCGACCTGCGTTCCACCACGGGCCGACATTGGCATCAACACGGGTCGGCTGGACGTAACCTTTTATCTGATTGACCCCCAGGGCGACATTGGCGTGGTGGGCTGGGACCCTGGCGATGGCAAAGGCCGCAGCCGGGTAGGTTCGCGGGTGACGTACATCTACGACCAGCCCGGCACGTATACCGTTACGCTTACGCTGGCGAACCAGTGCGACGACCGGTTTACGGAGACCGAGCAAATCACCGTTAACAATTGAGCCGTTACCTAACCCAACGCCCGCCCAACCATGCGTTTTTGTTTACTGTTTGTCATTACGCTCTTCTTAACGCAGCCGGGCCGGGCGCAGGAACGCGTGCGGAATGTGCGCGTCCGCGCGCTCGACTCGGCGCGGCTCGAAATTCGGTATGATTTGCTGAAAGCCCAGCCGGGCGACTCCGTGTATTTTCAGATCCGAAGCCGCCTGCGGGGACCGCTGCTGGTGCTACCCGATTTTGTGCGGGGCGACGTGGGCAAACGCATCACGGCGGGGTCGGACCGGCGCATCGTCTGGAACGCGCTGGCCAACGGCTACTCGCTCAACGAAGACGTTCGGGCGGTAGTACTGGTTAAGCCGGCAACCTCGTTAACCCAAACCGCCCCGGCGGTGGCCGCTACACCGGTGCCGGACACTCCGCAGCAACGGCCACCGGCGAGCGACCCGCAACGACCACCGGCCAAGGTAATCCAGCCCAACCCTGCGCCGGTGGCAACGTTGCCACCATCGGCCGGAACGCCCGCGCCGGCTGCGGCCCCCTCCCCGGCTGAGCCGCCCCTCACTCGACGGAAGCGCTACGCGGGTCCGGCCTGGGCGTTGCTGTCGGCGGTTGCGCCGGGCGTTGGCAACATCTTCGTGCAGACGCCCCGGCCCAGGGTTGGCTTACGGCCCCTGCTGACGCTGGGCTGTTATGGTTTGCTGGCCTACGGACTACGGGAACGGCAAACTGCCCGCGACGGCTACGCGCTCTACGAACAGCAACGGAACCTGGCGACGGCCGAGCCGTATTACCAGCAGGCCAACGACCACCACCACCGGTATTATGTAGCCACAAGGGGAGCCGTTGCCGTTGCCGCGGCCGACGTACTGCTGACCTTCGTCCGGGGATTGCGCAACCAGCGCGCAACTCGTCAATCCGAACCAGTCACGCTCGGGCCGGGCCTGCAAGCCGGTCAGCCAACGGTGACGGTGCGGTATCAATTTTAAACCAACTTCGACAGATGCGTCTGTTTCTCTTCATCGTCGCGCTGCTGCCCCTTGCCAGTCTGGCCCAGACCCCAGCGCGCCAGACCGGGTCCGTCCAGACCGGGTCACGCGCAGCCCAACCAACGGAGTATTCGGCGTCGAGTGAATGGCAGAAAGTAACGCTCCGACCGACGCCCCGCTTGCCGACGGCTGCGCCACCGGCCCGGCGCAGTACCCCAGCGCAGTCGCGGCCGTCGGCCGATCGACCACCGGTTAACCGACCGGCCGACCCTGCCCCGACGGATTCGCCAGTCTCAAC
>CAXUEB010000085.1:13737-18362 GCA_964249775.1 uncultured Spirosoma sp.
TGGAAGGCAGGCAATCGGGGGGATTATAATTTTCAGATCGGGCTGGGGCGCTACAGCATTCGCAAGCGCAGCACCAGCACCAAACAGGTCGCCTTCAGCTACGTTTCGTTGCCGCCCGACATCAACCTTAACCGCGCCGATACGTTTACCGTTCGCGTTGATGTGCTGGCCGATTCGGGGCAAGTACCGACCGGTGGGCTGTTGTTCGGCGTGCGGGATTCGCTCAATTACTGCGCCTTCACCACCAACGGCCGGGGCGAAATTTCGATTGTCCGTGTGCTAAACGGGACCGCCCTGAGCGATTACATGCCGGGCGATTATTTTCGACCGGGTGTTCCGTTAGATAGAAATCGGAATCGACTGACCATCAAACGGCGGGGCGACGCGCTGCATTTTTACGTCAATGACCAAGAGGTTCGCAGCAGCCCGTACCCATTTCGACCCCTGTCCGGCAATGGCATCGGCCTAACCGCGTCGGGCTACTGGACGCAGTTTCAGAGGTTAAACGTAGCACTCGGGCCGTAAGAGTAAGAGCCGCGCTGAGGGTTAAGTCCTACAGTGAATCACGCTTGGCCTTACCGAGCGGCACGCCCACGCCAAATGCCCTCGGGTCGGTGGGCGGAGTGGTTCGGTTCCGGCGATTTCTGCGCCGGTTCGGCTGCGCATTCAGTCTATTGGGGTCCGGCGTCGATTGCATCAGCGTGCCGGGTGCCGACAAGGGCGCGTCGACGCCGGGAATGGGCACCTGCGCCTGCGACGACCGTTCGGAAACACCCGTCGTATTGCGAGTGGTATCGGTCTGACCCACGCAGACGGACGTGCATAGACTAAGGGCGAATAACAACAGGACCGGGCGCATCATAACGTGTCGTTTGTTGGGTACGTAGCAGACTATTCTGCATGGGTTAACCGCTTTTGGGCCGGTACAGTTTAATTCCTGATTCCCTTCTTCGCGTTACGCAGAACGAAATCAGCGCAAGACACTTCACCGGGCAACCGATTCACCGTCCCGGTTAATCGTCAAGAGTCGACCTTTTTGAAACACAATGGCCTTGTCGCGCCGGAACTGCGTTACCGCGTCGTAGGCCGGTTGAATGACCCACTGGTTGTTTCGATCAATAAATCCCCAGCGGCCCTGGTAGCGGGCGCGTCGCCACCCTCGCTCGTCCGGCTCACCCGCCACCGCGTCGTAGACCTTACTCGCGCCGGTTTCGGTCGACGTTTGATTTCGGGTCGCAGTTTGTTCGGTTCGACTGACCAGCGATCGTTCCGGCTTACTGGCGTTGTTGTACCAAACAAACCCGAAGATCAGCAGTATCGCGCCCAGTAGGCCATAGGCTACGCTGCGGTCACGCGGCAAGACCTCTACCCGAACCGTGCTCAACGGTCTTTTATCCGGGTCGAAGAGCGTATAATTCATGGTCTTCCTCGGCTTTACCCAACCCTGATGCTGGGGTGGTAAACCGGCTCCTAACTCATCAACCGTGACGGTCGATAACTCGTCGACCGTCCACGTCAACGCTACGGATTCGCCCGGTCGAATGCGGTCTGGAATCGCCGTAAAGGAACGAACAACCGAGGCCGAATCTGTCCTGCTTGGCGCGGTCTCCGTAGGCACCGTTGGTGGCGGCTCAGGGGCGGTAGCCGAAACAAATTGAGCGACTGGCTGGGACGTAACTACCGAAACAACCGGCGCGGGCGGGACTGCTGAAGCAAGAGCGACGGATGGATTGACCACCGAATTAGCCGTTGGAGCCGAGGAACGGGCTGTTGCTTCGGTAGTTCCGCCCGCGCCGGTAGCCAGTACGGCCGCCGGCCCACGTAGCCGGGCCAGTTCGGTCGGCACCCAGCGGTTGCGCACGAAGTCGGCTGACAAGTTCAGCGCAGCCGCCGACTGGATAATCGAGTCGATGTCTTGTTTGGTTAACGAGTTCGTCAACGAAGCGAGCCGGGCGATGTAGGCGCGCGTGTCCCGAATCCACGCCTGGTGGTAACCCAATTCTTGACTGACCTCGTTCGCCTGTTTGAGGGCCGTCACCAGCTTCCAGCCGGCACGTTGGGCGTCCTCAAGATATCCGTTGCTCCGCCAGGCGTCGGGACCATCGAGCACATAACTTTCCCGCAGGCGGGTCAGTAATTCAATCTCCGTCATGAAAATAACGTATCAGGGGTGGCGGCTGGCCGTTTATTGCTATTGCTAAAGCAGGTCGTCAACCGTTGTTTACTTTCTGACTGGCTCACCCGACCGGTTGATGGTAATAAGTTGACCGTTCAAAAACGCCCCGGCGGTGTTGCCCCGGAAGGGCGTTACGGCTTCGTACTCGGGGGGGATGACCCACTCGTCGTTCTGACTAATGAACCCCCAGCGGCCGTTGCTGCGGGCGCGTCGCCACCCCCGCTCGTCGGTTCCGAGTTCAACCTTGTCGTACGGTTTGTCGCCAAAGGCTTCTTCGTATTTGCCCGCGCGGGCGTCGGCCGGCGTTGCGGGTTTGGTCACCGGTTCGTCCAGCGCTTCGCGTTCAGAGGCCGGTTTGTCGGCCGACGCCCGTTCCGACCGACCCGCATCGGCTACGGGCTTGTTGCGGTCGTTGTTAGCTTCGGTTGAAGCCTCGGTGGTTTCCCGCGTCGTTGTCTCGGTTGACGTCTGTCGTCGATTCCTGCGGGGTGCGGCCGGCCGGGGCCGTTCCTCAGCGGGCCGCGTCGTCCGCTCCGTTTGGCGCTCGGGCTGCGGAGCAACCTCATTGGCCGTATTGCCCTTAACGAACCAGTAGATCAACCCCAGCAGGGCCAGAGCAAATAACACGCCATACAATCCACTGCGGTCCGGGGGAATGACTTCTACCCGCACGGTGCTCAGCGGGTTGTTGTTGACATCGAACAAGGTGTAATCGGCGGTTTTAATGGGTTTCACCCAACCGCGGTTGCGGGGCGATAAGCCTTCGCCTAAATCGTCTACTTCCCATTCCAGCGTAACGGCCTGCCCCCGCCGAACGCGCCCCGGCGTAGCCGTAAATTTGCGCACCACGGGCGGAGGACTCGGCGGAAGGCTGGGAGCCGGGGGAAACGGGTTGCTTGCCGGAGGAGTGGCAGCGGAATGGAACGTTGACGGAGGAGTTGGGGTCGGCGATGGCGTTTTAGCCGGATAGCGCCAATCCGTCGATGTTAGTTTATCGCGCAACGAACCACTCGGCGGCTCCCGATCAGGCACGTACTGGTGAATCTGAAGGTAGTTCCAGATAGCGACCGACAGGTCGGCTTCGTTGTAGTTGATCGTTCGAAACAACGACCGGATGGCCGGGGCCGGAATGTAGCCGTCGTAATCGCTGAGCACCTCGGTCACCTTCCGGCGCACGGATTCGGCCGTTTCGCCCGGCGCAGCAACCGGCTCCCAAGCAGGTACAGCGACTGGTTGCGCAGCAGGAGCGGCCACCGGCTCGGGTTTGGGTACGGTTGGGGGTAACTCCGGCACGGACGGCTCCGGCATGTCAGGCACTTGCCGGAGCAGCGTCGGTATCCACGTATCGACCACAAACGACCGTGTCAGGTGCGCCCGCTCGGCGTCGTCCACAAGTTGACGAATGTCGGCGTCGGTCAACTGCTTGCGCCGTTGGCGGGCCAGTCTAAGAATATCCTCTTTGATTTCGGTAATGCGACCCAAGTCCGGCGCAACGGTCAGGCTTACCTGGTTGACCAAGCGCCCAAAGTCCGGCCCCGACACGCCCAGCTTAGCGGCTTCGTCGGTGAGGCCCATCTGCCGCCATTGGTAATCCGCCACGTTGCCCTCGTGGAGCACTACTTCGTCTTTGATGCGTTCGCGTAATTCGTCGAGGGTCATAAGGCGGGCGGCTGAGCACTCGTGTCGCTCAACCCATAAAACTAATCTGGGCCTTTTCGGTTATGACCCATTTTTCGCCCTGCAACGATAACGTGCCCGGCCGATCGGTGCGAATGCGGCTGCCGGGGCGTGGCTGCGTGGCATACGTACAGGTATCGTTGAGATATGAATACGGGTCCGACAAGGCCAGTCGCTGCAAGTCCGGGTTGTCGCTCACCTGAAACTCGGCGCGGCCGGCGTCGATCCGCCGAATTTCAAACACCGTATCGCGGTCGGGCTGGGTCGACAACCCGCCTACGCTAAACCCGTCGCCCAAGTCAGCCGTGCGCCCGTACAACAGGGTCGGGGCGGTCGGCTTCGGAGGACGTGGCGTATTGACCGGTGGTGCCGGAACCGGCGCGACGGCTGGCCCGACGAATTCGGGTGCTGCCTGAACGGGTGGAGGAAGAGGAACCGGAGCCGGCCGGGGCGTCGGGGCGGTCGGCTGTGGGGACCGCGACTGACTTTGCGCAACCGGGTTGTTACGCGGCTGGTTCGTCGTTTTTTCCAGCAACGCCACTTGGTTATACAGATTCGTACTCGTTTTTTCAAGTTTGCTGATGCGGCCACTTAGTTCCTTGATGATATCCGCATTGGCGTCGGCAGCCGGGCCGGAACGACTTTGATTTTGCCGCAAAAAAAGGACAACGACGCCTGCCAAACTCAGCAGCGACAGCACGAGAGGAAGCCAGGTAAGCATAGACGATTGAGCGTTTACCGAAGATTGAGAAGTCGTTTCATTGGGGAAAGC
>CAXUEB010000086.1:0-12463 GCA_964249775.1 uncultured Spirosoma sp.
CCTCCGACAAGGCCGCGCGCAGAAGATCGGGACCGGTCAGTTCGGGGGGATTTTCGAGTTGTTTGCGAAGCTTCGTTAGCTCGTTCGGGTCAATCAGGACGTACTGATCCTTAATTTTCACTAAGCCGGTTCGGTGGTTGACCAGTTTCTCGAATTCGGTTGCGTTCACCATCTCGTCGCCGAGCGCTACCTGCCAGTCGAAGGTCAGCATGTCGTCGAGCTTCATAAAGGCGTTTTTGTCGCTTACTTTGGCCTTGAGCCGTCCGCCCACTTGCGGCCGGACCCAATGTTGCAGCGATTTGGGCAGCCAGAGCGCAATACCCAACAACTGCATCCGCGGCAACGTGTCGAGCAGAATCTTGACAAAATCTTCGGGCTTGTAATACAAATGCGCGGGACCGTCCGCTTTAGTCAACTGGGGGAGATCGGGGAAGTGCCGCGACAAGACCAGCAGATCTTGCAAAACGGCCATCCGAATGCGCGCGTGTTTGCGGTCGCTCAGGATTTCGGACAGCGGCACCGGCGCAGCCGGAATGGCAGCCGCCGAAATGTCCGTTTTCTTCTTAGCCGCTTTTGCCGACTTCTTCGCCGGTTCGGGCGATGGTGTAGTGCCGTCGGCTTCGCGGTCGCGGATGAGCAGACTGATGCGGAATTCGTCGCCCGGCCGGCCGGAGAGCCGTACCTCCGCCGGTGCGGTGGATTCGCCCAACTCAGAGTCTTCGACGACTAAGATGGGCACGAAGCGCTTGTGCGTTAGAAAGAAGTCGTTGAGCCAAAGCTGCATCGCCAGGGCCATTTCGCGTCGACCGAACCCCTCAAACCGCAGCGTTTCAACGCCGAAAAACAAGCGGTCGGCTTCTTCGAGCGGCCAGCGTTCCCACAGTTCGATGGTGGTGGGTTTGATAGCCCGGCGCAGAAACAGCGAAGTTAGCGTCAGGACCTGCTGATCGCCGGGCAGGGCCAGCCATTCCTTTTGCCAGCGAACCGTTAGCAGCGCGGGTGGCAGTTGCGTGGCCAGAATGTCGGTTTGCCGCCGGACGGCCTCGTTGAGCGTGGCTGGCAGCCAACGCACCCGGTATTGCCCTTCGTCGGAACCAACGCGTAGCAACTGCGGCACCACCGCGCCCCGGCGCAGCACGGCGTTGGCAAATTGGCCGGTCAGATACAACGCCCGCACGGAATCGCTCATTTCGGCAAAATCGGCTTCGGTCAGCGTTTGCAGCCAGCCCACCAGGTCGCTCATCTTAAAATCTTTGAGCGGGCGGGGTTGGCCGTGCTCGCTAAAAAAGCTGATTTTTTTCACCGCCATTACCTCGTCCAACTGCAACTCAATGTCGTCGCTGGGCGCGGGATGTTCTTCGCCGACAAACGATTTCTCGTCGGCCGGTTTGCTAAACAGCTTGTAGGCTTTGGTAAGCGACTTCAAAAAATCGCTTTTCGTAAACGTAACGTCGGGTTGCAGCAAACTCAAGAGTTGGTCGGCGAGCGGGGGAATGGTGGCAAAATCTAAATCCGCGCGGGCGTTTTCGTCGGCTTTCCAATCTTCGTCATCGGGCAGCTCGTCGGTGCCAATGTCGCGGAACGACAACACCGTTTGCATCCCGCCCGCCACCGTATCGGCCTGCTCTTTTTTGAGTTCGTTTAAGATGTCCAGCCCTTTTAGCTGAAAAACCAGAAATGGATTGCGGTCAATCTCGTTGGTAATGATGTAAATGACGGCCGCTAAGTGTTTGCAGGGCACGGCGTAATCCGGGCAGGAACAGCCCATGCTCAGGTCGTGGAACGAGCGCGGAAACAGTTGGATGCCCTGCCGATTGGCAAACTCGACCAACTCCTGGGGCAGTTGCCGGTTGAGGAGTTGCGCCAGCACGGTGGGATTCGCGCTAATTTCGGTCAGCAGCGCATCGCGTTCTGCCGCCGTAAAGAGGGGCACGGACAGTTTTGCCTTGTACGGCCGCGGTTTTGATCCACGGATGGACGCGCTGATTTGGTTATCAGCAATGAGTAGCCCCTGCACGGCCCCTTGGTTGGCGTAGGTTTTGCCGCGCGGCAGGCGGTTGGCTTCGTCGATACTCGTCAGGGCGTTGAGCCACTGCTGTCCCCACCACGTTTTGCCGTAGGTGATGCGTTCGGCCATGTACTGTGTTTCGTTGATTAATCGCTTAACGAAAAGAAGAAGATAAATTCATCAATCGGTTCCTAAAACTACGGACATACCGCCACGATTTAATCCATCTCCGTTCCGCTGAACGCTTAATCAGCCGCCTGCATGGTGTTCGACAGTAAGCCGTAGACCGTTGTCCAGGCCGTCTTTACCTCGGGCGTAAAGGCGTCGCCTAATCCTTTATTGAGTGTCCAAAGCAGCGCTTCGCCCACAACAACGTAATGGTGCGACTGAACACCGTAGGTACGATGCTTCGTACCTAAGGCCCTAACGGCCGGTAGCAAAACCGCCGGATTGTCGAGCGAGTCAACGGCGTAACCAATCACCTGAAACAATTTACGGCCTTGTTCGGTCATGTCGCCCCGAAATAGCACGTTAACGTCGGGGGCTAATTCAAATAAGCGATTGTAGAATAGAACGGCTGCCTGGTCGGCGATGGGCCGCACCTGGGCAAAGCTGGTTTTCACCAAAGTCATGTCCTGATTCGTCATGTCAATTTGGGTTTAAGAAGTCGGAATGGTTGGTTAGTCGATGGATCGTAGTAGGCCGGAAACAGCGAAGCGCGTTGGCCTGAACGACAACGGGTGCTTTGGCGTATCAACTAACGCGTGTGCGCACCACGTAGATAGACATAACGAACCATTCTCTCTTTGTCAACCCGGTTTGATAAGCTCCTCAAGCTGCCGTAGATTCAAACGGGTGTTCTCGAATGTCTCGTGTTGACAAATAATTTTTTGGGCCGAGAACGAATTAATATAATCTTTATGGATGACGGTACTGCGATTAATTCGGATAAAGTTAGGCTGTAACCAGGCCGGTACCAGTTGATTAACGACAAACGACAACGTGCCCCGAATTGGGTACGCTGACCGGCTGCCGACCGTCTTCAGAAGCACGTAGTTCTTACTGGCCTCCATGCAGTAAACCTGCTGCCACAGTAACTTGTGGGTCTGCTGCCCCAACTTAACAAAGAAGTAGTCCGGCGTAGCAGCCGACGGAGTCGCCGGATGAACGGGCGACGGGTCCATGGCCAGTTGAATTGCGGCAAAAACGGCTGCGGTAGTAATGGGCTTGATCAGGTAAGCGCTTGGCCGCAATTGACTGGCTTTCAAAATAGCGTCCTTGTCCTGGTAGGCCGTCACGAAGATAAAAGGCACGAACCGGGGCTGCTGTCGAATCAAAGCTGCCAACGCCAGTCCGTTTTCTTCCTTGTTCCGGCTGCCCAAGTTGATGTCCAGCAGCAGCAGATCGGCTCCACCCCGTTCAATCGCCTGCCGAGCTTCTTCGTAGTGGTAGTACGTTCCGTCAACCTGATACCCCAAATCCTCCAGGATCAGCTTCAGGTTTTCGGCAATTAAGGCTTCGTCTTCAACAATGAGCAACTTAATTTTGTCGGTCATGGGGCAGGCTAAGTTGGTAGTGGTAAGGCGACTCGGCAAGCGTGGTCAGGGTGGCGTTCATCTGGCGCGTGAGCAGGCCAACAATCTGCAGACCTAATCCGGACGGGCTGAGCGTACGGGGCACCCGGCCATTATCGGTGTATGCGAGCCGGACGGCATCGTCCGTATCCGTTACGGATACCGTAATTTCAAGCGTTTGGCCGGCCGGTTGGGCGTATTTGATCGAATTGGTAACCCATTCATTCAGTACCAACGAGAGGGGTAGATAGCTGTTGACGGGTAACGAAACGGCTTCGATAGCCATGTGAGTAACGACATTTCGCTCGGTCGACAGGCAATCAACCACCGAGCAGACCAACCCTTTCAGATAAACACCTAAATCGAGGTTACCCTGCCCGTTCAAAAGTTGCTGGTGAAGCGCGGCCAGACTGTCAATCCGTAGTCGGGCCGTCTGTAGGGCCGTTAGCGTCTGCTCATTATCGGTCTTACGTTCCTGCATTTGAAGTAAACTGTAGATCATTTGCAGGTTGTTCTTGACCCGGTGTTGAATTTCTTTGTTGAGTAGCTCGACCTGGGCGACCTTTTCATCTAATTGCTGGTTGACCTGCGTGAGTTGGCGGGCCTGGCCCTTCGACTTCTCATTGCGCTGATAAAGAAACACGCTCAGCAGGGTGATGAGCGCTAATAAGCTGCCCAAGAGCCAAACGGCCGTTTGGTGAATGGTGTGCAGCGACCGCTGGTAATCTAATTTGTGCTTTTCGACCAGTAATTCCGATTGCAGCAGCGCCTGCTGGAGTGCGTTGACCTCATCCTGGTTGTTAAGCCGCTCGTTAAGCGCTTGGGCCAAAGTGTAGTACCGGGCCCCCGTTTGGTACTGCCCCATCGCTATGTACAGGGGGGCCATCGATTCCGCGTAATAGAGCTGATCCATCAGCTTCGTACTTCGCCAATAAACTTGCTGGAGCGAATCCAAGTACAACGAGCGCCGGGGTTTACGCCAGAACGCATCGAGTCGGCTTTGGGTAAGGTAGTAGTGATCTAAGTAGTCGTAGCTGCTGGCACTGTTGCGAATCCAGGACCGGCGGGTCAGTCTGCTCAGAATTTGCTGGGCCAGCGGGTAGGCCCGCACTTCGGTAGCGACTAAGGCCATTTCGGCCGTATACGGAATCTGTTTGAGCAAGTTGGTGTCTTTCCGGCAAAGTTCTTGGTAGAGCGCCTGAAGCGAATGAACTGTGTTCAAGCTATCCTTTATTTTGTCGTAGGCGTGGGCCACTAAGTGGCGGGTGTACACATACCGTTTGTACTGACCCGGCAGCGTACGAAATAAGCGGGCGGCTTGGGCGAAGTAGCGGATGGTTTGCCGGGGCTGCTTATTCCAGGCGTCGTAAACGCGGCCTTTGGCAAAAATGGCTTCGGCCAGTAGCAGCGTATCGCCACTGCGGTTGGCCAAAGCCTGCGCACTGTCGTAGTAGCTCAGCGAGCGGGCAAAGGAAGCGTAGCTTTGCTTCTGGGCGTAAACCGAATCTCCGGCGTTGATGTAGGCTTCAAACGCTAAGCTGTCCGCCTGCTTTAAGGAAGTCAGCCGGCTTGCCGGGGGCGTGGACTGACAAGCAATCAACAGCGCCAGCATTGCTGGCAGCGTATGCCGGGAGCAAACACGAAGTAAAGTCACAGTCCTACAGGAATCAGCTCTTTACCGGAGCGCCGATTCCTGTAGGACAAAACTACAAAAGCTACAGAAGAACCCGTCGGTCGTTCGCACTCAAACTACTACTCGTTCGTACTCAAAGCGGGTAGGTCAACTTGTGGGTTACTACGCCGGGTTGTTCTTTTGTAAAGCAATTTATAGTGACATATTAATCAACGTCGCATTCCGGTTCAGTTACGCTAAGGTGGCGGGCAATTCCTGTCGGTCGACTGCATAATCACCCGGTTAATCTGGCTGTTTACCCATGAAGCCGTCCCAAAAGCAACCTTCCTCAGCACCCAATACGCTTGTGGCCTTCAATGCCTTGTTGGCTCGTTACAAAGGTCGGGTGTACGAAATTTATTGGTTGGGGCAGCTTACCCAACCGCCTTGCCAGTCTAATCAATCCGGCGTGTAGCGCCCGACTAAGAGGCATTGTGAACGCGTTTCTGGGCATCTAACACGATTGGGCACATATGTAGGATAAACTCATCAGTTTCGCGAACCGAACGGCGCTGATAACGTATGCAAAATTTCACCAACGAAGAATCAGTCAATTTTTACGTAGAGACTAAGCACGCTACTTATTTTGGGAATTTGTACGGGCGTTACTGCTATAAGGTTCGTCGTAGATGCTTGTTATTTATCAGCGATGAAGCGCAGACTACCAGTCAGAGTCAGGATATCGTTTTGGACCTGCCGCCGAAGATTAACCGCTTCAAACAGCAGTCAAACTTTTCTACCTGGCTCTACGCCGTCACCGACAACTACTACACCGACCAAGTTCGATTAACCACCCGGCCATCGCTCCTGTCAAAGCGCTTAACCGTCCGCGCGATTACCGAATTGCTTTGCTAAAATGCCGTCTTCAACCGCTCTCGTTATGTTAACCGATTCTGCTCAAACCGTTTCTGCTAAGGCTGGCTCCCCAACCACGCAGTATTTCCGCGTCAATGACCCCCGACTGGGCTGGACCCGGCGTCCCGTTCAGGACTTAATCATGGTTCGTGGGGTTAAAGGCTACAGTTGGCTTTACTGGCGCGACGGCAGTCGTCAGTTGATGGCTTACACCCTGAAGCACTACGCCGACCGGGTATCGCCTACGCAGTATATTCGAGTGCATCAAAACTGTTTAATCAACCGCAGTTTCGTTGTACGCCTGCAGCTTACCCACGAAGGCCCACAGATCGAACTTCTCAACGGCGAGCGCATCTCGGTTTCGCGTCGCCGTTGGGTTTTGGTTAAACAACTGTTAATGCCGGGTGACAAGTCTACGTTACTGCCGCCCTCTCCGTTGGCGTAGCAACTTGCCCAAACCGTAACTACAGCAAGGTTTAGTCGTGCTTACGAGTGCACAACCAGCCGCTTCCGTCGAAGCGGCTTTTTTGTTTGGCAACGCGTCAGTACCGGTGGCTAAAAATTCGTTTAGTGAATTGCCCATTAGTCAAAAACTGTTCTTACGCTACCTTCTGGGCGATCGGCTTAAAGTTGACTATGCAGACAAATCTTGACCTCTACACCAATTACCGGCTCAGTAGGTTTGGGCAGACGACCGCCACCGGCCTGGCTCGCTTGACCGACGGAGCGGTAAACCAGGATGCCGTCACTGACCTGCTCAACCGACTTGAGGCTAATAACCGTGCCCTTTGGCAACACGTCAAACCGCTGATTCGACAGGTTCAAGGATCAGACGGCGTTCTACTCACCAATGACAGTATGGCCTACAAGCCTCATAGTACGGCTCAAACGAATCACTTTGCCTTGAAAATCCGGTTATACTTCAACGCTATGCAAGCGGCTTCGGCCAAATTGACCGTCCCCAAAATCGACTTAACCAACCCTTACCATTAGAGTCGGCGTAACATTAGTTAGAATAGTTGTCGATAAGTAAGTAGTTGATTTTTACGTATTTTTACTTAAGCATACCTTCCTTCTTACTATGTCAACTGCTGGCTCAACTTTAAACACACCCGCTGAGACGCCATTGGGTCGCGGCATTAAACACATTGGCATTGGTAAGTACGGTAGCAAGCCGCTAACGCCCGAATTGCTGGCCGAATGCCGGGCCGCTTTAACGGACCCTACGGCGCACCCGCTCCAGCGGGGCGCTTTCTTTGGGGCGTTGCTGGCGAAAGGGCCAACGCCGGAAGAGAAGACGCTGGAAGAGGTAATTGGGAAAGGCTCATTCACACACCCGACGTTTTTCATCAACAAATTTTGTCCGGAGTTGCCCATCGGTATGCATCCCATCGCGACTAAGCTGGTGCGCGGCCATAACCTGCAAATAAGCGAAGCGCATCAGTTGGGGGACTACCTGTTCGGGGATGGTGAATGCGAAACATTCAAGGGCTTAGCGGCCAGTATCCTGCGCGTTCGTCACGAAACGAACGAAGAGTATCAGGGGTTAATGCAGGCTGCGGAACAAACGTTCTCGCCCGGCTTTGGTGCCTTGTATTGCGCCGACCGGCCACTCGTGCAACTGGCCGAACCATTCGACGGCATTGATAACGCGTACTTGATTACGCCCTTACTGGCGCAGTTCTTCCAAAAACGGGGCTACGGCGCGTTGTCGATGGTCGGCCGGTCGGGTGGGCCGAAGTTTACCCTGAACGCGCTGGATTTATACATGCACCTCGGTTGTCAGTTTTTGCAGAGCAACCACGAACTCGATCAACCGCTGGACTCGTACGGCTGGGTGCTCGATCAAAAGGCCCTTTCGCCGGCCCTCAACGAATGGGTGAACCGTCGCCACATCCTGATTAAGCGGCCGTTTTTGGCTACGCTCGAAAAAGTGCTTAACCCGTGCCGTGCCCGTATCTTGGTTACGTCGGTGTTTCACATTACGTACCAGATGAAGATGGCTGAACTGGCCATGCTGGCGGGGTTCGACGCGGCCATCGTACTCAAGCGAGGCTTAGAAGGCAGTTTAGCGCCGTCGACGAGCCGGGCGAGCGGCATCCTGTGCGCCGTTCGGACCCCCCGCGGTCATCTGTTCCATCAACACTTCGAGGGCGACGCGCCCGCCTTTGCGCCGTTTCGCACGCCTGCCGACACGCATCATCAACAGCCGCAGGCCCTCGACAACGCCCGGCTGGTCCGGCAGTTTATGGATACCGGCCAAACTGCCGACGCCGACTTCGACAACCGCGTTCGGTTCGCCCGTGCCCTCTACGGCCGCGGCTTAGATTGGATTGAGGCCCAATTGCGGTAACGGTCAACTGACCCGAAAATCGTACCTTTGTGGTCAGGCTTTTGGCCGATTGGCATGACAGACGTAATCATCATTGGGGGCGGTATCGTCGGTTTGGCTACCGCCTTACGTATCAAACAGCAACGACCGGCCTTGCGGGTTGTCCTGCTGGAAAAAGAATCCGCGGTTGCCCGCCACCAAACCGGCCACAACTCCGGCGTGATTCACTCGGGTCTGTACTACAAACCCGGTTCCCTAAAAGCCACCAACTGCATCCGGGGCTACCGAATGCTGCTCGACTTCTGCGACGCCGAAGGCATTCCGTACGATCTTTGCGGCAAAATCGTCGTGGCAACTAAAACCGATGAGCTGCCGCAGTTAGATACCCTCTACGAACGCGGCCAACAAAACGGCTTGGGCGGTTTGAGAAAGCTGTCGCGGGCGGAGATGCGCGAGATTGAGCCGCACGTGAACGGCGTAGCGGGCATGTTCGTGCCCCAAACCGGCATCATTGACTACAAGCAGGTGTCGGACAAATACGCCGAAAAATTCCGGGTGCTGGGGGGTGAAATTCGCTTGGGCGAGCGCGTCGAACAAGTAACGCCGGACCGCCGGACCGCGGGCAATAGCCTGAGCATCGTCGTAACGGACAAAGGACGCTACGAAACCAAACTCGTCGTCAACTGCGCCGGGCTGTATTCCGACAAAATCGCGCAACTGACGCAACGCGAGGCTGTTGGGGTGCGCATTGTGCCGTTTCGGGGTGAGTATTATAAAATCCGGCCGGAAAAGCAGTACTTAGTCAAGAACTTGATCTATCCCGTTCCCGACCCGAACTTTCCGTTTTTGGGCGTTCACTTTACCCGTATGATTCACGGGGGCGTGGAGGCCGGACCAAACGCAGTGCTGGCGTTCCAACGCGAAGGCTACACCAAGTCGGACGTGAACCTGAAGGAACTGTACGAAACGCTGTCGTGGCCGGGCTTTCAAAAGGTGGCGGCAAAGTACTGGCAAACGGGCTTAGGCGAAATGTACCGCTCGTTCTCTAAAACCGCGTTCACGAAAGCCCTTCAAGAACTCATTCCCGACGTGCAAGAGACCGACCTCGAAGATGGCGGAGCGGGCGTACGGGCGCAAGCCTGCGACCGCACGGGCGGCCTGTTGGATGATTTCGCCATTCTGGAAACCGACCGGGCCGTTAACGTCGTCAATGCCCCTTCACCGGCCGCTACCTCGTCGCTGTCGATTGGGCAGACGGTTTCGGAGAAGGTCTTGGCGCGGTTTACCTAACTTTGTTTGTGTGGTTGTCCGTTCGTTAAAACTCGTTGTAAACAGACAACCACACAAACAGCCGAACAGTCAAACAATATTGGCATGAAAGTTCGCCCTTCGGCCTTAATCTGGCGTCTGAATGATAATCAGACCGAAGTGTTGCTGATGCGCTACGTCTACGGCGGTCAGGACGTATACGCCTTACCCGGTGGCAACTGCGACCGGGGCGAAACCCTGCCCGAAACCGTGATTCGTGAGTTAAAAGAGGAACTGGATATAACGGTCGATATTGGCGAGATGATTCTGGCGGGTGAGATGCTCCTGACCGAGCGCAGCGACGACGTATTACACGTCGTGTTTGCGGCCCGCAATCTGCAAGGCGAACCGGCGCTGAACCCCGCCGAAACAACCGCGCTCGAACTGGTGTGGGTACCCGTCGTCGGCGTCGATCAGCTAAACCTGTATCCGAATATCGGCGCGAAGCTTCAGCCTTGGTTTACCAGCGCTACGTACTTGGGCTACGTTGGGCGGATTGAGCAGCGGTATTTTGGGTAAGTAGGCTTCCAACCACCATCCCGACCGTGCTGGCCAGCAGGCCCCACATCATTGGTGGGTACTCGGTTTTGAGCCACAGGCACAGCAGCCAAACGCCCAATCCAATCGCCATCGATCCTAAACAGCCCGTTCGGTTCGCCCGTTGCCAATAGATGCCCGCCGTTAAGGGCACGAACAGCGATACCAAGCTAAACGCCGACGATTCGCCGACGAGGTCGAAGATGTTGGTGTCGCGGGCGGTGCTCATCCAGACGCAGATAACCGTAATGACCACAACGGCCCACCGGATGGTTTTCAATAATGCCCGGTCGCTGAGGTCTGGCCGGAAAAACTTCACAATGTTCTCGCCAAAAACGGCTGCCGGGGCCAGGATCGCCCCGCTCGATACGCTCAGAATTGCCGACGTAACGGCCCCGAAGAATAACACCTGCAATGGCAAACTCCCATAGTGCATGACCATGTTGGGAATGATGAGCTGATTGTCTTTGGGGAGATTCGGGTGAAGGATTCGGACACTCAGCGCAATGAAGAGGGGCAGCATAGCCACGGTCAGGTACATACCCGATGCTACGTAAGAAGCCCGCACGGCGGTGTTCTCCGTTTTGGCGGCCATCACGCGCTGAAATATATCCTGCTGTGGGATGGAGCCTAACCCAATTGTAAACCAGGCTGCCAGGTACTCGACCCAGTCTTTAAATGTAGCCTTGGGTAGGAACCGAAAGAAACCCGCCGGCGTCCGGCGTTGGATCGTTTCCCAGCCGCCAACCTGATTCCAAAGCAGTACGGCCAACACCGTCAGCGCTACGACGATAATTAGATTATGAAAGAAGTCGGTGATGGAAATGGACCACATGCCGCCGAGTAAGGTATAGACCATGACGACGGTCGCGCTGAACAGGATGCAGTATTCGCGGGGAATGTCCGTCACGACGCTCAAGACAATACCGATAGCAATGAGTTGGGCGGCAATCCAGCTAAAGTACGACGGAATGATCATCACCGCCGACAGCAACTCCGCCGACCGGCCGAAGCGAATGCTGAAGTAATCGCAGAAGGTCGTGATGTTGAGCCGGTACAGCGGCCGGGCAAAGAACGCGCCCACCAGAAACAAACATAGCGCCGACCCAAACGGCTCTTCGATAACGGCCGGAATACCCCCGTCCACAAACATCGCCGGCGCACCCATGATTGTCTCGGAGCCGAACCAGGTGGCAAACGTCACCGACGCGGCCAGCACCAACGGCAACCGCCGACCCGCCAGCACGAAATCCTGCGCAGTGGTGACGCGCCGGGCCGCCCACGCCCCAACGGCGACGTTCGACAGGAGGTAAAGAATAATGAAGAACAGAAGCATAAAAAAGCCGGACCTGTCGTTGGCCCGGCTACGAAAGTACGTAATTAGTCCTTTAGGGCAACTTTTCCCGCAGGTACGCCAGTATCATCTGCTGCGTTTGCTTGATGTCGGCTACGTCAACTTCTAAATTATCTAAGCGCTTGTTGACTTGCTTAAACTCTTCGGCAACTTTCCGAAACCCTTCGTTCTGGTCGTGGCGGATGGCCCGTACGTCAACCGTTAGGTCGGCGACGGCGCGGGCGGTGGTTTCCTGTTGCTTTTCTACTAATTCGACGCGTTCTTCGAGATACATGGATGCGGTTTAAATGTGGTGGGTACTTGTTCGAGCAATCTGCTCAGATGAGCTTACAACCGCAACGTCGCTGGCAGATACTTGGCGATCAGGGCCTCGTAATAGGGCTTCAATTCGCTGACGACCGGTGGCTTCGGGCTTTTTGAGTACAAATCGTACGGATTGAACTTACGTACCCAGTCAAACATCGCCCGGTCGTGGTTGTCCATCAGGTGGTCATAAGCCTCTTCACGGTGCTGGGCGTAGAACGAATGGTACCGCATCATGTACAAGGCTGGTTCGGGCAGGTAGTCTTTCATGAGTTGGTACAAGTATTCGTCGTGACCCCACGACATGTGTACGTTCCGCAAGCCGCAGTTTGGTTCATAGACGCCAAACTTCGTATTATACCGCTCGTCGTGATAGTCAGGGTTATTGACGAAATATTCGGGATACACAATCTTATCGGAATGCGCGCAGCCCACCGGGAACGTGTCGCCCACGACGGCCCACTGCGGCTCGCCGAACAAACACAGCACCTTACCCATGTCGTGCAGAAAGCCCGTCAGG
>CAXUEB010000086.1:12473-15728 GCA_964249775.1 uncultured Spirosoma sp.
AACCAATCCGGGTGGCCGTCGGCGCGGATGGCCTCGGCGGTTTGGAGCAGGTGCTGCAACTGATCGAGGTCGGTGTCCGGGTCGGAATCGTCGACGAGGGTGTTCAGAAACTCCATTGCGCCCCAAACGGGCAGTGCCTTCTTATCAAACTTAAGAAACTCGGCTTCCTTCTCCCGCACAAAGTCGTACGTTTGGTACGTGTGGTTGAGTCGGTAGAATTCGCGCACCGTATCGCGTTCGGGATTGTCGTAGTTGCGGTAATCTTCCTTCGCCTTGTGTTCGGGTTCGGGATAGCGGACCAACAGATCGTCTTCCCACTGTTCGAGGCTGGCGAGGGGCGTAGGGTCGGCGTAAGCGGTTGTCATGAGCGCGTTGTTTTTCAGATTGTAAACGTACTAAAAATTTGATTATCTGTTTATTAAAAACTCAAGGTACATACTCAACCCTGATGGAAGGTTAAACGGGTAGGCTTTACCAAAACATCGAATACAATACAGTTAGAATGCCAAACACAACGACTGACCCGGCTACGAACGAAGGCGTTAGCCGAAACAAACTCCGGTCAACAATCAGACTCCGCGCTTGAACCGAATCAGTCAGCGACACGACAACCATGAGCGCCACGTCGATAGAGAACACCCAAGTCGTGCGGTGCAGAAACGGAATCGGATCGGCCGACCCGCCGAATGCGCCCACCACCTCCGGCCAGAATTTAAGCAACGTCGAGAGGGGAATCGTCAGAATAGCCACCGTCAGGGCGGCCCGGTTGGTGGCGCGTTTCCAGAAAAAACCCAGTAGAAAAATGGCAAAGACGCCCGGCGTGATGAAGTTGGTGTATTCCTGAATATACTGATAGACCTGGTCGAGCGAACGCAGCATTGGAGCCAAGGCAATCGCGATGGCAAACGACACCACCACCGCCCACCGGCCGACGTTGACCAATTGCCGCTCAGACGCTCCTTTGTTGACGTATTTGCGGTATAAATCGAGCGTAAAGATAGTCGAGATGCTGTTGCACTTGCCCGCCAACGACGCGACGACGGCCGCCGTCAGGGCCGCGAACGCCAGCCCTTTCATGCCGACCGGCAACAAATTCATCAGCACGGGGTACGCATGGTCGGGTTTGACCACGCCCGACGCGTCGGTCATGGCCGCCCGAAACGGACCGTTCTGGTACAGCACGTAAGCCGCAATGCCGGGGATAACCACAATGAGTGGAATCAAAAGTTTCAGGAAGGCGGCAAATAAAATGCCACTCCGGGCCGTCTTGAGATCAGCACCCAACGCCCGCTGCACAATGTATTGGTTGCAGCCCCAGTACGACAGGTTATTGATCCACATCCCGCCCGTAACCAACGCCATACCCGGTAAGACATCGTAATGCGGATGGCCTTTGGCAAAAAACATATGGAAATGGCTGTCCGCCTGCTGACGGAGTGAGAGCAGGCCGTTCCAGACGCTTGCCGTCGGGCTGGTTTCCTGCGCGACCAATTGCAGCGATAAGTAAGTCACAACCAGTCCGCCCAGTACCAGCACAACCACTTGAATCACATCAGTATAGCCAATGACTTTCATGCCGCCGAGGGTGATAAAAATGGCGAACACGGCCAGCCCGACCGTGCCCACCGTGAACGGAACGCCCGCCAGCGACTCGATAGCAATGGCCCCGAGATACAGAATCGACGTCAGATTCACCAGTACGTACACCACCAGCCAGAACACCGCCAGAATCGTACTGACCGTATCGCTGTACCGCTGCGCCAGAAACTGCGGCATGGTATAGATGTGATTGCGCAGGTAGATTGGGATAAAGAACACGGCGACAATCACCAGCGTCGCGGCTGCAATCCATTCGTAGGACGAAATGGCCAGTCCCATCGCGAAGCCCGAACCGGCCATGCCGATAAAGTGCTCAGCGGAAATATTAGAGGCAATGAGGGAGGCTCCGATGGCCCACCAAGTCAGCGATCCTTCGGCCAGAAAAAATTCTTTGGTATTGGTTTCGGCGGAGCGTCGGCGTCGGTAAACCCAGTAGCCGTAGCTGATAACCACGACCAAGTAAAGGAGAAAAACGACGTAATCAGCCGTGGCGAGGTGGTTCATGCGGGAGGGTAGGAGCGTTTGTCAGCAAAAGCAGTTGACTACCCGTTTTTACCACCTGTTCGGTTTTGACCGTAAAGTAACCAGTCCAGACCGGTAATTTGGTCGGTAGGCGTAACCCGGACGGCCACGTCCAGGTTACGCCTACCGACTTTGTAAACTATCTCAAACTGGAAAAATCAAACTCGTCTAAGAACGCAGTTGTAAACTGACCCGATCGGAACTTGGGATCATCCATCAGTTTGATGTGAAAGGGAATTGTGGTTTTGATGCCTTCAATCACAAATTCCTGCAAGGCCCGCTTCATGCGCGTAATCACTTCTTCCCGCGACTGCCCCGACGCGATTACTTTAGCGATCATGGAATCGTAGTTCGGCGGAATCGTGTAACCCGCGTACACATGACTGTCAATCCGAACGCCGTGACCACCCGGCAGGTGCAGCACCGTAATCTTACCCGGCGATGGGCGGAAGCCGTTGGCCGGGTCTTCGGCGTTAATTCGGCACTCCATCGCGTACAACTTAGGAAGATAGTTTCGGCCCGAAATCTCCGCGCCGGCCGCTACCTTAATCTGTTCTTTGATGAGGTCAAAATCCGTGACTTCTTCGGTGATGGGGTGCTCGACCTGAATTCGGGTGTTCATTTCCATGAAATAGAACTGCCCGTGCTTATCGACCAGGAATTCAATCGTGCCCGCGCCTTCGTAGCCAATGGCCTGCGCGCCTTTGATGGCCGCTTCGCCCATCCGCTCACGTAGTTCGGGGGAAACAATTGGCGAGGGAGTTTCTTCGACTAATTTCTGGTGTCGGCGCTGAATCGAGCAGTCGCGCTCCGAGAGGTGACAGACGCGCCCGTACTGGTCGCCCACAATTTGAATTTCAATGTGGCGCGGCTCTTCCACGTATTTTTCTAAGTACAGCCCGTCGTTGCCGAACGCGGCACCCGCTTCGGTCCGGGCGTCGTTCCACGCTTTCTCGAAGCCGTCTTCCGACCGAATGATGCGCATACCGCGCCCACCGCCCCCGGCCGTTGCTTTTATGATGACCGGATAACCCATTTCGGCGGACAAGGCCTTGCCTTCGTCAATGGATTCGAGCAAGCCTTCCGAGCCGGGAATCACGGGCACACCGGCCATCTTCATGGTTGCCTTAGCCG
>CAXUEB010000086.1:15738-18236 GCA_964249775.1 uncultured Spirosoma sp.
TTTGTCGCCCATACCGTTGATCTGCTCGGCTGTAGCGCCAATAAATTTGATGCCGTAGTCGGTGCAGATTTGCGAGAACTCCGCGTTTTCGGACAAAAAGCCGTAGCCCGGATGGATGGCGTCGGCCCCGGTCACTTCGGCGGCTGAGATGATGCTGGGAATGCTCAGGTAGGATTGCCGACTGGGGGGCGGGCCAATGCAAACGGCTTCGTCGGCGAAGCGCACGTGCAGGCTGTCGCGGTCGGCGGTCGAATACACGGCCACCGTTTTAATACCCATTTCGCGGCACGTCCGAATGATGCGCAGGGCTATCTCGCCCCGATTGGCGATAAGAATTTTCTTAAACATAGAAAGCAAACGAGTGAAAGATCGGACTGGCGTTCCAGCGAAAGAGTGAAATCCAATGCGCCAACTGGTATGCCGGAGCATTACTCTTTCGCACTTTCACTCTTTATAAAGGTTCAACCAAGAACAACGGCTGATCGTACTCGACCGGCGTTGCGTTTTCAACCAGCACCTTCACGACCCGACCCGACACTTCCGACTCGATTTCGTTGAACAACTTCATGGCTTCGATGATGCACACGACCTTACCTTCGCTGACGGTGTCGCCAATTTCAACGAATGACGGCGTGTCGGGACTCGACGACCGGTAGAACGTGCCAATCATAGGCGATTTGACCGTGACGTAGCTTGAGGTGTCGGCTTTGGGCGTACCGGCGGCTGCCGGAGTCGGTTCGGGCGTAGCCGTTGGAACCGTTGCGGGTTGGGCAGCGGGTAGTGGGGCCGCAATCGCCGGAGCAGCCGCTACCACGACGGGTGCCGCTACCGGAGCTATGGTTGCCGGCGTACCGTACCGCTTCACGTTAATCTTTAAGTCGGTTGTTTCGATGTTAACCTCGTCTAACCCCGACTGCGAGATGAAGTCAATGAGTTGCTGGATGTCTTGTGTGCTCATACGTTTTTGAATAATGAATCGGGGCCGGTGTCGCTTTACTTCACGCGTTCTACGTAATCCCGCGTCCGGGTGTCGACCCGAATCTTCTGGCCGGATTCGATAAACAGGGGCACCATAATCTTGGCTCCCGATTCCACTTCAACCCGCTTTTTAGGGCTGTTGGCGGTGTCGCCTTTAATACCCGGCTCGGCGTAAGTCACTTCGAGTTCAACGAACGGCGGCAGTTCGCACGACAGGGGCGTGTCGTTATCGGCGTTGATAACAATTTCAACCTCCTGACCTTCTTTCATCAAGTCGGCTCCTTCAACCAGCTTTCCGTCGAGGTTAATTTGATCGAACGATTCCTGGTCCATGAAGTTGTAGCCAGTTTCGTCTTTGTAAAGGTATTGGAATTTCCGGCGTTCCACCCGCACCGGAAAAATCGTCACGCCCGAGTTAAAGGTATTGTCAATGACCCGGCCGGTGGTTAAGCTTTTCAATTTGGTGCGCACGAAGGCCGCGCCTTTGCCCGGCTTAACGTGCTGAAATTCGGTTATCTGGAAAAGATCGTTGTTGTAGTTGATGACTAATCCGTTGCGGATGTCTGCGGTCGTTGCCATAAATCTCGGTAATTGATTGTCGTTGGTTGTCCTTGTTCGTCATTAACCGTTTTTCGATTACGAATGACTATTCTTGACAAGTAATGACTGTAACTAACTAAACGTTAATACGCCCACTTCACGTAAGCGGCTCCCCAGGTGAAGCCCCCGCCAAAGGCAGCCAGCACGAGGTTGTCGCCTTTCTTAAGGTCAGCTTCGTAATCGTGTAAACAAAGCGGAATGGTAGCCGCCGTGGTATTGCCGTATTTGTGGATGTTTGTCATAACCCGGTCGGCGTCGATGCCCATGCGGTGGGCCGTGGCGTCAATGATGCGTTTGTTGGCCTGATGGGGGACTAACCAGGCCACGTCGCTACCCGTCAGGTGATTGCGTTCCATAATTTCGGCGGACACGTCGGCCATATTCTTAACCGCAAACTTGAACACCGACGGGCCATCCTGATACACGTAGTGCCAACGGTTGTCGATGGTCTCGTGCGTGGGTGGGTAACGGCTGCCACCCGCCTTCTGAATCAAATGATGCTGACCGGAACCATCCGAGCGAATAATGGAGTCCAGTAAGCCAAAACCAGCCTCATCCGGCTCCAGCAGCACGGCTCCGGCCCCGTCGCCAAACAGCACGCAGGTTGTCCGGTCGGTGTAATCAACGATGGCCGACATCTTATCGGTACCAACAATAATAACTTTCTGACACTTACCCGTTTCGATAAATTGAGTGCCGATGGTTAAGGCGTACAAAAAGCCGGAACAAGCCGCTTGGATGTCGAAGCTGCCGACGTTGCGGATGCCAACCCTATCGCAGATCAGATTCGCCGTGGCCGGAAAGACGTAGTCGGGCGTCGTGGTAGCGCAGATAAGTAAATCAATGTCTTGGGCCGCCGTCCGGGTTTTTTCGAGCAAGCCGGCCACCGCTTCGGCTCCCATGTGCGAACTACCCATGCC
>CAXUEB010000087.1:0-1755 GCA_964249775.1 uncultured Spirosoma sp.
GACTGAATTTCTGCGCGAAATCTTCGTCCGAAATGACCCAACCGACCGACGCCGAAGGGAACGTACCAAACTGGTTGTTGGCGCCAAACCGCGACGAACCATCGGCCCGGATGGCAGCCGTGAACAAGTATTTGCCTTTGTAATTATACGTTAACCGCGACCGGTACGACGTTAGTGCCCACTGGTTGATGCCGTTGAACGTGCCGCCCCGGACAATGTTCAGCGCGCCCTGAATCGTTGGCAGGCGGTCGTCGGCGTAGGTATCGCCCTGAAGCCGGGTGAACTCCTGGCGGAACTGCTGATTGGTGAAGCCGGCCAGCAGTTCAAAATTATGTTCACCAAAACTGCGGCCATACGTTGCTAAATTTTCGTTCAACCACGATACGTTTTCCAGCGCCTGCCGAATTGATACCGCCGTAGTCGGGATCGGTACGTTGATGGCGCTGGTGGCTGTCGACGGGTTGAAAAAGAAGAACTTGGAGTTCAGGTATTCGACGTTGATGGTCGACCGGAGCGTTAGCCCATTGATTGGTTTGTACTGCACGTAGGCGTTGGCCAGCAGGTTCGTGTTGCGGGTTTCGTTGACTAATTCTTCGGCGGCCCGCACCCAGTTGGGGTAATCAAAGATGTTGCCCGTGCTGCCCGGAAACCGATTAAAGCGGGTCAACTCGCCGTTGGCGTCGTAGATGGGCATCACCGGCCAGGTGTGCAAGGCGTTAAACAGAATGCCCGTTCCGCGGTCGCCGTCGGTGCGGGGCGTGTTGTCGAACACGTACGACGGCGCGACGTTGAACCCGACCGTCACCCGGTCGGACAGGTCGTAACTGGAATTCATCCGCAGCGAGTACCGTTTGTATTTGTTGTTCAGCACCACGCCGTCCTGGTTAAAAATACCGGCTACCAACGAGGTTCTCGACCGTTCGCGGTTGGACGACACCGTCAGGTTGTAGCTTTGGATGGGGCCCGTTCGGAGCAACGCGCCGTACCAGTCGTTGTTTTTACCTTCGTACTGCGACGGGTTCTCAAACTCGGTCGGCACGGGCCGTCCCTGGTCCTGGTAGTACTCTTTTTTAAACTGGGCAAATTCAACGGCGTTCAGCATTTTCACCCGGCCCCGTTCGGGCACCTGTTGAATGCCCGCAAACGCGCTAAAACTGACGTTGGTCTGGCCGGGTTTGCCTTGCTTGGTGGTAATCAGCACGACGCCGTTGGCCGCCCGCGAGCCGTAGAGCGAAGTCGAAGCCGCGTCTTTCAGAATCGAAATGTCGTCAATCTCGTCGGGGTTCAACTGGGCAATGTTGCCCGTGATGGGAAAGCCGTCGATGACGTACAGCGGGTCGCTGCCCGCCGATACCGACACCTGCCCCCGGATGCGGATGCTGATGCCCTGCCCCGGTTTGCCCGTGGTCTGGTTAATCTGCACCCCTGCCAGCCGGCCCTGGAGTTTCTGGCCAATCTGCGAAACGGGCAGGTCTCTGATTTCCTGCGCGCTCACCGTCTGCACGGCCCCGGTCACTTCCTTTTTCAACTGACTACCGTAGCCCACGACCACCACTTCATTGAGCGTCTTGTCGCTCAGGGCCAGCTTGACGTTGATCGTGGAGCGGTTGCCCACCACGACCTCCTGCCGGGTGTAGCCTACGAAGCTAAACACCAGCACGGCGTTCTGGTCAGGTACGTTAAGACCAAAAGTTCGGTTGGCGTCGGTTGTCGGGCCGCGCGTCGAACCACTCACGACCACGCTGACGCCCGGCA
>CAXUEB010000087.1:1765-14468 GCA_964249775.1 uncultured Spirosoma sp.
GTCGTTTGCCCACCAATAACCACTTCCTGCCGGGCGTAGCCCACGAAACTAAACACGAGCGTTGCGTTCGTGTTGGGAGCCGTAATGCGGAAACCGCCGTCGCTGCCGGTCGTTGTGCCCTGATTAGTACCTTTCACGACGACGCTCACACCCGGCAGACTGATACCCTGTTCGTCGATGACCCGACCGGACACCGTTACGTCAGCCGAAAGTGGGTTATCGAGTAACCGCTCTGGCTTAGGAGCGTGAAGGGCTAATTGAGGAGCCTTGTTCGGCAACGTACCACCCGGTTGCGCGGTTGTTTCCTTTCCCCGCGCGAGAACGGCTGAACAGCCGACCCATACACTGAGCGCCATTAACGAGTAGATTCTATTCATGATTGTCAAGGATTGGGTTTTTTAAGAATCAAGTGAAGCGTTGAAAAGGGCAATTTGGTAACCAAATATTATAAAGCTATAAGCCCTAACCGTCCTGTACTTACCTGTATTTTATAATAATTATAATAATGTATTTAAGTATTCTAAGAGTATACTTATTTTAATCTTGTGACCATGCAGAAACAAAAAAGCCTTCACGGTAGCGAAGGCTTTGGGGTCAACTGTGAGTAAAGAGTTGAGTTATTAGGTGAGTAAGTCTAAAATAGGCTTGCCCAAACCGTCCGGCGTCGAATAAAACGGCCGCTGTTCGACGTCGTAGTGCGTGTCCGGCGCAATGCCCAGGGCGTGGTAAATGGTTTGGTGAATATTGTCGATGCGGACCGGGTTCTCAATGGTTTTGCACGGACGTTCGTCGGCGGTTTTACCATAAACGAAGCCGCGTTTGATGCCCCCGCCAAACATCAAAATCGAGCAGCCGTCGGTGAAGTGCCGGTGCATCCCGTAAAACTTGAGATTAGAAAGAATATCGGGTTGCCCAACCTGTTCCTGTACTTTAACGTCGGGCCGGCCTTCGACCATCATGTCGCGGCTAAACTCGGAAGCCAGAATGATAAGCGTCCGGTCCAAATGACCGGTTTTGTCTAAGTCGGTGATGAGTTGCGCGACGGGGCCGTCGATCAGCTTTTTCATGCCTTCGAGTCGCGTGTGGCCGTTTTCGTGCGTATCCCAACCCATAAACGGCTCGTATTCGGTCGTGACGCTAATAAACCGCGCGCCTTGTTCGGTGAGTCGGCGGGCCAGCAAACAGCCCAGTCCGAAGCGGCCCGTGTTGTATTTGTCGTAGATTTCTTTCCGTTCGGTGCGGAGGTCAAACGCCTTGGCTTCGGGCGAGTTCAGCAGCCGGTACGCCTGTTCCATCGACCGCCGGAGCGATTCTTTTTGGTAATCGCTGCCGAACTCACCCATCGGACTATTGGCGATGAGTTCGTTGTAGAGTTGGTTGCGACGCTCGAACCGGCGCGCGTCCATGCCGACCGGTGGCCGGACGCTTTCCAGCCCCTGACTCGGGTCGGGAATGAAAAATGGACCGAATTCATTGCCCAGAAAACCGGCCGTATGAAACGCTTTAAGTTCTTCGGCTTCGCCCACCGTAAATCGCTGCCCGATGTCGACGAAGGCGGGAATAACCGGGTTTTTCGGGCCTAACTGCTTCGCAATCCAGGAACCAATGTGCGGAGCCGCCACGGTTTGGGGTGGTTCGTAACAGGTGTGCCAGTGGTACTGATGGCGCGAGTGCAAAATGTGGCCCAGGTCGGCGGCCACGTAGGAGCGGATGAGCGTTCCCTTGTCCATGACCTTGCCGATGGCTTGTAGTCCTTCCGAGAAGTGAATGCCGTCGAGCGCCGTAGGCACCGATTTGAACGTGCTCAGGACTCGGTTGCCTTTCATACCTTTCGTATAGGGCGTGTAGCGCTTGGGGTCAAACGTTTCGGTATGGGCCATGCCGCCCGCCATCCAAAGCAGAATCACCGTATCGGCGGTGCCTTCCGTTTGCCCCAGCTTCCGGTCTTTGCAACCCGACAGGATCGGCATGGGCGCGCCGGCCGCCATAGCCGCCAGGGTAGCCGCGCCCGCTTTTTGCAGGAATTTCCGCCGGTTCCAGGTTTGTTTCATCGCGTTATTATGATGAATAGAACACGGATTGGACGGATGCTACGGATGTAAACGAAATTTATAAGTGTAAATCCGTCGCATCCGTCCAATCCGTGTTCTGTTTAATACACCAACTGAAATTCAGGGTGAATGGCAATCGCCCAAACCAAATCCTGAATGCCTTCGACGCTCGGACTTTTGCCCACTATCTTCTGCGCCACAACGAGTTCCTTCGGCAACGGCTCCCGGCCCAGGGCTTTCCAATACAGTTTACGGACAATCGATTCCGACGACGGATAATTGACCCGCCACCGCTCGGCCCCTCGTTTGAGCGCCACGTTGAACGTCGAGCCGTTGGTCAGTTCGAGCGCCTGAAGCAAGTTGGCCTGCGAGGTGCGGCTCGTGCTGACCGTTTCGCGGTTGGGGCGGCCCAGCGCCGTCAGGAAGCGGTCGTTTTTGACCAACGACGCCCGCGGAAAGGAGATTTCCCGGCGAATGGTTTTGGGCAGCCGCTTCTTGGCCAGCGCCGAATCGGGGTAGATCGGATGAAACGCCACGCTCACGGCATCCACAAATTGCTCGGCGGTTAGCCGACGCCGGACCATGCCCGTGAACACGAACGTCGGAGCCGTCAACGCATCGGCTTCCTTGACGCCCACGGACGGCAGTTGGTACGTTCGCGACGTTAAAATAGTCCGCATCAGTTTTTTTACGTCGTAGCCGTTCTGCACGAAGTCATGCGCCAGCCAGTCCAGCAGATCCTGACTCCACGGCGCATTGTCCATCACGTCGACGGGTTCGACAAGACCGCGGCCCATGAGCTGCGCCCAGATGCGGTTGACCAGCGTCCGGTAAAGCCGGCCGTCTTTGGGCTGCACCAGAAAGTCGGCCAGTTCGCGCAAACGCTGCTCGGTCGGCGCGTCGACGCTGATCTGCCCTAACTCCTTGAACAGAATTTGACGACTGGCCATCTTGCCCGTCGGCTTGTCGCAGCGGTGAATTTCGAGCGACGAATCGGCAAAGACGTTGGCGAAGGCGTAGGCATCGGCTAATTTCCAGTCGCTGATGAAACTGTCGTGGCAGGACGCGCATTTAAGGTTCAACCCCAGCAGAACCTGCGACACGTTTTGAGCCGCCTGCATCTCGATTCGCTGACTGGAATTGATCGTGCCGCGCCACTTAATACCCCGGATGAAGCCTTCGGATTCCTTATTCGGGCTGATGAGTTCGCGCACAAACCAGTTGTAAGGCTTATTTTTTTTGAGCGAACTGTACAACCAGTTCGTGATGTCATAGCGCCCGCCGGTGATGTAGCCCGTGCCGGAGTAGTCGTTGCGCAGGGCGTCGTTCCAGAACGTCAGCCAGTGCTGGGCGTACTGCTCGTTCCGGCTCAAGAGTTCGTCCACCAACCGCTCGCGCTTGTCGGGACGCGTGTCGCTCGTGAACGCCCGCACGGCTTCGGGCGTCGGCAGCAGCCCGACCACGTCTAAGTACACCCGACGCTGGTAGATTCGGTCGTCCACCGGCGCTTTCCAGGCGACTTTGTTTTGCCCAAAATACGCGTGCACGAAGCAATCGACCGGATTGGTCAGTTCGGTCGGGGCTGCGGGAATTTGGGGCAGGCGCGGTTCCAAAGCCGCCACGCGGTAGATACTCCGTTCGGCACCACTCGGCCAGGGCGCACCCTGCTTAATCCAGTAGGAGAGGAGTTCGACTTCCCGCTCGCTCAGCCGTTTGCCTTTCGTCGGCATGGCTTCCTTGTGCCCGGTGGGTAGCGTAATTCGGCGAATCAGTTCGCTGTCTTCGGGGTGACCAGCTTCCAAAACAGGGCCGTCTTCGCCACCCTTGAAAATCAGTTCTTTCTTGTCGAGCCGTAAGCCGCCTTTTATCTTGTTGGCACCGTGGCAACTGTAGCAGTTATGGGCCAAAATTGACCGGACTTCCAGCGTTAGGTCTTCAACTTGTTTGGCCGTCAGCGGCTGATTCGTACCAGCGCTGGCAAACGCAAACGTCGATTCGCTGGACGTACCAGCGGCCAGCGCCGGGCCGGTCGACCCGTCAACGTCTTTGTCGAACGGCAGGACGCTTGTCAGGTAATCGTCGCCGTGCGTCACTAAGCCGCCGTAATGCCCGGCCACGCTCACGCCCACGACCGTCAAGGTCAGCAAGCTCCGGTAGAGTGGCAACCGCCCCGAACGCAGCGCTACGACCGTCGCGATGGCCAAGGTCATCGTAGCCAGCCCGGCCCACTGGTGTACTTCTACCGTGTCGCCCCCATAGTCTTCCTGGCTGACTAACAATAACCCGAATCCGGCCGCGACGACCGAACTAATCGCGCCAATCCAAATCAAGACCGTCACGCCCGCCCGCAGCTCGTCTGATTTGCGAAACCAGCCGACGGCTTCCAGCACCAACGCTACGCACAGCAACCCGACCGGAAAATGTACGATCAGCGGATGCAGGCGGCCCAGAAATTGCCAAAGCCAAAACGATTCGGTTAGCACGGTTACGACAAGAGTCTGATTCAATCAATACGACGCTAATAACCCAAATGGAAGGTTAATCTACTCTTGTTTAAACGCGTATGGCTTGTGTCATCCGCATTCATTCGGCGTACTTCGCCTGCATCGCTTTGATGAATCTCAGGCCGTTTTCGACAATGGCCCACGGGTCGTTGTACTCGCGCCAGACGTTGATCGAGTTAGCGAAGTCCACGTCGTTGCGGGTAAAGGCTTCGATGGTCATCCAGCCGGTGTAGTTTAACTCGGACAGGCTACGGAACGTATCGTCCCACGGAATGTGATCGTCGCCGGGCGTACCGCGGTCGTTGGCGCTGATGTGGACGTGGGCCAGCACCGGCGCAATGGTCCGAAGGGCGTCGGGAAACCGCTTTTCTTCCATGTTGGCGTGGTGCGTATCGAACATGGCCCGCACGTTCGGATGGTTGGTTCGCTCGATGAGGTGGGCCAACTGCGCCATCGTGTTGCAGAGGTAACACTCAAAGCGGTTGAGCGCTTCGGGCGTCAAGACGATACCCGCCTGCTGGGCGTAGTCGCCGGCTGCGTGGAGGACTTCGGCGCTGCGGGCGTACTCGTCGGGTTGGGGTTCGCGCCGGGTGAAGGTCGCAAAGGCCGAGTGCATCGGTCCGCAGATCACCGTTGCGCCCATCGCGTGCGCCCGGTCGATGGCCCCTTTTAAGAAATTCACCGCTTGTTTCCGAACATTGGCCGATTCGCTGGCGGGGTTCTCGTCGGGGCCAACGACCATCACGGTGGTACTCCGTAAACCCAGTTGTTGTAAATGTTGACCGAACTGGCGATAGGCACTAACGTCCTGAGTGTCGATGAAGCACTCGATACCGTCGTAACCAATCTCCTTAAGCCGCTCCGCAATCGGGTGCATTTTCTCCGAAATGGGAGCCGACCAGGCTAACAGATTGAATCCAATCGGGTTCTTTGGCGATGACTCGGTGGGCAACGACATAAGGGAGTAGAATAAAGGTAGGGTAACGATTCCTTAAGCCGGTAGATTAATTTACCGGCTTAAGAAATGATAAAATTATTTTTCCATCGGATGCTCTTTAAGCAGTTGATCCGGCGAATAAAAATCTTGTTTGCGTTCCGTCGCGGCCCGGACTTGTTTGACTTTTTCCGGCAGAATGGCCGGGGCCTGGTTGCCGAACGAATTCCGCACGTAGGTCAGCACGGCCGCAATCTCGTCGTCTTTCAGCAAACCGCCGAACGGGGTCATGGGCACCTGACCGGGGTAATTTTTGCCGGCCACTTCAATCGGTCCCAATAGTCCTTTCAGAGCCAGTTTAATGAGCCGTTCGTCGCTGCCCTGCACCCACTTCGTGCCCGTAAGGGGCGGAAAACCGGAAGCCGCCAGGCCCTTGCCGTCGGCTTGGTGGCAGGTGATGCAGTAGCCTTCCTTCGCGTAGATTTCCCGGCCTTTCGTGTACAATTCGAGTTCAGTTCCTTTCAAGTTAGACGTAACGGCTACTTCCTTTTTCTTCTGAACCGCCCGCCCGCTGAGGTGCGCCACGGCCGTTTCGTGCGCGTGCACCATCCAATCGTCCAGGGGTTTTTTGGCGGCCTCGGCCAGAATAGGCAAACCCTTTTCCTTACCAATCCAGGAAGCCGCCACGATCGCGGCTAACCGGACCCGGCTGTTGTCATCGCGGGCGGCTTGCATCAACAGACCGGCTTGATCGGCTACTTGGTGACCGGTGTAGCGCACGACCTGAACAGCAGCCGCGCGGGCGCGGTAATCGTTGGCCTTCAGCATCCGGCGCAGCAAGTTCTGATCGACCCGGTTCATGCCCCAGCTTACCCACAAGCCTTCCAGCAGGTGGTGTTCGTAGCGCGGGTCAGTCTTATCTAAGTTGGTTGCCCAGGTGTTCAGCTTAGCCAGCACCTGCCCCGCGTCGCGGCCCCGCAGTTCGCGCCGGGTGCGGTAGCGGGTGCGGTACTCGGGTAGTTTGAGGTTGTCTAACAACTCCTCAATGCTCGCACCGTCGATCTTGGCGGCTTTCACTAACGGCCGCGACGGATACGTAATGCGGTACACCCGGCCGTGCATATGGTCGCGCAGGGGGTCGCGGGCGTTGTGCTGCATGTGGCCAATTAAGATGTTGTGCCAGTCGATCAGGTACAGCGAACCGTCGGGCGCAAACTCCATGTCGACCGGCCGAAAGTTGCGGTCTTCGCTGACGACGAGGTCCGTCCGGTGCCGGCTTTTGTAGCCCGTGCCCTCATCCGTTAGCGTGTGCGCTTTCGTGCCCAGAAAACCAATGGTGTTGTTAATCAGAAAGTCGCCCTGCACGTCGTCGGGAAAGTGGCGACTGGAGATAAACTCCAGACCAGAGGTCGGCCGCACCCGGTGGGCTTCCTCCACAAGTTGCACCGATTTGTGGGTAGATTCGCCGTAGCGCGGCAAGACCGATCCCGGCATCATCCAGCGCACATCGGGGCTGGACGTTTCGGCAAAGAACGGCTGTCCCCAGTCGTCGAAGGCAATGCCCCACGGGTTTGGAATGGCTAATTGCGCCGTGCGTTCCAGGTGCTTACGCTGGGGTGCGTAGCGGTAGAAGCCGCCGTTGGTCGCCCGCACCGGTCCGTACGGCGTTTCGACGTTGGTGTGCAGGAAAACGCCCTCGCCTGAGTAAATCGCCCCCGACGGATCGACCGTAAAGGCGTGGCTGTTGTGGTGCGTGTCGTGATCGTCGAAACCGCTGAGAAGAATTTCGCTCTTGTCGGCCCGATCGTCGCCGTTGGTGTCGGTAAACAGTTTCAGGTTCGTACCCTGCGATACGTAAACGCCTTCCTTAGCGATTTCAAAACCCAGCGGCAGGTGCAGACCGCGGGCAAATACGGTTTGTTTATCGGCCTTGCCGTCGCCGTTGGTATCTTCCAGAATCAGGATTTTGTCGTCCGGTTTGGCGTCGCCGGGTTTGTAGTGCGGGTAGCTGGGCATAACCGCCACCCATAGCCGCCCTTTCCCGTCGAACGACATCTGCATGGGTTTGGCCAGATCGGGAAACTCCTGTTCCGACGCAAATAGCTCAATCTTGTAGCCTTGGGGTACCTTCAGCTTAGTTAAAGCCGCTTGTCCAGAAAGGTACGTCAGGCTGCCGTTCTTCTCCGGGTTGTAATTGGTCTTAACCGCGGGTAATTGGCGGGTGCGCTGATCGGCAAGGGCAACGTCGAACGCTTCGCCCTTAGCCGCCCGCCAGACGGCCGTGTCGCGAATGGCGGTCATTTGCCGAATCTTCTCGATCTCGGCCGGGTAATTATCCGGTCCGAACGGGTTGTAGCGACGACCGTAGGCGTGCACGCCGTTGGGAATTTTGTAGTCGTTGTGCCACATCCAGTTCTTTTCCCCAACGGCGTCGTACACCCGCTTCCGGTTGACTTCCGCTCGGGGTAGCGCCTTGCCAAATACCTGATCGACCAGCAAAACGCCCAGTTTCTTGTAGCCGGCTTCGTTGAGCTGTGAGCCGTCGATGGTCAGCGGCTCCGCGCTGTCGGCGTACCACTGCTGCGAAGGCGTAAACGCATCAACGAACAGGACTGCGTCGGCAGCCCGGCGGTCGTCGCTTCGGCTATTCTGCTCGGCCACCTCCCGCATGGCGTTGGCGTATAAGCGAAGCTGTTCGTTTTCGCGTTTGCCATTCGGTAGGTCGTACTGGTTCGATAAATCTTCAAACGCGATGGGCGATACCAGCGCCAACTGCGGAGCTTTTTGGCCGTTGTATTGCTGGTTTAGCGTGTGCTTGATGAACGCGTCCAGTTCGGCTTTGTAGTTGGCTAATCCGGCCGGTCCCTGAAACGATTCGTTGTAGCCAAAAAACGCAATGATCACGTCCGGTTGCAGACGAGTCAGCCATTGGTCGGGCGTTTCAAAATGCCCTTCGCTCTGCGAATTGGTCGCCAGTTCAGTTTGAAATTTTTCCGCGCCCGGAAACGCCCAGGGCGTGAAACGCGACGCGTGGGGCCGGAAGCCGGGCGTATCGCCCCCGTCGCACAGATTACGAACAAACAGCGAACGCTCCGGGTAACGAACGTGTAGTTCGGTCTCGAAGTAATCGTAGTGCAGCATCCGCGAACCTAAGTTGTTGCCCAGCAGAACGATGCGAGAGCCGGTTTCGAGCGTGAGCGATTGGGGCCGGTCCACCTGAAACGAACTAAACGTGATGAGCAGCAAACCAAACCCGATCAGCAACCCACGAATGTTCTTTTTCTTGGTAATTAACGCGTTCATAAACTCAAGACTTTTTAGGATGGCCGTAGGGCACGTTGATATCTATTTTGCCTTTCCACCGCTTCGGTGCAGGCTGCCCCAACGCCCAATGAACGGCGTTGACCACGATCCGCTGAAACGGCTCGGCGCGAAAATCTTCGGGATGGCCCAGCGTGGTCATGAACGTTCGGCCGCCCCACTGATTCTGCCAAGTCCAGGCGACGGGGTTATCGACGGCGGCCTTGTCGGGATTAACCGCTTTGCCCATCAGCAGGGGTGTTGACCCCTTCGCCGGGTAGTCGGGCCGCACGCGGTACAGCCACGACGACGCGTGAAACGCCGGATCGACGCCCGTCAGAATCGGGTGTTTGGTGGCTTCGGGAATCGCCGTTACGTCGGTTGTGCTGTTGTGGCCGTAGTGGGTATGTCCGGCCGCTCCACCCCAGCCCGGCGGACTGCCAAAAGCAAACTCGCCAAAGGCGTTCCAGCGTTTACGTTCGTCGCCGGCCGGGTAGTTGAAGGCGTGGGTCGTCGTGCGGAAGCCAATCACCGGCTTACCCGATTTGAGGTAGTCATCGATATAGTTAAGTTGCTCCTGGGGTAGCAACCGCCAGCGCAGGTAGAAAACGGCTAAGTCGGCTTCGCGCAGGGCTTCTAAGCCCGGAATGTCTTTTTCGGCATTGAAATCAGGATACGCTTGCAGGACTTTCGTCCGTATGCCGTAATCCTTCTCCAGCTCGGCCGCAATCAGGGGCATAGTCAATTCACTGCTGTACTCATGGTCGCCGGTTACGAACACGACGTAGGGTTTGGCCGCGGATCGGCGTCCCGGTGCCATCCAGCCCGGTAGGCCAGCCAGCGCCAGTAAACCAGCGGCCTGTTTCAAAAAAGCACGACGTAGGGTTTGCATGAAGGGCTTGTTTGTACGCCGACTCGACGCTTTGGAGGTAAGCAGATTTTACCCCAAATTTACCCATTTAAATTCAATTTGGTCGTGCCTCGGTCCCGTTTCTGGCGTTGCCGAGTCGCCCGGCGTCTTGCATTTTACCGCGGCTTGCCTACCTTCGAGTCGTTAACGTCATGATTCGTTGTGGGCATGAATTCGCCTTGGTTATCCGAAAAAAAACTTGTCGTCATCGGTGGCACAACCGGGTTGGGCTTGTCGGCGGCCAAAGCGTTCGTGGAGGAAGGAGCGCGGATAATCGTTGTGGGTCGGGACGAAGAAAATTGCCGGATCGCCGAAGGTCACTTGCGGAATCGGGGCATTGCGCTAACCGGCGATGCCGTTGCGCCCGAAACGGCCATTGTGGCCATCGAACGCTGCCAGGCGGAATTCGGCGGTTTCGACGGCCTCTATCACGTAGCGGGCGGCAGCGGACGCCGGTTTGGCGACGGGCCGCTCCACGAACTAAATTTGGACGGCTGGAATCAGACGTTCGCCCTCAACCTAACCTCGCTGATGCTGTCAAATCAGGCAGCCGTGCGGGCGTTTCTGGCGCAGGGTGGGGGCGGCACAATTTTGAACATGGGATCGGTGCTGGGGTATTCACCCTCGCCCACGTACTTCGCCACCCACGCCTACGCGGCTACCAAATCAGCGATCATCGGCTTCACCAAGTCTATTGCTGCTTACTACGCTAAAGACAATATTCGGGTCAATGTGGTGGCCCCGGCGTTGGTCGAAACCCCCATGGCGCAGCGGGCCGCGCAGGATGAGGTCATTCAGGCATTTATCAAAACCAAGCAGCCTTTGGGGGGCGGGCGCATTGGACAACCCAACGACTTGGACGGAGCCGCCGTATTTTTCATGTCGGATCAGTCACGGTTTACGACGGGGCAGGTTCTGTCGGTTGACGGGGGCTGGAGCCTCAGCGAAGGGCAACTTTAGACTGTTTATTCGTTACGATTCTACGCTATGGCGCAAACGGCAATTGGCATTGACCTGGGAGGAACGCGCATCAAAGGCGTCTTGATCGACGTGGCGACGGGAGCAGTCATCCACCAATTGGTTACGTCCACCAACGACAATCACCATTGGCAGCGGGCCGTTCAGGATACGGTTCGGAGCTTGAAAGAGCGGGCGGGTGGGTCGATTCAAGGCATTGGCTTGTCGGCACCGGGCCTGCCCACGCCCGACAACACGGCTATTGCCTGTATGCCGGGCCGATTACCGGGTTTAGAAGGGTTGGTTTGGTCCGATTACTTGGGCGAGCCGGTGCGGGTGCTCAACGACGCCCACGCGGCCCTGATGGCTGAAGCCCGGTTTGGTGCCTTACGGGGCGTGCAGCACGGCTTGATGCTCACGTTGGGCACGGGCGTCGGGGGAGGGCTGCTGCTGAACGGACAGTTATACCAAGGCTTTTTCCAGATGGCGGGGCACCTGGGCCACATCACGGTCGATGCCAACAGCCAACAGCCCGACATTACCAACGTGCCCGGCAGCCTCGAAGACGCTGTCGGCAACGCAACGGTGAGCCGGCGTTCGTTCGGGCGCTACCAGACCACGTACCAACTCGTCGACGGCTACCGGCAGGGCGAGCCGCTCGCGACGCTGGTCTGGCTGACGTCCCTGCGGCAGTTGGCGGTTGCCCTGGCTTCGCTGGCCAACGCGTTTTCGCCGGAGATTATCGTACTGGGGGGCGGCATCACGCAGGCCGATCGGGCGTTGTTCGATCCGCTGCTGACCTTTTTTGAGATGTTTGAATGGCAACCGGCCGGTAAAAAGACCCGCCTTGAAAAGGCTTATTTTGACGACTGGTCCGGGGCCATTGGGGCCGCGGCCTTTTTAACGAATTAACCCATCCGCATGAACCCCATCACTGAGTACATTGAAAAGTCCCGCGCCATCCTGACGACGGTCGAGCAGCAGGCGGAAGCCATTCAGCAGGCGGCCCGCTGGTTTAGTCAGACGATTCTCGCTGGGCGGATGGTTCACGTGTTCGGCAGTGGCCACAGCCGCATCATGGTCGAAGAGATGTGGCCGCGTTACGGCTCGTTTCCCGGTTTTAACCCCATCGTCGAACTCTCGCTCACGTTTCATAATCTGGTTGTGGGAGCCAACGGACAGCGGCAGGCCATGTTTCTGGAAAACATACCCGGTTTGGCCGGGCGTATTCTGCGCAATTTTGATTTGTCGGAAAAGGATTCAGCCTTGGTTATTTCGTCCAGCGGGAGTAACGTAGTGCCCATCGAGATGGCCGAATTATTCCAGCAGCGGGGCATCAAGGTTGTGGCCCTATTGACCAAACAGCACGCCGAGCGGAGCACGAGCAAGCGCTTAGACGGTAAGAAATTAGGCGACTTCGCCGACCTGATTCTCGACACGGGCGCACCCGTCGGCGACGCGATGGTCACGCTGCCGGGCTTAGACACGCCCGTGGCACCGGGTTCGACGGTGGGCGGAGCCGTACTGGTCAACTGCGTCAAGGCCGAGGTTGCCCGCCTGCTGACCGAAGCCGGGCAACCGCCCAAGGTCTTATCGGCGGCTAACGTGGTCGGACCGGAGCGGGCGGTTGCCTTATTCGAGAGCGCCTACGACGAACACGCCCACCGGCTGGCTAAACTCTACGAGCGGGTCGGCGTGCCGTCTTCCGTCCGTGAATCAACGGCCGAAACGCCTGAGTAAATAAGGTGTTTACTGCACTTACTATCATAAGTATCCCGGTGGCTATCAGTTTGTTAAGCCGTTCACAAAATAAGCTACTATAATTTTAGTTAAAATGCGTTAAATCAATGCAAGAATCCGTCTTTATCCGGTAGCTTTACGTTTCTCCTCAACCCTTATCTGTTTCGTGCATGAAAAACTTTAACCTGTTAGCCGTACTGTGTCTGCTGACGGTCACCCTTTACGCGCAAAATCCGGTCGGTTCGCCGGCCGGTACGCCGTCCCGGTTCACGCTGCAGGGCCGGGCGGTCGATACGTCGGCGGCTCC
>CAXUEB010000087.1:14478-14872 GCA_964249775.1 uncultured Spirosoma sp.
GCTGGTGAATTTCGGTCGGGCCGACGACAAAGGTGGGTTTACGTTCAAGAACCTAAAAACGGGTACTTACATCCTGAAGATTTCGTTCGTTGGTTTTCTGCCTTATAATCAGACAATTAAGCCAACTGGCGAGGCTGTTATTAATTTAGGTGATTTAAAACTAAAGCCCATTACAAAGGAGTTAATGGAGGTGGTGGTCCGAACGGCTAAAGCGCCCCTGACCATCAAGGGCGATACGATTGAGTATAACGCCAGTTCGTTCAAGGTGCCGCCCGGTTCGACCGTTGAGGATTTGCTGCGTAAACTGCCGGGTGTGCAGATTGATCAGGACGGTAACATCCGGGCGCAGGGGCAGGAGGTTAAGCGGGTGACGGTCGACGGCAAGAATTTTTTC
>CAXUEB010000087.1:14882-18233 GCA_964249775.1 uncultured Spirosoma sp.
ATCCCAAGCAGGCCACTAAAAACCTACAGGCCGAAGCCATTACGAAGGTGCAGGTCTTTAACGATAAAACCGAGCAGGCGAAACTGACGGGCGTGGACGACGGCAAAAAGGAAAAGACCGTCAACCTGGAATTGAAGGAAGAATTCAAAAAAGGTGGTTTCGGCAAGGTAACGGCCGCGGCCGGGCCGGCTTCTAACAACCTGCCGGCGCGGGGCGAGATCAAGGGCAGCTACAATAAATTCAATTCCAAAAACCAATTTTCGCTCGTTGGGCTGGGCAATAACACCAATCAGCAGGGCCTCTCGCGCGAGGACTACCAGGATTTTCGGGGCAGTAACGCTTACAATTCGAACCAGAACGCGGATTTCGGCTTCAGCGGGGGCAACTTCTTTTACTTTTCCGACAGTGGTGACGAAGGATTGGGCATTCCGGTAAGCGGGCGGCAGGGCGTGGGCTTTTCCAACAACGCGGCCGGGGGGGCAAATTATAATTTTGATACGAAAGAGAAAAAGATCAGCGGTAGCTATTACTACAACCAAACCCGGCTGGAACTCAACGCCAACCGCACCCGCAACAACACGCTACCGCAGGACGAGTACCGAACCGACGAAGTCAGCAACCAGGCTAATTTTAACGGGAACCACCGGGTCAGTCTACGCTACGAAAAGCAATTGGATACGCTCAACACGCTGGTATTCATCAACAACAGCCGCTACGGGGTTGGCAACGCCGGTCTGCTCCGTCGGCAGAGTCTGACCCGCAGCAACGGGGCCGTAACCAATAACCTGAGCACCAACCAAAGCGAACAGCGCCAGTTTGCCCAATCGAGTTCGCTGATCTACCGGCATAAAATGCGCAGCAAAAAAGGTCGCAGTTTTGCCGCCAGCGCTACTTACGAAGTAAACACCAACGATGCTTCCCTCGTCTTAAACTCCGAAAATACGTATTCCGGTCCCATCCGCGTGACCGACACTTTGCGCAACATCAACCAGGATCAGCAGAACGACATCGTCAGGAGCGAATACAAAGCGAGCCTGCAATTCGTTGAGCCGTTTGCCAAGCGGTTTACCTGGGAAACGTTTTACAATTTCAGTTTGCGGTTCGACGAAGTCGAGCGCGCGGTGTTTGATCGGCGGGAAGGCCGCGGCCGGCTGCGGAACGATTCGCTGAGTTTGTCCTACAAAAACAATTACCTCTACAACCGGCTGGGAAGCAGCATTCGGTATTCGTACAAGGGGTTGAACCTGTCGGGGGGACTGGCGGCTCAGCGCTTTTCGCTCAATGGTCGTTATCAGTCTTACGAATCGGGCCGGATTGATCGGGTGTTTACGACGGTTATCCCGAACGTTGGCCTAAATTACGATCTGAAAAACAACCGGTATCTCTACGGCGGCTACAACGTAAATGTCCGAATTCCAACGTCGCGCGATTTGCAGCCGGTCATCAACAACAGCAATCCCTTGTTTATTTATCAGGGTAACCCAACGCTGCTGCCGCAACTGGGGCATAACCTGAACGTTAGCTTTAACTACTTCAATCCGGGTAATTTCATTAACGCTTACATTGGGCTAAACGGAACGGCCTACGTGAATCAAATCGTCCAAAGTCAGGATACGGACGTCGAAACGTTAATTACGATCATTCAGCCCGAAAACCTGTCGGGTGGCCACAATTTCGGGTCGTATATTGGCTTCGGGTTTCCCCTGAAAAAAACCAAGGCAACGCTGGATTTGAATACCAACATCAATCTGGGCCGGAACCCCGCCCGGATCAACCGGGTCCTCAACGACACGCGCACACAAAGTGTATACGGCGGAGGCCGACTAAGTCTGACGCCTACCGAGTGGCTGACGTTTTACGGAAACGCCAATTTTGGCGTCACCAACACGCAATTCTCGATTAGTCCGAACCGAAATCAGTCGTTTATCAACAATAATTTTAGTGGCGAGCTGACCCTGAAAATGCCCTACGGCCTGTACGTTAACTCAAACTTGAACTACCGGGTTAGCCGCAACGCCCGGTTGAACTTCGACCAACGGATTCCGATCTGGAACGCGTCGATGTACCACATTGTAGGCAAAGCCAAGCGGGCTGAAATCCGCCTGACGGCTATCGACATGCTGAACCGGAACGTGTCGGTTTCCCAAAACGCCGGGCCGAACTACACGCAGTCGGAAACGATTGAGACCTTAGCGCGGTACTTTACGCTGGGCTTTACGTACAACATGCGGGGCGTTCAGGCTAAAATGCGCCGGGACGGTTTCTTTTAATCTGGGTTAATCACTAATCTCATTGTCAACTTCTTGAGCGTTCTCCCATGAAAAAATTACTCGTGTGCCTGTTCCTGCTGACCAGTACGGTAACGATGGCGCAGAAAACCGAAGGACTCGTTACGTACGTTCGCAAAGAACACTGGTTAAAAATTACGAACCGCCTGACGTTCCTCAGTCAGGAACAAAAAGACCGGATGACGCAAACCTGGAAAAACTTTGCGGAAAACAACAAAGGAATCAAGATGAAGCTGGCCTTCAGCCCGGCCGAAAGCATGTATACCTACAACAGCGACGAACCCGAAGAAGGCGGATATTCGTGGCGGAAGTCGGATTTTTACGTGTACCGCAATTTCGAGAAAGACAAAAAAACCGACGTAATGGAAATGCTGGGCAAAACCTATATCGTTGATGATTCGCTGCACACGCCGGTTTGGAAAATTGGCAATCAGATCAAGGAAGTCGCGGGCTACATCTGCATGAAGGCCGAAACGGAAGACCCAGTCAAAAAGCAAAAAATCACGGCTTGGTTTGCGCAGGACATTCCCGTTCCGGCCGGACCCGAGCGGGTAAACGGTTTGCCGGGTCTGATTCTCGAATTAGACCTCAACGACGGCGACGCGGTTATTGAAGCCGTCAGCGTTCAGTTTCGCCCCTTAACGCCGGACGATTTGAAGTTGCCTAAGCTGAAAGGCAAGAAAATTAACGACGCGGCCTACAACACCCTCATCAGTCAGTACATTGCCGAGCAGATGACCGCTCACCAGAATCCGTACTGGGAAATCCGGTATTGATGATTAGCTGAAGTCACGATGCAGAAGTATGGATTAATCATCTATTGGAGCAACGAAGACGGCATTTACATAGCTGAAGCACCGGAATTGCCCGGTTGTAAGGCACATGGTGACACGCAGGGAGCAGCTTTACAACATATCAATCAAGCAATGCAATTGTGGCTTGAAACCGCTCGTGAATTCGGGCATGTTATTCCTCAGCCTAAAGGCCGTCGGTTGCTATTTGCTTAACTAAGTAGGTGACCACTTAGAACCGAACAAACAAAAAGCCCCGGCCGCTACTGGCC
>CAXUEB010000088.1:0-3439 GCA_964249775.1 uncultured Spirosoma sp.
CTCTTGCGGCAGGCTGGGGAAGTGCACCGCTACAATCTGCTGCATGGTATCGCGGTCGGGAAAGCGAATGAAGTGGAAAAAGCATCGGCGCAAAAAGGCGTCGGGCAGTTCCTTTTCGTTGTTTGAGGTAATGATGATCACCGGGCGGTGACGGGCCGTTATCGTCCGCTGAAGTTCGTAACAGTAGAATTCCATGCGGTCAAGTTCCTGCAAGAGATCGTTGGGAAACTCAATATCGGCTTTGTCGATCTCGTCGATCAGCAATACGGCCTGCTCCTCGGACTCGAAGGCTTCCCATACGTTGCCCTTGCGGATGTAATTAGCCAGATCCCCTACCCGATCCGTGCCGAGTTGCGAGTCGCGCAGCCGCGAGACGGCGTCGTACTCGTATAACCCCTGTTGGGCCGACGTGGTCGATTTAACGTGCCAAGAATACAGCGGCTTACCCAGCGCCTGGGCAATCTCGAAAGCAAGCAAGGTTTTGCCCGTACCGGGTTCGCCTTTGATGAGCAGGGGCTTTTGCAGTTGAATGGCCGCGTTGACGGCCGTGCTCAACTCGCGGGTTGCTACGTAGGTGTTAGTGCCGGAGAATCCGTTCATTCGGTTTGTCTGTTCCTTTGTTTGTCTGATTCCGAGTCGCCCAATCGTTCCCCAACAAACGAACAGACAAACCGCTGTAAACAGAAATAGATTACTCTTCGTCTTCGCTCGTGAACGAGTACAGCGTCGTATCCAGCCGCACGGCGTTGGCGTTGAAGGCGCGAATGAAGTTTTCGACGACTTCGTCGGTAACTTCTTCGACGTTCAAACACACGTCCAGCGCGATGCCATAATCAGCCTCCATGTCCATCTCCACGTGTTCCTGCACCTTCACCGTTTCGGTTTCTTCAATTTCCTCGATGATTTCGGTCAAGGCCGTTTCGGCTTCCTCTTCCAGGGCGGGCGCAATCGTGTAACCGGCTTCCCGGTCTTCGGGCGGTACGTAATCGGGGTACGTTTTGCGAACTTGGTCGACGGCCATTTCGTACACTAAACTGCTGTGGTGCAGGCGCAGGGTATAAACCAGGGCGTCGTAAATAACCGGCTGCCCCTCGTACTGCCCCGGAAACTGAACGTGTACGCACTCGCCGGATTCCAGCACGTCCAGATCGTCGTCCTCGACGTAAATAAACGCCTTACCTTCCTGCCGACACTCGTCCCGGAGGGCGGCCACTTCTTCGGGATCGAACCCGTCATTCTGATAATTTGCCATGAGACAAAGGTAGTAAGGATATTGATGAACGGTAGACTGGTGAAGGGCGAATAGCGAAAGGTGAATAGGCTAAAGTATAATTCGCTATTCAGCCTTCACCCGTTCACTTACCACCGCTTCGGCCAGATCGACGGCGGTGTAGAGGGGCGTCAAGTCTATGTGGTCGAGGGTGTCGTCGAGTTGGTGAATGCGCGGCATCTGGCCATCGGCGGCCAAAGCACACAGGGCCAACACCGGTACGTGGTTGCGCACGAACCAAACACTGTCGAAGTCGGCCGTGTGCCAGCGACCCACCTGCGCCCGGTCGCGGAAGGCGTCGGTTTGGAGCAGTTGGCGGGCTAACCGGGTCGGAGCGTTGTCGTAGCGGATAGTCTCGACTGTCCCGGTTTCTTCAACAACGGTTAATTTACCCGCTCCAAGCGTGTCGAAGTTGATGACTGTCGTTTGGTTGCGGTTCCACCCCCGCTGGTGCGCTTCGACGTACTGATACGCGCCAATCATGCCGACTTCTTCGGCGCTGGTCAAGACCACCGTCAGGTCGAGATTGGCTAAACCAAGTTGTTGGAGTTGGTCGGCGGTGGCGAGCGCAGCCGCGACGCCCGTGGCGTTGTCGCTGGCCCCGTTGGCGTAGCCCCGAAGAAAGTAACCTACCGTTCCCAGCAGCGCTTGCCCGGCAAAATACAGCATCAAACCGTAGCGCCCATACGTTAGGTAAGGCAAGCCAGAGCCGAACGCTTCAAGCGTGGCCATAACGCCCGCAATGACCATCAGCCCCAGCGAAATCATCAGCGACGTTCGAAAGCCGGCTTGTTGTTTCGGACCGTAGAGCAGCGACACCGGGGCGGTGTCGTAGTGCGCCATCAGAATAACCTTGTGCGTGGTTTCGGGGGCTTGGTGGGCGGGCCAGTGGCCTACAATATTATACGACCTGTGTTGGACAGGAAACCGGGTCACGAACGCGTAGCGCCAGTTGAAATACCGCCAGGCCATCAGGACGAAATACCAAACTAATCCAATTGCCACGCCCGTCACGGGCACCAAGGCCAGCCCCGTCAGCAACCCACCAATGAGCCAGTAGACCACCGTCGCGTAGGTTTTAGGCGTTTGAAACGGCTCCATCCGCACGGTTGCGCCCAAGTCCGTCAGGTAGGTTTGCAACAGCCGGGCCGCTTCAGCTTCGTTGGGAGTGGCCGCTCCGCGGTGCGGCAGGGTCGTGAGTTCGCGCAAAAAGTGTTCTACCGAAAACGTCGTCATGAACAGACCAGTTGGGTAGCCGAAAAAAGAAAAAGTGCCGGGCAACCTACCCGGCACTTCTCGTTAACTGACTGGTGAATTTCAATTTACGCCATCTCCATCACATCGGCCGACTTCACGGTCGTAATGATGCGGGCGGCTACCTTATACGGATCAGCCGCCGAGTTGGGCCGGCGGTCTTCGAGCCAGCCTTTCCAGCCGCGTTCCACCGTGGCGATGGGAATGCGGATCGACGCGCCCCGGTCCGAAACGCCGTAGGAGAACTGATTGATGGATTGCGTTTCGTGCTTACCCGTCAGGCGCAGTTCGTTGTCGGCTCCGTACACGGCAATGTGTTCTTGAATAACCGGCGCGAACGACTGGCAAATTTTGTCGTATACGTCTTTGCTGCCGGCCGTGCGGAGAATCGAGTTCGAGAAGTTGGCGTGCATACCCGACCCGTTCCAATCGGCGTCCGTACCGAGCGGCTTGCAGTGCCAGTTAATCCAAACGTTGTATTTCTCGCCAATGCGCTCCAGCAGGTAGCGAGCCACCCAAATTTGGTCGCCAGCGGCCTGCGCACCCTTGGCAAAAATCTGGAATTCCCACTGACCCGGCGCGACTTCGGCGTTAATGCCTTCGACGTTTAAGCCCGCGTCTAAACAAGCGTCTAAGTGTTCTTCGATGATGTCGCGCCCAAAGGCATTGTTTGCGCCTACCGAGCAGTAGTACGGTCCCTGCGGTGCCGGATCACCCTCGGCCGGAAAGCCCAAGGGCTTGTTCGTCACGGGATTCCACAGGAAGTATTCCTGCTCAAACCCAAACCAAAAATCGTTGTCGTCGTCCTGAATCGTGGCCCGGCCGTTCGACTCGTGGGGCGTGCCGTCGGCGTTGAGCACTTCGCACATGACTAAGTAAGCGTCCCGGCGCTGCGGGTCAGGGCAGATAAAGACC
>CAXUEB010000088.1:3449-6756 GCA_964249775.1 uncultured Spirosoma sp.
AAATCGCCTTCAATTTTGGTTTTAGACCGCAGGCTTTGGGTAGGCTTGTAACCATCGAGCCAAATGTACTCTAACTTCGACTTTGCCATGATTGTCAAGGTGGATTAAACTGGATTTGGGTTTGTCAATATGCGTTCAGCAAATATAGCGTGGCTTAACAATACCTTATAATACCCAAATTAGGTTTTAACCGTATTTTTGATTGCTTTTATGAAAATGTTATAAACAAAATTCGTTTAATACACAATTAATCAATACAACCTACTAAGCCATAGCTTCTCCCGATTAAGCGCAGATTACGCAAGGCGTACTATCCGCACAGGTAACATTAACTTCTTCCGTTCTTAGGACACTGACTCGTCACAACATTCCTCCTGCTGAAGTGAGACTCTCGCGTTAAAATACTATTTTTACTGGTTATTTAACGAATACTTAGATCGTCATACGCCGTGCAAAGACGCATAGCCCTTAAAAATATGGCTTTGGCCGCCGGTGGGCTGCTTAACCTACCCACCTGGACCAACGGTTGGACTTTGGAGACCGTTAAGTCGGCCCAACGCCTTATGCCAACCGAGCAGATGGCGGTGTTGACTGGCTTGGTGGATACGCTCATTCCCGCCACCGATACGCCCGGCGCGAAGGAGCTGGCCGTTCCCCAGTTTATTCAGAAGATGGTGGCCGACTGCTACGACAAGGCTGCGCAGGATAAGCTGGCTAAGGGCCTCAGCGCCGTCGATGAACTGGCCCGGCAAACCTACGGCAAACCCTTCGCCGACGGCGACGTTAGCCAACGGACGGAACTGCTCGGCCGCTTGGCTCAAACCGCCGACGCCGACCAAAAAGCATTTTACGCGTTGGTTAAAGGGCTAACCATTCGGGGCTATACGACGTCGGAGTACGTGATGACCAACCTCATGCATTTTCAACCCATTCCTGGCTATTACCACGGCTGCGTACCGGTGGTAGCTAAAGCAGCCGCCCAGCCAACGGCTAAATAACCCACTCAATAGCACGGCACCCATTGGTGACACATCTTCATGGCACATTTTGCAATTGACGCTAAGGCGCAACAAACCTACGACGCCATTGTGGTCGGTTCGGGCATTAGCGGGGGCTGGGCGGCCAAAGAACTGACTGGCAAGGGCCTGCGGACGCTGGTGCTCGAACGGGGCCGCGACGTGCAGCACATCACCGATTATCCGACCGGGATGCTGGTTAACCCCTGGGATTTTGAGCACCGGAATCAACTGCCGCGGGAGATCCGCGAGCAGAACCCCATTATCAGCAAGTGCTACGCCTTTTACGAGGGCAGCACGCACTTTTTCGTCAAAGACGCCGAGCACCCCTACGTGCAGGAAAAGCCCTTCGACTGGATTCGGGGCTACCAAGTGGGCGGCAAGTCGCTGATGTGGGCGCGGCAAACGCAGCGCTGGAGCGACTTCGACTTCCAGGGACCCGCCCGCGACGGATTTGCCGTCGACTGGCCCATTCGCTACGCTGACCTGGCGCCCTGGTACAGTTACGTTGAGCGGTTCGCGGGCATTTCGGGCAACAAAGACGGATTAGATACCCTGCCCGACGGCGAGTTTCTGCCCCCGCACGAGTGGAACTGCGCCGAAAAGCACTTCAGCCAGCAGGTGGCCAGCCGCTACAAAGACCGGCACGTAATCATGGGCCGCGCGGCTCACATCACGCGGCCGAACCCGATTCATACGCAGCAGGGCCGGGCGCAGTGCCAGCACCGGGCCATCTGCGAGCGGGGTTGTCCCTACGGCGGCTATTTTGCGTCCAATTCAACGACGATTCCCTGGGCGGCCAAAACCGGCAAGATGACCCTGCGGCCCCACTCCGTTGTGCACTCGATTATCTACGACGACAAGCGGGGCAAGGCGACCGGCGTGCGCGTGGTCGATGCGAATACAAAGCAGATGACGGAGTATTTTGCCCGCATCATTTTCGTCAACGCGGCTGCGCTGAACACTAACCTCATCCTGCTCAACTCCACCTCCAGCCGGTTTCCGAACGGACTGGGCAACGACAGTGGTGTCTTGGGCAAGTACGCAGCGTTCCACAACTACCGGGCGGGCATCTCGGCCGAGTACGACGGTCATCTGGACTCAACCACCGCAGGACGACGCCCGAACGGCCCGTACATTCCCCGTTTCCGTAACGTCTACAAGCAAGACACGGACTTTCTGCGGGGCTACGCGGCCGGTTTCTCGGCCGGGCGCATCTCCCGCGCGAATCAGGATGGCATTGGGGTGGCGCTCAAGGAAAGTTTGTTGAATCCGCAGTTGGGCGGCTGGCACGTCGGCTCGCACATGATGGGCGAAACCATCCCAAAAGAATCAAATTACGTTGCCCTCGACCCGTCGCTGAAAGACCCGTTTGGCATTCCGCAGCTCAAAATTTCCATCGGCTACGACGACAACGACGAGAAGATGGTGAAGGACTACCAGGAGCAGATGACGGAGATGTTTACGATGGCCGGCTTCAAAAACATCCGCCTGCGTGACGACAAGCGCAACCCCGGCTTAGACATCCACGAGATGGGGGGCGCGCGCATGGGTAAAGACCCCAAAACGTCGGTGCTCAACAAGTGGAACCAACTCCACGCCGTCAAGAACGTGTTCGTCACCGACGGAGCCTGCATGACCTCGACGTCGACCCAAAATCCGTCGCTGACGTACATGGCCATGACGGCCCGCTCGGCGGATCACGCGGTGAAGGAGATGAAGAAAGGCAATCTGTGAAACAAAAAGCCCCCAACTCGTAGTAAGCTGGGGGCTTTTTGTTTCACAGATTGCCTTTACGCGTTGGGCGAGCCGTTAATAACCAGGATTCTGCTTGATCTTCGTCGGGTTAATGTCGATCTGACTCTGCGGAATGGGAAACACGAGGTTGTTTTCCGTTAGATTCGCCCGGATGCCGATGGCCGCGGCTTTAGCGCGCAGAACCGGCAAAGCTCGCCCCGTCCGTACCAAATCAAACCAGCGGTGGCCCTCGAAGGCCAGTTCGATTCGGCGCTCTTGCTCAATAGCCAGCCGCGCAGCCGCCTGCGCCAGGCCCGTTTTGTCGGCCAGTCCTACCCGCTTGCGTACCCGGTTCAGGAAAGGCAAGGCCTCGGCGGTTCGGCCGGTTTCGTTCAAGGCTTCGGCGTACATCAGGAAGACGTCCGCGTAGCGCAAGACGTAAAAATTGTCTTCTGCGTCGCCGTTGGTCGTGGGCGCGTCGGCGTACTTACGGATGAAGTAGTAATCCACTTTGCGGCCGGCGGCATTGATGTAGCTGCTGGCAAACGACAACT
>CAXUEB010000088.1:6766-18102 GCA_964249775.1 uncultured Spirosoma sp.
ACGCGGGTCACCGGCCTCGTAAGCGCTTTCCAAATCGGGCGACGGCCGGTTGTTACCGCCCCCACCGAACTGAACAACGGCATTACCCGAGTTTTCGGGCGCGTAAACGTTGCTGAAGTTGCTGCCTTCGCCCAATGATCCTTTCTTATACTGAACCTCAAAAATTGATTCCCGACTGTTTTTGTTGGCTGGTTTAAACAGGTCGCCGTAGTTGGGCAGCAAATCGTAGGTGTTAGCGTCAATGACTTCCTTGAGCTTAGCCGCAGCCTCGGCGTATTTGCTTTGAGTCAGGTACACCTTGCCCAGCAGCGATTTGGCCGCACCCCGCGTCGCCCGGCCCACGTCCGCACCCGTGTACCGTTCGGGTAGTGCACCTTCGGCGTCGGTCAAATCGGCGGCAATCTGCGCGTACACGTCAGCTACGGGCGCTCGGCCGTACTCGTAGCCTTCCGACGGGTCAATGATTTCTTTGACTACCAACGGCACGTCGCCAAACGCCCGCACCAGGTTAAAGTACATCAGTGCCCGCAGAAATTTAGCCTCGCCCCCGACGCGCTTTTTAAGTGTTTCGTCCATCGGCACGCCCCCAATTCGGTCAATGACGGTGTTGGTGCGGTAGATGCCCCGGTAGCCGTCGCTCCAGCGAGCAGCCAAGAACGGATTAGTCGTGCGCAGGTAAAACTTATCGAACTCGTCTTGGTCGGTTACCGAACCCGACAGCACCGGCGTCGTATCGTCGGACGGCACTTCGGCAAAGATGTAATACTGACCGTACTGACCGGCGAATTGCAGGGCACCGTAGGCTCCGTTGAGGGCCGTCAGCATATCCGACGACGTTTTGTAGAACGTGTTTACGTTGGCCTGCGCAATGGGCGACAAGTCCAAAAACTGCTCTCTACAGGACGACAAGCTCAGGGCAAACAAACTCGCCAGAATGTATTTAGTTTTCATAAAGTGTCTGATTGAAGGATTAGAAGCCCAGATTTAAGCCAATCGTGTACGTACGAGCCAGCGGGTACGAACCGTAATCGACGCCCCCCGTCAGTGGCCCTTCGTAACCGCTCACTTCGGGGTTATAACCCAAATACTTGCTCAAGGTCAGCGCGTTCTGTACGCCAACGTAGACGCGTAACGATTGAACGTTGACCCGTTGAATAAGCGTTCGCGGCAGGTTGTAGCCCAGCGTGATGTTACGGATGCGGAAGTAGCTGCCGTCTTCTACCCAACGCGTAGACACTTGGTTGTTGTTACCCGTGGTGCGGCTGTTGGCGCGGGGCACCGTCCCGTTGCCGGGCTGCTGGGGCGACTGCCAGCGGTCGAGAACCGTGGTCAGTTGCTGGGCGTTGCCTTCGAGGTTTTCGTAGAACCGACGCGATAAATTCAGGATTTCACCACCCTGCACGCCCTGGGCGACGACATTCAGTTCAAAGCCCTTAAACGTAAACGAATTGGTGATGCCGTACACGAAATCCGGCTGGTTGTTGCCAATCAGCGTGCGGTCGTTGGCGTTGATCACCTTGTCGCCGTTCACGTCCTCGTACTTTACGTCGCCCGGTCGGCTATCGGCAAAGTGCGGGTAGCTATCCAAGTCGGCCTGGTTCTGAAAGATACCCAACTGCCGGTAGCCGTAGAAACTACCCAACGGCTCGCCAATAACGGTGATATTCGTTTCGCCAATGCCCGTGCCCGACCGAATGGGGTCGCCGGTGGGTCCGAGCCGGAGCACCGTGTTGCGGTTAAACGAGAGGTTGAGGTCAGTGGTCCAGGTCAGCGCCCCTGCCCCGCGCGACCCAGTCAGGTTACGGGTGCTCAAACCAAACTCCAAGCCCTTGTTTTCGACCTCACCAATGTTGCGAATGGCCGATGAGAAGCCCGTCAGCGTCGGCACTTGCACCGACAGCAGGAGGTCGGTGGTGATGCGCCGGTAATAATCGGCGGTCAGCAATAGGCGGTTCTCAAACAAGCCGAAGTCCAGCCCGAGGTCGGTCTGGCGGCTGCGCTCCCACGTCAAGTCATTATTGCTGATCGTACTGGGTCCCAATCCATTGACCAAGTTACTGCCCAGTACGTAGTTGTCTTTGGTCAAGACACCAACGCTGGGGTAGTTACTTGGATTTCCGTCGTTATCCAAAAAGGCGTTGTTACCCGACAAGCCGTAGCTGGCCCGCAATTTCAACTCCGAGATAACGGGAACGCTCCGCATGAACGGCTCCTGGGTGACGCGCCAGCCAACCGACGCCGACGGGAACGTACCGTACCGTTTGTTGCGCCCGAACCGGCTGGAGCCGTCGCGCCGGATGGACGCGTTGAACAAGTAGCGGTCGCTTAGCGAATAAGTCACCCTGGCAAAGTAAGACGCCAGCGCCCACTGGTCGCGCCCGGATGAGCCGCCCGTAACGGTACCGGCGTTAATGGTGCGCACAATGTCGTTGGGAAAGTTAATGGCGCTCACTAAGTTGTCTTCGTAGTTGTTTTTCTGCGATTCTAAGCCGACCAGCGCTTCGAGGTGGTGCTTGGTATTGAGGTCGAGCGTGTAGTTGAGGGTGTGGCTGGTAACCCAGTTAACGTTCTGCGACGAAAAGGCCGAACCGTTATTGGCATTGGGCGGCAAAAGTTGGTTCAGGGGAATGGCTGATGTTTGGAACCGATTCCGACGCCGGTAATCCAAGTCTGCCCCGATGGTGGCTCGGTAGCGCAGCGTCTTGTAGATGGCGTATTCGGCGTAGGCGTTGCCCAGCAGCCGCAGCGCGTTGGTGCGGTCGTCGCGCTCGGTAATATTGGCCAGCGGATTCGTAACGCCCGAAAAGTTGTAGTTAGCCGCAATCTGAGCCGCCGAGTTGTAGGTAACACCGTCCGCCTGATAAACGGACAGAAACGGCAGCAGCGACAGGGCCGCGTTGATGACGCCGTTGTTGGCCCAGTGGCCGTCGGAGTTAACCCGGTCCTCGACGGTATAGGACGGCGTAAAGCTTAAGCCAACCTTTAGTTTCGCGTTGAGTTGGGCGTCGATGTTGGAACGAACGGTGTAGCGGTCGATACCCGACCGTTTGATGATACCCTTCTGCGTGATGTAGTTGCCCGACACAAAGTACTGCACCCGGTCCGAGCCGCCCGCGGCCGACACCTGGTAGTTGCTGATCGGTGCCCGCTGGAAGATCAAGGCCTGGTAGTCGATGGTGGGCAGGTTAGCCGGATTGTCGAAGTCAATGCCCGAAAATTCACCCCGCGGGTAGCGATACCGCTGCTCAGCCTGTCGTTTGCTGTTTGGATCATCGACCGACGCGCCCGGCACCCGCTCTAAGTACGCCGTATTGTAGGCCTGCTTGGAATACTCGGCGAACTGCTGCGCATTGAGCAAGTCCATTGTTTTAGCGACCTCTTGAACGCCCGTGTAATAATCCACGTTGATGCGGGCCTGACCCGACCGGCCTCGCTTAGTCGTTACTAACACGACGCCGTTCGCCCCGCGCGATCCGAAGATCGCCGTGGCCGACGCGTCCTTGAGCACGTCAATCTTCTCAATGTCGTTGGGGTTCAACTGTTGCAGACCGCCCGCGTTGGTCAATCCACCCGAGTTCAACGGCTGCCCGTCGACGACGATTAGCGGCCCGTTGCCCGCGCTGATGGACCCCAACCCCCGCACTTTAATCGACGGCGCATTGCCCGGCGCACCCGTATTCTGTTGGATCAAAACGCCCGGCAGCCGTCCGCTTAGCCCTTCCACGACGTTCGTCACGGGCTGGTCCCGGATGGTCTGGGTGTTGATCGACGCAATCGACCCCGTCAGTTCCCGGCGGTTCTGCGTACCGTAACCCACTACGACAATTTCGCTCAGCGTCTTATCGTCCGTCGCCAGCGTTACGTTCACCACGCTACGACTGCCGACCGCCACTTCCTGCGTAACGTAACCAATAAACGAAAACGCCAGCGTCACCGGTCCGTTGCCACCGTCGAGAACGCTGACGCGGTAATTGCCTTCGCCGTCGGTGGTGGTGCCGCGGTTCGTGCCTTTGACCACCACGCTTACCCCCGGCAGACCCGCGCCGGTAGTTCCGTCCGTCACGCGCCCGCTAATCGTTTGGTCGACCGGGGTCGTTCGTGAGGTAATCGCCCCCGCGGAGCTGGTTCGATCTGCATTCGGCATTGACTGGACCGCTGTCAACCCCTGCGCCCACGCGGGCTGCCCGCCGAACAACAGCAAACCGATTAGTATTCCTTTAGAGATTCGTAGCGTGTGTTTCATCTAAATTCTCGTGTTTTGTAAGACGGCCTAACGAATACGTTCATGGTCCATAACTGGCCCACACGGGCTTACCACTCAAAAGGCGTTAGGAGCCGATATATCCTTATACACCCACGACAAATTACCCAGAGTCGGTTAAAGCGCCGTGCTTGTTTGAACATACACGCACTACGGCGTAAGCACCTACTCCGAATCAAGCGTCATTACCGGGCCGGGGTAGCTCGCTTTCAATCCACAAGGGTACATCTTCGTCCGGCCGGCTGGGCAATTTAGCGTGTCGACTATACGGGTCTATTACCCGATGCCAAAACGCTATAAAACTTCGGTCAGAACCAACTGCTCATTCAATTACTCACTCTTTTACTGAACAATTACGTTGAAGTCAACGCTTAGGTCCGTCGTGCCCGGCGCGGCCGTTCCGTCTTTCGTATCCGGCTGGTGCTTCAACACAACCGTTAATTTACCGGCTCCGGTCGCTCCTGTTTGCATGCGAGTCGTCAACCCCAGCGGGTACGGCGTGGGGTTCGTGTCCTTATCCGTAATGGTTACCTGCAAGGCCGCTGCGGGTCCGGTTGCGGGCGTGTAGGTATACACAAACAAGTGCTCGTTGGCTTCCTGTTTCACTTCCGCCGACACGTCAAGGACGGGCGTTTTAGTCTTGTCGAGCAGCGTCAGAACACCCGCGTAGGTGGTGTTGGCCCGCAAGTTGAGGGTTGACCGGCTGACGTCGGCGGTGGCGTTCAGGTTGTCAATAATCGCCGTTACGCTTTGCACGGGCGTTGTCTGGCTCGTCAGCGTGAGCGTTGCCGTGGTAATGACCTCATTGGGGTCAGACGGGTCTACGTTTTGTTCGTCGCCCGTGCAAGCGCCGATTAGCCCGGTTGCGGCAAGGATACAGAATACAGATTTTTTAATTAGATGCATGGGTGTTGGGTGCTATTCGTGGCAATTAAAAGGTTGGTCGTTAACTGCTCTGCCCAGCCGTTAGGGGCAACTTTAATTTAAGCACAAGGTTCCGTCCCGGCTCGGCGGCGAAGTAGCGGAAACGGTTTAGGTAATCGCGGTACGCCCGGTTGAGCAGATTCGTACCGGTGAGAATGAAGTTGACCGGCTGGTTGCCAATTCGCCAGACGCACCCAAGCTCAGCGCCCACCAGGGTATAAGCCGCGGGCGGGGGCGCGAAATCACCGGTGAAAATAATCTGGCCGTTCTCCCGACGTTGCGTAACGGTCGGCACGCGGTTCTGCCGGGCAACGTACTGACTGTTGATACTCGCATACATACCCGTCAGCCGACCTTTGTGGGGCAGTTCGTACCGTAGGCCATTGTCCGTACGGTTTGGCGGAATCGCTACCAGATAATCTTGGTTTGTGCAATTGTAGGCGAATAGCAACGCAGTATTGGAAGTCAGCGTCAGCCGGTTGGTCAGTTGGTATCGAAGAGTCGCGTCGATGCCCCGGAACGTTGCCCGCACCTGACTATAGGAATAGGCCGGAAACGCGCCCCGCTGCCGGACAACGGGCACCGAATCGGGCTTGAGGTAAATGTAATTTTCGATGCGGTTGCTGTAAACATTAACGTCCGTGTACAGCCGCTTGCCGGTGTATTCAACGGATAGATTGGCATTATAAGCCTGCTCCGGTCTTAGATCGGGGTTGCCCCGTTCGTAGGCCACGGCGCTCTGGTGCAGGCCGTCGGCGTACAGATCGCTCGCGTTGGGCGCTCGCCAGGCCGTGCTTAGGTTGCCCGTTAAGGTCAGTTGGGTCGTTGGTCGATAAGCAACCCCGAACGAGCCGGAAACATTGCGCCAGTCGTGGGTGCGGTTTGTTACGGTGTTGGTCGATTCGTCCAGAAAAAAAGCCCGGAGCCAGCGGTAATCGTACCGAATGCCCCCTTCGAGCGTCCAGCGCCCACGCGCGTACCGTTCCAACGCGAACAAGCCCGCGCCGTAGGTCCGAAAATTCGGAATCAGGAACAGAAACCGGCGAACGTTGCCCTGCGTAATGGCATTAACACCCATGCTGCCCGAAAATCGACCGGCGCGCTGCGGTTGTTCGGTCGTCGTTTGCGTCGAACCATGCTCCCATACCAGGTCGGCGGTTTGGGTAACCAATTTTAAGTACAGTTCGGGGTTGGTCGAGCGGCTAAACGCCAGCACGTCGTATTCCTGCCGGACGTTCTGCTGCCGGGCAAACGTTGCCGACAGTGTTCCCCACCGCGCCGACCGAACAAAGGCCTTTGCCCTGAGCAGATCGTGTTGGACCTGCTGGTAAGGTCGGTCGAGCGCGTACGAAAAGCCCGGCTGACGCAAGGGTTCGGGTTGGGCAATGGCCGCGTAGAGATCGGTCAAGCTGCCGACCTGCGCCCCCCGAAACAGCCCGACTTTGGTTGCAAACCGACTGTAAAACACGTCGACACCGGCTGCTCCACCGGTGTGGGTTCGACGGGTGTAATTCAGCGTCGCCGAACCGTTGGTTTCGTGGTAGCTACTATTTTCTAAATAATAATCGGGTGTTTTGGTGTACCCGACGCGTTTGAGCGTTCCCTGAACGCGCCAACTCAGGCCAGTCAGCTTACCGCCGAACGCTTGTTCCGCCAAACCCGACACGGTTCCCTGCCGCCCGTTGGTCGCGCCAACTCCGTTCAGTTCACCTGCCAGCCCCGGCTGAGTCGGTAGGGCTTTCGGCTCGACCAGAATCACGCCCCCAATAGCGTCGGAGCCGTAGCGAACGCCGGCCGCGCCCTTGATAACCGTCAGCCGCGAAGCCAGAAACGGGTCAATCTGCGGAGCGTGTTCGGTGCCCCACTGCTGGTCTTCCTGCCGAACGCCGTTGTTGAGGGTTAGTATCCGGTTGCTTGACAAACCGTGAATAACCGGCTTCGAGATGGATGGCCCGGTTTGAATCGAGTACAATCCTGGCAAGACTTTCAGGCTTTCGCCAAGCGATTGACCCCGCGTAGCGTCGAGCACATTACCCGTTAGAGCGGTTTGGACCTGAAGCAATTGCCCGGCTTCGGAACGTTGTTCGGTTACCACTACTTCCCGTAAGGTTTGCGTTTCGGGTACCAACTGCACCGGTTCCAGGGCAATAACCGAATCCAAACCCACCGTTAGCGATACGGTCGTCGTTTTGTAGCCGACAAACTGATACGCCAGCACGTACTGACCGGGGCACACGGCGACAAGCTGAAAAAAGCCATTGGTATCCGCGACGGCTCCGACGGCTATCTGACGGACCGATACGGTTGCGCCCGCGAGTGGTTCGCGGCTATTTTGCGCCAGCACCCGGCCGGTCAGCACGGTTGTACAGACCGACTGCGCCCAGCCGACCGTACCGTCCGTGGTCGAAACCGCACTCAGCAGCACCAACAGTAGCCATCGTTTCGCTGTCCAACCCATCCTATTCCGGTCGTTCCGGCCGTACCTAACGCTTAACCAAATTTATGCAACAGTGTTGCAATATTAACGAAAAGCAAGCAAACCCCTATTAAAGAGTCGTTACAAACAGCGGAATTGTTAGGCACAGGATTGGCAAATTTGGGCTTAACCGTAGCTACTAACGTAAAAAGCCGCTGATGACCAGCGGCTTTTTATATTCGACTCATCTATGTTCGCCGGCAACACAACGGAAAAACCCTACCTTCCGTTTAGTGCAGCACTTCGAACACCAACTCGCGCAGGATGTCGCCTTCGGTCATCGTCGGCGCGTCGATGCCTTTGCTGCGGGCGTCGGCAAGCCGGATGGCGTGGATGATGGCCGCCACCTTGGGCAAGGGAAACGTGCGGGCCGCCGATAAATAATCCTTGACGAAGAACGGGTTTACCCCCAGCAGCGGAGCCAGCCCCTTGTCGGTCTGGTCTTTGCTGGCCTGCACCAGCAGCACCTTGCCGAAGTAGCCGAACAACTGCGCTAAGATGACCACTAACGGGTTGTCTTTTGGGTTTCGGGCGAAGTAATCCACGATGCGGTTGGCCTTCACGACGTCGCGTTGCACGAGTGCCTTCTGCAACTCGAAAACGTTGTACTCTTTGCTGATGCCGACTAAGCGCTCAACCGTCGCGGCCGAAATTTCTTCGCCGACGTGCAGATTAATCAGAATCTTGTCGATCTCGCTGGCCAGCCGTTTCAGATCGTTGCCAATGTGATCGGCTAAAAGTTGGCACGCCTTGGGGCTGACCTTTGCGCCCTGTTCACGGCAATACTCCCCTACCCAATCGGGAATTTTGTTGTCGTACAGCTTCTTAACGCCCAGCAGCTTACCCTTCGCCCCGAAAGCTTTCACCCACGCTTTGCGCTCGTCCAACGCCGGTTTGCCCTCTTCTTTGACGTAACACAGCATCAGAATCGTACTCGACAGTGGATTCAGGGCGTAATCTTCGAGCAAGGTCTGCGCCGATTTGTCGCCGATGCCAGCCATCTGCTGCGCTTCTTTAACGAGCACCAACTGCCGATCGGCCATGAACGGGTAGCGCCGGGCGTAATTCATCACGGCTCCTACGTCGGTGTCTTTGCCGAAGAGTACGAACTGGTTAAACCCGCGCTCAGCCACCGGCACAACCACTTTTTCGAGTTCTTCGGCGATGCGGTCGAGGTAGTACGGCTCGTCGCCGTGGAGTAAATAAACGGGCGCAATCCGCTTGTTGCGGATGTCTTTCAGCAGATCGTCAACGGCGGCAATCAATGGAATGGGCGAATTACGGGTACGGTAGACGAATATGCGCAAGAGCACTTCGCGGTTTTGGGGGCAAAGTTAACCCGCATCGGGCAGGCTTGCCAGCGTTTGGCGGACATGAGCCACCAAGAGCGGCCAGAACGCCCGAAATCGCGCTTCGATTTCGTTGTGATACCGCTCCAAATCCACAACGGCCGTTTCCAGCCCCGACGCGTAGGCCGTCCGGCGGGCAATGCCTCCCAGCGAGCGGTTAATGCCATCGAAGGTCTGATACTGCTCCAACCAATTGTATCGGCTCATCGCATCCAACATGCGGGCGGCCGGCGGGGGAAGCCGGTTGGCGTTTTGGTGCAGAACAGCGTAAAAATAAGCTGTGAAATTAGCCAGCGTTTCGCCGGTCAACTCATAGAAGTGGACGGCTAAGAAGTGATCGAAAAATACGTCGACGGCGACGCCCGCGTACTTGTGGCAGCGGGGACGCAGCAACGCGCGCACGGCCGCGACGTCGGGGTGAGCGTCGGTAAAGGTATCAATGGCCCGGTGCAGCCGCACGCCCGCAACGTCGGCCGGGGCCAGGTTATGCCGCGGGTGCGTTGGATCGCCTTTAATAAAATCACCGATGAAGTTGCCGACGAGCAAGGCGTCGTTGCGGCCCGATAGGTAACCGTGCGCCAGAATATTCATGCGTTACGGGGCACAACGGCCGATCCAACGAGGGGCGGCTCCGACAGCAGCGTAACGCCTTCGCCCGGCGCGTACCGCTCGACCTTGACGCCAAACCGACGCAGGAAATCAACGCCTTCGTCGGACGTAATGCCTTTGTAATCGGCGTAGGAGTGCAGAAAAATAACGCGGGCGATCTTCATGCTGTAGATAATACGGGCGCAGGCGATGCAGGGCGACAGCGTCACGTAAATCGTGGCTCCTTCAACTTCTGAACCGTTTTTGGCCGCGTACAGAATGGCGTTCTGCTCGGCGTGCAGGGCCAACGAACACGAGCCTTTTGAATCGCGGGGGCAACCCACACCGGCAAACTCCTCGTCGCAGTTGTGGGTGCCGGCCGGCGGGCCGTTGTAGCCAATGGAGATGATTCGCGTGTCGCGGGTAAGCACCGCGCCGACCTGCGCTTTGATGCAGTGCGAACGTTTGGCCAGGTTGACGGCCAGTTCCATAAAGATATCGTCGAAGCGGGGCCGCACGTGGGCAACGACCGTGTCGGTGGTAAGTAGCATACGTAAAGATACGAACGGCGGTCGGTAAAGAGAAAGCCCGCTGACCAACGGCAGCGGGCTTTCTCTTTTCAGGCAATGGTCGGTGCGCTAAGCAGCCATCAGCTTCTTCGACCGCAGCCAATCCGGCTTGATCGTCCGAACGCGAGCCTTCAGTTCGTTGAGCATGGCGTACAGGCCGTAGTACGTTCGGTTGACGTACAAACCATCCTGCGAGCCGCGCACGACCTTCGACGAGCGCAACTCTTCTAACTTCGTGAGTTCGTCGGCGAACGCGTAGACTTTGTTAAAATACTCGTCATTGCCGAAGTCAAACGCATCGACCGCGAAGGGTGCGCCGAGCATCTCGATCATCTGCACGAACAGGTTCGAGAAAAACTTGCGGTCCTTGGGCGAATCCTGCGGCACCAAAAACTCCAGATTCGTAAAAATCTGCTGCGTCAGACGCTCATCCTGAATTGTATCGGGGTTAATGAGCCGGAAGTAATTGTCGTAGTAATACTCCGGAATAACCTTCACGCAGCCGAAATCAATGACCCCCATCGTGCCGTCGGCCCGCATCAAAAAGTTGCCGGGGTGCGGGTCGGCGTGCACCTGCCGGAGCGTATGAATCTGGTAATCGTAAAAATCCCAAAGCAACTGCCCGATGCGGTCGCGCACGGCCTGTGAGGGGTTCGTCGCCAGAAATTCCCTTAGGTGCAACCCGTCCAGCCAGTCCATCGTTAGAATGCGCTTACTCGACAGTTCGGGGTAGTACTTGGGAAACACCAGCCCGTTGATGTGGGCACACGCTTCGGAAATCTCAATGCTTCGCCGGAGTTCGAGTTCGTAGTCGGTTTCCTCCAGCAGCTTACTTTCCACTTCCCCCATGTAGCGGTCAATCTGCCGCTCGTCGAGGTTGAGCAGCCGCACGGCTAACGGCTTGGCAATTTTCAGGTCCGAACTCACCGCGTCGGCCACGCCGGGATACTGCACCTTTACCGCTAATTTTCGCCCGCCTTTCCACGCCTGATGCACCTGTCCAATACTGGCCGCGTTGACCGAATTGATGTCGAATGTATCGAACAGCTCGCCCGGCGATTTTCCAAAGAACGTCCGAAACGTTTTGACGACCAACGGTCCCGACAGCGGGGGAGCCGAGTACTGCGCCATCGTGAACTTGTCGGAATAAGCCACCGGCAGCAGGCCCC
>CAXUEB010000089.1:0-1022 GCA_964249775.1 uncultured Spirosoma sp.
ATGTATATACATTAAATAGTATTAGTTCGAGAAGAGGAACTAAAAATTCGGTTAATTACGTGATTACGGAAGGTTTGTTTGAAGGCGATGCTGAACACATTATATACTTAGATGATCAAGATGAAACGAGCGTGGTCAATAAATCCGTAAATTTTCATAAAGTAAATAACTTTGTTAAAAATTTGAGAATGCATTATTACAATTGCAAAAGATTAATTGAGGATGTTGACAACTTTGAAGCACAGATGAAAAAGAGTGGTGGCTTTGCTTTGGGATTTTAGATTTGAATTTACTGTCACATCAGTTTTTGTTTCCATTGACCGGCCGGCTATGACATGTATGGCTGCTACTCTCGTTCAATAAATTTTAATTATGCTATGCCATACTATATGGACCGGTCTCTGCTCACAACGTACTATTGTAAACATTCACTCAATCTTCTCCTTACTTAAATCCCACGTTGGATAAGTTACGTCTCAATCTTCACCCCAAACCAGATTGCTGCCGTCGATGGTGAAGGATTTGGATAGGTCAGGCTGGCGGTATTGAGCGTAGTAGCCCGGCAATCGGCTGAAGGCGTGGGCAAGATCAATAACCCGCCCGCTTCCGTCTGAGAAGTAAACGTTGATGCGGTAATCGCCGAGGTAGGCTGCGTAAACAACCGTCATGGTGAAGATGGTTAAGCCGTTAACTCGTGCGTTAGCTTCAACAAGTCTTTAGCTTCAACGGCGCAGGTAGCCAATGTGCGGCCTTTGGCGTCGGCGAACTCAACTTCATAGACGCCGTCGGCCAATTCCTCAACGATGGTGCCTACTTGACCGACGCGGACTTTTTCATCCGGCAAATCGGTCAATAAGGCGACAATGTCCAACAACTGAAGAGTGTCTTTCATGCGATTATTCTTCGGGAATGTAACAACTCGTTAAGCGGGGCACGTTCTCACCGGTGCGGATAATCCAACTCGTTAGAACCGTCGCGGTTCGACCGGCTCGGGTCCAGCTAAACTCAACGGAGTAACGCTT
>CAXUEB010000089.1:1032-18026 GCA_964249775.1 uncultured Spirosoma sp.
GCCAATTTTAGCCGGGTTACGGAAGACTTCCTGCAAGATACGAGCCTTGAGTTCAGGAGCATCCAAAGCCGTTAACCCCAATACGGATCGAAACACAAACGCTTTGTGCTTACCTTCCTCGTGCTCAAAGTTCAACGCGTAACCCGTTAATTTCCGATCGTCGATGATGGCTTGCTCAGCGTTGGGCAACCATACTTCTTGTAAAGCCATTCGTTCCAGCACTTACCAACCCTCTTCTGATGGTAGCGGCTTTTTGCCTTTTCTTTACTAAAAATAACGCTGGTCAGTTCCCCATCTGTGTAACCCAATTCGGCTTTGCCCCCGTATTCGGCGTATTGAACGTGCACATAAATGGGTAAGTGGTCGTTCGTGTAAATTAGATAGACTAAGCCAACGTATTCGTAAGTTTTAAGCATACGGTGGATTTTGTTACAAACATACGATATTCGGCTACTCAAGTAACCTTGACTATGACGACCGAAGAACTAAAACGAGCTATTCATCAACTGGTAGACAGCGTCCAGAGCGACGTTACGTTGGTTGGTTTACATGCGGTTGTTGTCCGGGTCGTGGACTCACTCAAGGCGTTGAACCAGAAAGGTGAATCCGTGTTTGGCTCAGCCCATGCGTTTCGGCGGTGGATGGATAAACCCGCTTATGGGCTGGGTGGCCAAGTACCGTTCGTTCTACTTCATACCTCCGGCGGTATTGACCTGATTATGGACGAGGTAACCCGTATTGAATACGGCGATTTAGCCTGACGCGCCGGATGCTCGTTTACCGCATCACCAAAGCTATTTACGCGGACCGCTTGGTGGCTTCAGGCGGAGCTGCGCGTTGGAACAGCCGCGGGCAATACGTCATTTACACAGCCGCCAGTCGGGCGCTCGCTTGTTTAGAAAACGTCGTTCACCGAAGCGGTGAAGGCTTTATTGACTTGTTCCGCGTGATGGTGATTGACATACCCGATGACTTACCCATCGAACGCATTGCGCGCGAAGCCTTGGTTTCTGACTGGGTTGATTTTCAACAGTATGACTCCTGCCAGCAACTCGGTAATAATTGGCTTCGGCGTGGGCAAGCACCCGTATTGTGCGTACCGTCGGCAACTATTACCAATGAGCTAAATTATCTGCTTAATCCAGCCCATCCTCAATCTTCGCAAATCAAGCTGATTGGCACGGAGCCGTTTACGTTCGATTTCCGTATCAAGCAATAACCCTTACCCAATCTTTCCTTCATAAAATTTTACACATTGTCTCAACCGTCGCCCCCGACGAGATTGCCGTTGTCGATGGTAAAGGATTGGAATACGTTGGGTTCGTGGCTTTGGGCGTACTAAGGTCAGGCGCTCTACTGGCGCGTCGGGTAATTGGGAAAAGCTTTGATTCGCTGTTAGCGAAACCACTGGGTTTAACGACTCAGGTGGGCGCAGACGCTACTTGACAAACCATGATCCCGTTCACGCTCCAGACCGACCGGCTGACGCTGACGCCTTTTTGTGACCCAGACCAGCCCGAACTGCACGCGTTGTTTACCGACCCGGACGTTAGGCGTTACCTGCTGGACGATATTGTCGTGGAAGAGACCTGGACGGCGAGGGTGGTCGACCAGAGCGGAGTTATGTTTCGGAATTTGGGCTACGGCTTGTGGGCCGTGCGCGAAACCGGTCATCGGCCCATCATCGGCTTTTGCGGCTATTGGCGGTTTGAGGACCTGCCCTACCCGTTGCAACTTATCTATGGGTTGCTGCCCGCTTGGTGGGGCCGGGGTCTGGCCACCGAAGCCGCCCGGGCCGGACTTGACTACGGATTTGGGCCGGTGGGATTTACCGATATTATCGCAGCGACCGATGTGCCCAACCGGGCGTCGGTCCGGGTGATGGAGCGGTTAGGGATGGTGTATCTGGAAACCGAGAAGGCCATAGTGTACTACCGGTCACAACGTTCCTTGTAGCAAGCTGGTCAAACCGGCTGCAAATCCGTCAATTCCGTTAACCGTTTCGGCTATGAACCATAAACCGGGCAAGCGCCCATCTACCGGGTTGGACTCGACAGCACGGTGTCGGTTTACCAGACCGGCTTATCAATGACCGATCCGGAGTTAGACCATAATCGGCAACCCCTCGTCCTGGAGTATGGCACCTGGACGGGTGAGAGATTTGTTGGTAATTCGGGAACGATCGTGCGGTCAACGGCTGGGGGCAACACGGCCTTGGTGCGAGGTTTAGACTACCCCAACTCGATCAAACGAAGTGGCCTCAACACCTACTACGTGGCTCAGATCTTCGACGGAACCATCCGAAAAGTCATTCTGTAGGTTCGTCCTGGCTGCGGGTTGCCGTCGAACCACTCTGGCGACAAACCAACGCCTATTCCTCCGTATCTTTGCGGTTTGATTGACCGCCTACCCATGTCCTCAACGTTACGCTTTGAACTAACCACACCCGTCCACGACGACCGCCCCGTATTCTTATCCGGTAACTTCTGCGATTGGCTGCCCGACGTCGCTCAGTTTCGGATGCAGCCCACCGGCCCCGGTCAGTACGCGCTCGACTTCCCAGCCGACCGGCCCCGGCCCGACGAACTGACCTATAAATACACGCGGGGCGGCTGGGACCACGTCGAGTTAGACCAATCGGGCGAGGCACCGGCCAACCGCACCACACCCTCCGACGCGGGCCTGCTGGTCGATTATGTGCCGCACTGGCGCTGGTTCGGGATGCCCTACAACCCCGAACTGCTGCCCAAAATCGAACTGCTCAGCCCCGACTTTGCCGTTCCCCAACTCGATACCACGCGCCGGATTCACGTCCTGCTACCCCACGACTACGCGCAGACCACGAAGCGCTACCCAGTGCTGTACCTCCACGATGGGCAAAATCTGTTCGGCGAAGGTCAAGGCTACGGCACCTGGGCCGTCGACCAGAAAATGGCCCTGCTGGCCGCCCGGCACCATCACGAGGTGATTCTGGTGTCTATCGACCACGGGCAGGAAGAACGCATCCGTGACTTTACGCTCCACCGGACCCGCGCCGGCAAAGGGCGAGGCCACGATTACCTCGACTTCATTGTCCACACGCTCAAACCCGTCATCGACGCCAACCTGCGCACCCAGCCCGAGGCCATCCATACCGGCATCGGCGGCTCGTCGCTGGGCGGGCTGATCAGCGTCTACGCCGGCATTCTGCACCCCGACGTGTTTGGGCGGCTGCTGGTGTTTTCGCCGTCGCTCTGGATTTCGCCCAAGATTTACTTCGACGCCATCCAATTTAAGTCGCCCGTGCCGATGCGGGTGTACGCCTACGGCGGGGAGCAGGAATCGGCGTATATGGTGCCCAACATTCAGCGGTTCAACGAAGCCCTGCTCAAACAAAACTACGGTGGGCAGCCCATCGACATCCGTCTGTCCGTCGATCCGGTCGGCACGCACCAGGAAGAACACTGGGGCCGCGAGTTTCCCAAAGCGGTCGAATGGTTGTTTTATTAGCCGATCATGAACATTCTTATCCAAACCAGACCGACACCCGTCCGGGACAGGACGGCCGACCTGCTGGTAATTCCGGTTCCCCAAACCGACCAACTGTCCGACCAACTGACTGCTTTGGCCGGGCGCGTCGGCCTGCCCACGTCGGTGCTGCGAACCGATTTTGCGGCCGACCGGAACGAGGTGCTGCCCGTTTACCAACCCGACGGTGGCCGGACGTACCTGCTAGGTCTGGGGCCGAAGCCCGGCGTCAACGAGTGGCTGCGGACGTTCCGAAAGCTGTTCTTCGCGCAGAAGGTTAAACTGCCCACCCACGTCGCCGTTGACCTGACGGGTCATTCGGCCGAGGTAATCGAAGCCGTCGCGCTGGGTGTTCGCGGGGGGGGCTACGACCTGCGGCTGTACCACACCGACAAACCGGAGCAATCGGCTTTTTACGGCGAAGAAGGCCGGTTAACACTGTTAACCGGGGGCGCCAACGACGCCGACGCCCGCGCAGCGCTGGCCCGCGCCGAAGCCATTGCCCAAACACAGCGCGCCATGCTGGATTTGATGAACGCGCCGGCCAATTACAAAACCCCACAGATTCTCGCCGATTGGGCCGTTCAATCGGGGCAAGAGCATGGCTACGCGGTGACCGTGTTGGACAAGGCCGAACTGGAACGGCAAGGGTTGGGGGCGTTGCTGAGCGTGAGCCGGGGCAGCGCCGTGCCGCCGGTGCTGATTGTGGCCGACTATCAGCCGGCCGGGGTTGGGGAGGAGATGTCCACGAAGGTGCCCACGGTTGGGTTAGTGGGCAAAGGCGTTACGTTCGACACGGGCGGGGTGTCGATTAAAGCGTCGACCAACATGCACCTCATGAAAAGCGACATGGGCGGGGCCGCGGCCGTGCTGGGCACGGTGGAAGTGGCGGCCAAACTTCGCCTGCCCGTGCGTCTGATTGGCATCGTGCCGGCCACCGAAAATTCGACCGACGGGCAGTCGACCAAGCCCGGCGACGTGGTGACGGCCTACAATGGCAAGACCATCGAAGTCATCGACACCGACGCCGAGGGCCGCGTCATTCTGGCCGACGGGCTGGGTTACCTGCTCCGCCACTTCCAGCCCGACGTTCTGATCGACCTGGCGACCCTGACGGGCAACGTCATTGCCGCCTTGGGCTACCACGCGGCCGGACTGTTTACGGCCAACGACGACCTGTCGGCCCAACTCACCGCGGCCGGTGACCGCACCGGCGAACGGCTTTGGCGGTTGCCTCTTTGGGACGACTACAAAGAAGATATAAAATCCGACGTGGCCGACGTCAAAAACTTCAGTGGCAAGCCTATCGCGGAGGCCATTGCCGCGGCCAAGTTTCTCGAAGTGTTTGCCGAAGGGCATCCCGCCTGGGCGCACATTGACCTTGCGGGCATGGCGTTCGGCGAAACGGAGTTCGGCCAGCAAAAGAACGCGACGGGTTTTGGCATTCGGTTGTTAGTCGATTACGTACGACAACTCGGCGTCAAACAACCCCCAACCGGCCGGAGTTAACAGGGCAAACGGGGGACGTGCCGTAACCGTGCGACCCGTTGATTCCTAAATCAGTTCACTAACCCAATCCCGCTCTATCATGGAACCGCTGTCGTTTTTGTGCATCGCCACCTACTTCAAAGGTCAGGATTTTATGCGGGCCTGTAAGGAACTGGGCAATACGGTGTATCTGCTAACCGACCAGAAGCTGTCCGGCGAAGCCTGGCCGCACGAGGCCATCGACGAGGTGTTTTACCTGCCCTCGCCGAGCAACGCGACCGAAAATCTGGACCGGATGTTGGCGGGGCTGGCCCACGCGATGCGGTCCCGCCGGATTGACCGGGTGGTGGCCTTGGACGATTTCGACGTGGAAAAAGCCGCCCTTGTCCGCGAAACGTTTCGCATTCCCGGCATGGGGCAAACGACGGCCCGCTTTTTTCGCGATAAATTGGCGATGCGGATGCGGGCGTCGGCGGAAGGCATCCGGGTCCCCGCGTTCAGTGCCTTGTTCCACGACGAAACGATTACCCAGTTTCTGCGCACGACGGAAGCGCCCTGGCTGGTGAAACCCCGTTCGGAAGCGTCCACGACCGGTATCCGCAAGGTGCATTCCTTGGAAGAAGCCTGGGACGTTGTGCACAGCTTAGGCGACCGCCGGCACGAGTACCTCATCGAGCAGTTCAAGCCGGGGCGGGTCTACCACGTCGATTCCTTATCGCACGACGGCACCGTTATTTTTACGCGGGCCAGTCAGTACTTGGCCACGCCGATGGAAGTCGCCCACGGGGGGGGCGTGTTTCGCACGGGTAACCTCGACCCCGACGCGCCCGAAACGGCGGACTTGTACGAGATGAACCAGCGGGTACTGGGCGCGTTTCGGATGCGCCACAGCGCGTCCCACTCCGAATACATCCGGGGTGACCACGACGGCGAGCTGTATTTTTTAGAAACAGCGTCGCGGGTGGGCGGGGCGCACATCGCCGAGATGGTCGAGGCCGCGTCGGGGGTAAACCTCTGGCGCGAATGGGCCAGGCTCGAAACCGCCGTCGCCCGCAACGAGTCGTACGTGCTGCCCCAGGAGCAACCGCAGTACGCGGGGCTGATTGTGTCGCTGGCCCGGCAGCAGTGGCCCGACCTGTCGGTCTTCAGCGAATCCGAAATCTGGTGGCGCATGACCCGTGAGTACCACGTCGGCCTAATTGTCCGGTCCGACGACCCGGCCCGCATCCGCCAACTGTTGGACGAGTACCTCTACCGCATCCACGCCGACTTCCACGCGTCGGCCCCCGTACCGGACAAGGCGGCAAGTTAAAATACTCCATTCCGCTCACCCGCGGCCGTCCAATCGGCGTCCATGTCGGCGAAGCGCTGGGCAACCCGCTCCAGAAACGGCGCGTCGAGCAGGGCCGGTACGTCGTCGGGGCTGGTCATATCGAGTTCGCTGATCTTATAGGTTTGCTCGTAGGGGCCGGCTTCGATTTTAACGATGTATTTGCCGTTCCAGGCGTAAAGGCCGATGCGGAATTGCGGATGCGGAAGGTCTTGAACGAAACGCATAGGTTGAACGATAAACGATGAATACTTGGCTGGTCAACGAACGTAATCGAACAAAGGTAGGCGGGCGAATGATTCGCTGGTGGGTCTGGGCCACTTCGGCGGTCCAATTCATTGTTTATCCTGTATCGTTTCTCCTGCTGTTCAGTTGTGACAGTCGGACCGACGAAGCGGCCCAGTTTTTCCTGCGGGGCAACGTGCAACTCCAGAAACGAGAATACCGGGAGGCCATTCGGTTCTATACCGAAGCCTTAGAAAAAAAGCCGGATTTTGCCGACGCCTACAACAACCGGGGTCTGGCCCGCTTCCGCAACGGCGACCGCGAGGGCGCGCTGGCCGACTACACCCAGGCCATTGAGACCGACCCCGATTTTGGCGCGGCCTACCTCAACCGCGCCGAGGTACGGCTCGAAACCGGCGACGCGGCCGGTGGGCTGACCGACCTCCAACGCATCGAAGTCCAGTACCGTGACTCAACCGGCTACCAGACCCGGCTCGGCGACGCCTACGTTCGGTTAGACAACCCCGCCCAGGCGCAGGCCGCTTACGATCGCGCCCTCCAGTTAGCGCCGGAGAACGTCGAAGCCCTCACCAACCGGGGCGCGTTGTTTTACGGGCAGCGGGCCTACGATCCGGCCGAAGCCGACGTTCGGCGCGCGTTGGCCCTCAACCCCCGGCAGGACGCGGCCCTCAACAACCTAAGCCTCTTGCTGGCCCGCCGGGGGCAGTACGCCGAAGCCTTGACGTTCGTGGACCGGGCCTTGGCCATCCAACCGACGCAGCCGTACTACCTCAACAACCGGGCGTACCTGCTCTTGCAGCTCAATCGCCCCGCCGAGGTCCGGCCCTTGGTGGAGCAGTCGCTGCGGATCGACAACCAGAACGCCTGGGCCTACCGCACGCTGGGGCTGTATTACCTCAACCAAAAGCAACCCGCTAAGGCCTTAACCGCCCTGCGGCAGGCCGAGCAACTCGACGCGTCGGTCGATGAACTGTATTATTACCTCGGCACGGCCGAACGGGTCAACGGCAACGTGGCCGGAGCCTGCGACGCCTGGGGGCGGGGCGCGTCGGCCGGTGACGAACGGGCGAAAGAGGCCCGCAACGCCTATTGTCGCTGAGCCGACGCCGACCCGCTTAGGGGCACTAACGACGCCGGCTACCAACTCAGGCCGAACCCGTTGTTGGCTGCGGCTTACTGCCGCTACTGAACAACTTGGGCAGTAGCGACAGTAAGGTGCCTAAACCGGCTACCAAGCCGGTAAGTTTATGGAACGCGGCCTCCTGGGTAAAGAATATAAAGCCGGCAAAACCAATCAGCAGCAGCAGCAGGGGGCCTTGCAAAGACCGCCAAGTCGAGTTCTGACGGAATTTGGTGTGCAGTTGCTTGATCTCGTCCGAATCAGTTTTGGTTACCAAAAACGCCCGGAAGCCGGGGCTGAACAGTTTCAGTCGTTCGTCGCGGATGATAAACAAGCCCCGCTTCAGGAGGGTATGAATCGCCTGCGCATTCCGGTAATTGAGCAGTCCGTCCTGCGCAAAATCATGCAGCAGGTACTTTTCTTTATCCGTCGATTCGCTCCAGATCTCCTCGTAAAACGATTCACCCTTTCGGACGACCTGCAATACGTCCCGTTCATAGATCACCAGGTTTTGCCGGTTTCGATCGGTCGTGTACGTATCGTAGGCGGACGGGTAATAGATTCGATCGTCTTCTTCATAGTCGAGAAGCGACGACTGATAGCGGAGAATCAACGTTTCTAAAGCTCGGTTATCGACCGGATCGGGGTGGATGTACTTCAGCAAAAACACCCGCTCCGTATTGACGTACAGCCAACGGTAGAGACCCCACAGCAACAACCCGCTCAGTGCAAGCAAAATTAGGAGCGGTATGCCCCCCAGCTCGTTTAGGGCAACTCTGAACGGACTGGCGGGCAGGGCTGAGGCAATGAACAGGTTACGCGGCTGCGCCGGTTCGCCCGCGCGTTCCTGCACGGCATTGGCGAACCACAAGCAAACCGAGTCGTCGGTTATTTGCGTTTGCCAGCTTAGGTCGGCTGCCTGATTGGCTAAAGCTGGGTATTGATCGGAATCGGGATGGCGGTTGCTTAGGTTCTCCAATACAGCAAAGTAAAACCGGTCAAACGAACCAAAACCGGTGTTACGGAGCGTGGAGTTGCGCAGGGCTACGAAATCCCGCCGATTCTGGCGATCATCCGAATCCCGAGTAAGTGTGTAGATACCCTGTTTTGTAAACCGGTTTTCTACGTACGCTTTAGGTATAAAATACGAATTGGTCGCTGGGTCTTTATTGGTAAAACCGGCCGTATTCAGCAGGCGGCTGCTTCGGGCGCGGATGTCATTGGCCAGGTGAAGCTGTTGCTGTTTGACGGTCTGAATGCCTTCCTGCCGGTAAGCGTACCCACTGTAGAGGGCGCTGGGCAGCACCGACAGGCAAAGAATCAGCGCGGTCAGCATCAGGCTGTACCGGACCTGAAAAGTGCCCATCCAGCGAAGGTTGGGCAGCGCCGTTCGGTATTTGGCGATTGCGTAGAACCCCATCCAAGCGTTGACAATCAATTGGAACAGCCCAAATGCCCCGTCGATGGAATAGCCGGCATGAACCGAAAGGGCGTAGAAGCCGATACTCAGCAGCCCGTGTATGCCTATGACCCGAAGCAGGACGAGCCGGGTTGGTTGAGGTTGTTCGCCGGCCGACGGCTGGGCGAAGCGCCGGAACGTTGTTCCAATGACGAACAGACCGGTGATTACGTTGACCGGCGTCAGCAGAACGGTTGCCAGGCGGGTGTAGTCACTGACGCCGGGTAAGCGTAGCAGATGAAAGGCGATGAGTCCGGCTCCGTACGCCACCAGAAACACTAAGCCGTGGCCGTAGTAATCCAACTGCTTTTGCTGCGGAATCAGCCAGGTCAAACAATCCATCGGACAGTACAGCAGGAGGTGGCTGCGCAGGCCGGTGCGCCCCAGGGTTAGCCACAGGACCAAACACGTCAGCCCCGACAGCAAGCTAAACAGAACGGCGAACATAAGAATCCGCATGTTTGCCGACACGATGGCCCCTTTATCGTAAAATGTGACCAGTGAGTACGGCAGATTCGGAATTGGACGAACGTGCAGCATGTGCCAGTTCTGGTACAGGGCTACCTCGCTGATGTCTATGGCCTGGCGAGTGGCTACGGCTCCCATCAGGGCATCGGCGGGTTCGACTTTCTGAAACAGGTTTTCTCCCAGATTCCGGTGAACGTCCGCGTGGGCCAGCACCTTGCCGGCGTTGTCGATCAGGCAAAAGCCGTAGCCGACCGGCAAGAGCGCATCGACCACCGAGTACATCGGACTGGCCAGCGCTACCACGTATTTATTGTCGTCGGTTAGCCGGCTAACGTTGATGGTGAAATCGGCCTTGGTATGGCTATACACCGGTTCCCAGGCGAACGTTTCGGTTGAATTCGAGTTGGGTTTGGGTTGGATGCTGGAAAGAGGAAAAGCCCGGTTATTGCGGAAGGCCCGGAAATACTCCCGGTCACGGACATTGGTGAACACGGGTTCGCCGGCCATTTCGGCCTTGATGAGCTGCTGCCCAATTTTTTGGACTTCTTCACCAGTTAACGTATCTTCTTTGCCATTATCAATCCAGCTTATTCGGTCGAAATGATAGTAGGTACCGTTGGAGGAGTCGTGTAATGAATGCGTAATGAACGCGCGTATACAGGCTGAGTAATCGACCTTTAGGTTTGCTTCTTTCGAATAATCTGGTAAGCCATCCGTTTGGCGCAACCGTTCGAGTGCACTTACCTGATCGTAAGCTTGATTCAGTTCCCTAACGAAACTTTCGTTAATCTGGTCCGACAAGGTTCTTAGGTTCTGCCGGACGGTTGCTTCCCCGCCCTGCCAGAGCAGGTACTGAATCACCACGAGCGTTAGTACGGATGCCCCCGTGAACACCGACAGGCTAAACAGAATAACGTCGCTCACACCGACCTGCTCGTCGGCGTCGATGACGTAAAATTTAAGGATCGGCAGAAATACCAGTAGCAGCAAGACCGTAATGGCCAGCGGATACACAAACCCAAACGGCACGTTACGCACGTTCTGCTCGTACAAATCCAGCCGGGTAAACCCGCACAGAACCAGTTGATTAGTACCGACCTTGAAGGAGTAATAAAAAATCTTGTGGTTAAACTCCGGAGATTCGATGTCACGGACACCCGCCAGGTAGCCTTGTATTTTTTTGGTCAGCAGTGTATCAATCCGCACGTCGGACCGGATGCCCAGCTCCGGGTCGTGATACAGCAGTTTTGACCGATTACTGTCTGCCCAGGCTAATGCGTACGAATCAAACAACTCGGCTCTTTGGCTAATCAGAATCGGTTCCAAAAAAGCAGCGATCCGTTCCTCAATATGGATGACACTGTCCTTGCCCCAATGGACTGCATACATAAACGTTTCGTCCTTGACTACCGGTAGCTTAGTCGTTATTTTGGACTTTCCATTTACGGGCGCATTTGCCTGCTTATTCGATGGTTGTTCAAATTTTTTTGACTTTTTCTTTCCAGGTGGGTTTGCTTTAGTTGATTTCGTTGCGTCAACATACTGAGCGTCAATGTGATGTTCCTGTAAGATGCTATCCAAGTGAACAAATAATTCGGTGTCATCTGGAACACCATGCTTACGTCGGGCGTCGTCAACGAAATTGCTGTACAAACTTTGGCGGTTGGCGCTCTTACCGATTATGTTGCCAGCAATGGTTTGCAGGATGAGAAAGCCATCCTTATGAATCGTTTGTTTGTTGGCCGGGATGTAATGGTAAAAATAGCCCAGCAGAAATACCCCCAGCACGAGCAGGATAAAAAACGAATACGTAAGGCTCTTCGGCCGTCGGAAGGATGAAATCGAGATCATGATCCGGTTGATGGCTAATGAGATGTGCGCTGTAAGCCTATCGGTTTACCGGGCTATTCGTCGTAAAAACGCGCTGAGCGGGTAACACGCGCACGTACAATTCCGAAATCGTTCACCGACATAACACGTTACGTGTGTACCGTTGGGGTTTTACGTTGGTGAACGGTGTCATTGACCGGCTTGCTTGTAGATCGTGAACTGCGCCTGATTAGCTCGCTTGTCCGTGTTGATTTCCAACAGTTTGGCCCGGTCGCTGGATTGGAAGAAGTCGGGTAGGAGGGAGCGCAGGCCAGCCAGTGAATCGCAAACCTGATACCCAATCTGCGCGTCATCCGCCGTATTGCGGGCCGTGTAGCCGTGGGGCGTCTCGAAGTATTCTTCCAGTTCGGGCTGGCGATTCGACCCCTCAATCATTCGAAAAATGTGGCCGCCGTCGTTGTTGAGCAGCACGATCCGTAGGTTCGGCGGGACGGGCGCGGACCAAAGGGCGTTTCGGTCGTAGAAAAAGGCCACGTCGCCGATGAGCAGCGTAACGATCTGGTCCGTCGTTAAAGCCGCCCCAACGGCCGTGCTCAAACAGCCGTCGATGCCGCTGACGCCCCGGTTCGCCGACACCCCCACCCGCTGGTGCTCGGCCAGGCCGCAGAGGTTGGCGTAGCGCACGGGCATGCTGTTTGCCAATTGCAGCCCTGAACCCCTGGGCAAGTGGTCGAGCACGACCTGCACCGCCGACCAGTCCGTCAGGGGCGCGTCGGGAGCCGACAGCGCTTGGGCCACGAGCCGCCCCGCCCGGCGGTCGGCAGTTTGCCAACGGTTCCGGTACGTTGTTCGACTGTCGTCTTCGTCGGCACTGCCTCCGTCATCGCCCTGCAAAAACCGCCCGTAGTCCAGGTCGGCGAATAGTTTTTCTAAGAACGGCAGCGGTTCGGCCGGAATCAGGGTGGTCAGGCTTTGAAACGAATCCACAATGCGGTCCGTCGTGGGTTGAAGGTGCCAGTGGCGCAGGGCGGGGTACTGCCGAAAAAACGTTTTGAGGTTGCGGGTTAGAAACCCGTTGCCCAGCGTAATGAGCAGGTCCGGGCGGAGGTCGTTCCCCCCGGTTTCGTTCAAACCCGACAGGATCGTATCCGAATGGGTGATGGCCCAGTCGGCGCGGGGCAGGTTGCTGATAATCTCGCCCAGCACGGCCACGTTGAGTTCCTCACTAATCTTCGCTAAAACCGCCAGCAAGGTCGGGTCGCGGGGCACCTGCCCGACGGCGATCAGCGTTCGCGCGCTGGCGTCCCACTCGTTGAGCAGCCGGTGCCAGGTGTCTGGCGACAGAACCGGCTGGGCCGGCAGCGTTTCGATCGAACGCACCGGCTCGTACGTAAACGCTTCGTTTGGCCCCGGATAAAACGGCTCGCGCAGGGGCACGTTGAGGTGCACCGGTCCGGCCGGCGCTAACTGACTCAGGTGGGCTGCTTCATTGACCGAACGTTCGATAAACCAGCGGGCGTCGGCATGCCCGTAATCGGCGGGTAGGTCGTAGCTGCGCTTGACGTGCCCACCGAACACCCCCACCTGGTTCATGGTTTGCCCATCCCGCTGGTGAAGCCATTCGTGGGGGCGGTCGGCGGTGAGCAGCAGCAGGGGCACCTGCTGAAAAAAAGCTTCGGCGACGGCCGGCGCGAGATTATACACCGCACTACCCGACGTGCAGATGACGGCCACCGGCCGGCGACTCGCCTGCGCCATGCCCAAGGCCACAAAGCCCGCCGAGCGTTCGTCGGCCATGACCCGCGTCCGCAGCCGGGCGTGGCGCGCAACGGCCAGCGTCAGCGGAGCCGAGCGGGAGCCGGGCGAAACGACGACATCCGTGATTCCGCGTTGAACCAATAGTTCGGCAAGGTTAACGATGGGTTGGAGGATAGGCATACTTTGGGAGACAAATGGGGCTTCTTTGCCCCGGATAGACGACGAACGAAGAAAAGTGCGTTACTTTGTTAAACCCGCTTCGGGAACCGAAAGTAGTCATTCATCCTTCATCGTCTATCATTTCGTCTTGATTTATGAACCGCATCACCTACGAGAACGAGTCGGAAATCCAGGTTAAGTCCTTGGCCGGAACGCTCACCATCGGCGCTTTGCTGGTGGCGCTGCTGCTCTTGGTCAAACTGTCGCAGACGGTTCCCAATCCGCCCCCCATCGAGTTTGTCGAGGTCAACTTCGGGACGACCGACCGCGGCAGTGGCCGGATTCAAACGTACAATAAGCCGTCGGATTCGCCTAATCCGGTCGACGTTAAACCGTCCGAAAACCGGCCTAACCCGCGTGAAAACACCACGCCCCGGCTGGAGAGAACGCGCGTGACGCCCGCGCCGAAAGTCGAGGAAGCCAAACCGGCCAAGGTGGCCACCGAAAAACCCTTGATCGCCAGCAAGACCGAAAGCCCGGTGACGACGCCCGAACGGCCCGAACCCCGGCGCGTGGAAGCGCCCAAAAACACGGCTCCCGTTGAGCGGCCCGCACCCCCGGCTCCGCCCCGGAAGGTCGAGACGGTTAATACCGACGCCCTGTTCAAGAAGTCGTCGGGTGGGGGCGGTTCCAACGGCACAATCGGCAAAGCGTCGGGTACCGGTGGCAACAACAACGGTGACGACGCCAGCGGGGTTGGCGATAAAGGTAACCCGAATGGCAAAATTAACGCCAAAGAGTTTTACGGCACACCGGGTGGTTCGGCCGCGGGGGTGGCGTTCGACGTGTCGGGTTGGGCGCTGGCGGGGCGGCCCAGCGTTACGGATGATTCGGACGAAACGGGCAAGATTGTGTTTCAGATTAAAGTGGACGAGAGTGGCGATATCATCAGCGTTCGGCAGCTACAAAGCACCGTTAGCCCATCGGTTAGTGAAGTCTACCGGCGCGCCGTTCAGCGGCTCCGGCTCCGACCCAAAGGTGGGGCTACGCCCTTAACGGCTACCGGAACGATTACCTTTAACATTAAAGCCAAAGACTGACCCGGCCGCCAGTTCATGCAGTACCCCGAAGCGCTCGATTACCTGTATAGTCGGCTTCCCGTCTTTCACCGCATTGGTCCAAAAGCCCTCAAACCCGGTTTGGCCAACACGCTGCGGTTGTGCGCGGCCTTGGGAAACCCGCAGGCGCAGTTCCCGAGCATTCACGTCGGCGGTACGAACGGCAAAGGTAGCACGTCGCACATGCTGGCGGCCATCTACCAGGCAGCCGGTTACCGGGTGGGACTCTATACCTCGCCCCACCTGAAGTCATTTACGGAGCGCATCCGCATCAACGGCCAACCCATCGCCGAAACCGCCGTGGCCCAGTTCGTAACCAACCACCGGGCCTTAATCGAAGCCGTCGAGCCGTCATTTTTTGAAGTAACGGTTGCCATGGCGTTCGATTACTTTGCTCGCGAATCGGTTGAGGTGGCCATTATTGAAGTGGGACTGGGCGGGCGGCTCGATTCCACCAACGTTATCACGCCCTTAGCTTCGGTGATTACCAACATTGGCTTGGACCATACCGATGTGCTGGGCGACACGCTGCCGCAGATTGCCCGTGAGAAAGCGGGCATTACTAAACCGAATGTGCCCTTGATTGTGGGCAAAACGCAGGTTGAAACGGAAGGTATCTTCCGCGAAACCGCTGAATTACTGAACAGTTCCCTGACCTTCGCCGATCAGCGATACACCGTGCGGGACGAAGGCGTTGAGGAGTTCCGCCGGCGCGTTAGCGTCTCGCGCGACGACATGCCAACGGTTTCGTTTGAACTCGACTTGCTCGGTGCCTACCAGCTCGAAAACCTGCCGGCCGCCCTGGCTACGGTCGACACTTTGCAAGCCCTGCTGCCGGTTACGGTGTTTGCCCAACGCGACAGTCTGAAACACGTCATGAACCGAACGGGTTTGCGGGGGCGATTCCAAACGCTCCGGCAGCAGCCGCGCGTCATTGCCGATACGGCGCACAACCCGCCCGGCTTGGTCGCCCTGCTGGCCACCGTCCGCTCAGTTCCCTACGCCACATTGCGCATGGTAATCGGTGTTGTTGCCGATAAAGATCGAGCCGGTATTTTGGCGGTCTTGCCCATAAGTGCCCGTTATTATTTTTGCCAGGCTCAGATACCGCGGGCCTTACCGGCGGCTGATTTGCAAACCGAAGCCGCAATGGCTGGATTAGTTGGTGAGGTTTACTCGGACGTAAATAACGCATTAGCCGTAGCCCTGCAGGAATCAGTTTCTGACGATTTAATTCTGATCACAGGTAGTACGTACATCATTGCCGAATTAGCCGATTTGGAATGACCCGCCGTAAGCAGCAGCCCGCGGCTGACACCGCTAAGTTGGGCGTAACCAAACAAACAGGGCAAATTTCCGACTTGTGCCCGGTGATCAAGATTTAGGTATTTCATCAGCCCACCGGAATAGAGCGGTAAATCATCCTGCAAATTTGCGTATAGCGACCATCCAAGCCCTAAATGCGAATGTTGGTGTTGGCTGATAGGGGGAGGTTTGCTGTACCTGGATGCCGGTACTTTCGTTGAACTGCATGCGAATACCGCCGGGCCGCATGTTGGCCTTTTCTTCCAGTTCTTCGCCGGTAATGGCTTCGATCCGGGTGGGAATGTCGTCGATGCTGCGATTGCTGCGCGTCGAAGTCACCACGACTTCTTCGAGTTCTTTCCCTTCGGGCGTGAGCGGCACCGTTATCGAATCGCCAACAACTGATAGCGTCAGGCTATCGGTTGCGTTTTGATAGCCCACAAAAGAACAGGTGAGGGAATATCGGTCCGCCGTTGGTACGGGGAGTAAGAGCCGCCCGGAGGAGTCGGCAGTGGCCCCGATTCGCCCAGGGTTGTGCAAGGCGGTTGCGCCAATCAGGGGTTTGCCGGTTTGGGCATCCTGGATTAAAACGCGTAGCGAGCTTTGTCCCCGGGCAATATGATTCGCCATACTTTCACAGGGCAACGATATAGAACCAAGCCCAGAAACGGGTACTTTTGTTCACGTGCGTACGCTCCTATGGGACAGCACGTAAAACCGCTTTTATTTCAACAGCCTTGGTAATCAGCGCTCACCAAGATACGGCTGCTGCCTAATTGAACCGGCACCAGTCCTGTCGTTTCTGGTTTGTTAACCCTGGTTTTTATCGTTGAGTTTAGTCCGAATTAGGCCGGTTAGTCATGGCTTGACGTTTGGCTATTCTTCCCCGACCGACAGGGCAATCGTACCGCCCCTGAATCGCTTTGGTTGAAGCCGCTTCCCCTTTTGTGGTGTCGAGCTGGATTTCTTTCCAGCCCGTGTTCAACACGTACTGTATCGACAGAACAAGCCTGTGATGACATCGGGCATCTCCGTGCCAGAACTAATTCACCAGCATGGAAATGCCCAACGAACGGAACTGGTTTTACGAGGTCATCCTACCTTATTTTTCTCACCGGTGAACTTTTAACTTGATAAATCTGTAATAATAGAAATTACAGTAATGAGCGGACAGTTTGCCATATCGATGCATATTCTAACCCTGCT
>CAXUEB010000090.1:0-8789 GCA_964249775.1 uncultured Spirosoma sp.
CATACTAAATGAACAACGCTATCTATAAAAGTATATTTTTTCTCATAATAGTCTAATTTACATATGCCATAGAATGATTTATTCTTTATCAAATCGCCCAAACAGTTTAACGACTACGTCCGCCTTAGCCAAATATTCGTCCGCTAATTCTATTTTTTACATTTTGATAAAATTTGCCAAATAAGCAGACTTAATCGGTGGAGCCTTGAAAATCAGGGGCGGAAACGTTATTTTTGCGGCCAGTAAAACGTACTCTAATCCCACTCGGCTACTTGCTATGGTTCAGGAAGAAAAGAAGCGTTACTCGGAGGATGACCTCAAAGAGTTTCAAGAACTGATTAGCCAAAAACTCGAAGCCACGCGCAGCGAGTTGAATTACATTAAAGAAACGCTTAGCAAACGGAACGATAGCGGCACGGATAACACCTCAGGCAACTCAAAACTCCTCGAAGACGGGGCCGATACCAGCGAACGGGAAAATCTGAGTCAGTTGGCGGCCCGGCTGCAAAAGTTTGTTCAGCAACTCGACGCAGCGATGGTCCGCATTAAAAACGGCACCTACGGCATTTGTAAAGACACCGGAAAGCTAATTCCAAAGGAACGGCTTCGAGCGGTGCCCCACACGCAGCAAACCATTGAAGCCAAACTACGGCAGTCCAACTAACCCGTTTCAGGCGTAACCAACCGGGCAAAGGCGTCGGTTTGTGCTAAAATAGTTGGTGAAACCGACGCCTTTTACTTACTGCCCTATACTCTAATTGGGCGATTTTTCCCCAGTCGTGTTACCAAAAATCCACCCGGTTAAACGCCCGGACGTAAAACGGTAAAATTCTAACGGTTCATTAACAGTCATTTTTCGTCAGAACCGCCGAATCATTACGCCATTCGCCTACTTCGACGGTGTTTAAAGTTACTTTGACCCGCGCTCACCCAAATTCTAAACAAAATGGACGGTTTTTTGTAGATACGGCAGAGCAAAAACTAATTTGTCAGAACCATGCTTGAACGACTGGAAGAAGTCCGGGAAAATATATTCCGTTATCTGGAAGCGCGCATCGAGCTGTTTACGCTGGAAACGCGGGGCAAACTGGAAGAAGGCGTTGTTGTAGGCGTGCACGGCATCGTCCTGGCCTTGCTGGGGACGATGACGACCATCTTTCTATTTAGCTTGCTGGCGGCTTATCTCAACGAAGTCACCGAAAGCCGGTACTTGGGTTTTTTGATCGTAGCCGGTTTCTTCCTGATTTTAACCCTGATCTGGCTTTTAGCGAAAGATTTTTTTAAGTCAAAGATTCGGGTAGCGGCCTACAGTGCCCTCAAGAAATCACAGGAGAAAAAGTCAGACGAAAAATCAGCCGCCGTCGAAGAACTGATGGCGCAAACGCGTACGTCGCTCAGCGATGCGAATCGAACGGTCAAATAACGCTGGGCGTTCGCTAAAAATGTCTTTACAATCAGTTGCCTACGGGCCTTTGCTTAATCGTTTACTCTACGAATCCCAAACAAACTCATGGAAGACCCCAAAGTACCTTTTGCCGACACGACTGCTCGCCGTGCCCAGTTGATGGCCGCCACGGAGCGCTTTAAAACCTCCATCACCGACAGCGTTGAGTCGATCAAAGACGATGCTGCCGAAACGGGTAAAACGGTTGCGCTTGTTGCAGGTGCTGCTTTAGCCGTATATTTGGTAGTTAATGCCATTCTACCCAAATCCACCGAGTATCGCTACGCCGAGAAATATGGCGAGTTAGACGACGAGGACGAGGATGACCAGGACGAGGATGAAGACGAAGAAGACGAAGCTCGGTCTCAATCGTCGAGTCGGACGCCCGCCAAGCAACAGGCTAAAAAGACGCAGAAAGCAGCAGCCGCGAGTGGCTTAATTGGTGGTTTGGTCACGTCGGTATTAACCAACATTGCCCGCGAGCAGCTTTCCGGCTTTTTAGCCCGCATCCGTAATAACAATGCGATCAACCCAACGGCCGATCCAACCCAGTACCACGAAAAGGCACCAACCCAGCCTGTTAACTACGCTTCGTAGCGCCCAGTTATCGGGTCGCAAATTATTCGCCGTCTTGCTCGATCCCGATAAGATCGGGCAAGACGCGCTTACGGGCTTGCTGTCGCGGACGCAGCAGCACCCCGTCGACTTTTTTTTCGTTGGCGGCAGTTTAGTGACGGATTACGTACATAAAGACGTAATTGCCACCATCCGGCAGTACACGGATACGCCGGTTATCCTGTTCCCAGGCAATCCGCTCCACATCGAGCCGTCGGCCGATGCCCTTCTTTTTCTATCGCTTATCTCCGGCCGCAACCCCGAATTTCTGATCGGGCAACACGTTATTGCGGCTCCCCTACTCAAGAAAAGTGGTTTAGAAATCTTGCCGACCGGCTATCTGCTGGTGGATGGCGGAGCGCAAACGACGGTTTCCTACATCAGCGGCACAACGCCCTTGCCGTACGATAAACCCGGTGTGGCGGCCTGTACCGCCATGGCCGGCGAGATGCTTGGTTTACAACTGATGTACTTAGACGCGGGTAGCGGTGCGCGCCGACCCGTATCGCCCGACTTAATCGCGGCCGTTCGGCAGGCAGTTGACGTGCCTATTGTGGTCGGCGGTGGTATTAACTCCGGCGAACGAGTTTACCAGGCGCTCAATGCGGGGGCTGACTTAGTCGTTGTTGGAAACAGCCTTGAGCAAGACCCAGACCTTTTACCCGATCTGCTGACCGTGGTGCAGACGTTTAACCAATCCCTTGTCCAAGCCTAAGCCATGAACCGCTTTCTGACTTCGCTCCCGTGCTTAGTTGGTGTTGTTTGTTTGTTTCTGGCGGTCACCTCAGAGGGCGCGTTTGCGCAATCGCCCGCTAATCAGGTGTACACCGTTGTTGAAGAGCAACCCGAATTCCCCGGTGGCAAAGCCGCGCTGGGCCGGTATCTGGCCGAACAGATTCGATTCCCCAGTTCGCTGACGCGCAAGAATTACGACACTGGTCCGGTATCAGCCAAGTTTATCATCGATAAAGATGGAACCGTCCGCGACGTACGTGTAACAACGAAGCCGATTGACAAACGAATGCAAAAAGGCATGCAGGAGTTTATGAGCAATATCATTGCGGCCGTTGAGAAAATGCCGCGCTGGCGACCCGGTCAAGTCAATGGGCAATCCGTAGCCGTATTTTACACGCTGCCGATTGAAGTGACAGTGCAGTAAAGAAGTAGGGAGGTAAAAGGTGTAGGGGGTAAGTGCTGGCGTCAGCCCCTTATCCCCTACACCGTTTACCTCCCTACCCTTGCTCTACACATTCATCAGCGACTCCCGACGGCGCATCTTACCGGCCGGAATGCCGAACATCATTTTGAACCGGCGGCAGAAGTAAGCCGTGTCTTTGTAGCCTACCTCGGAGCCAATGGCCCGAATGCTTTTCTTGCTCGTGCGCAGCAGGCCCACGGCAGCCTCCATGCGCTGGTACTCGATGTAATCCTGCGGGTTGATACCGGTCAGCATTTTAAAATATTGTCCAACGTAATCCTCCGACACGTTGGCAACGTTGGCCAGCACTTTGTTCGAGAGGTCTCCGCCGAGGTTGTCTTTGATATAAGCAAAAATATCAATCAGGCGCGGGTCCTTGAAGTAAGTGCTGTTGGTAACCAACTGCTCCACGAACAGGCGGTTCTTGAGAATATACCGCACAACCTCAATAACAATTTCTTCCGTCTTAATCTTGATGATGCGCCCTTTGCCCGCCAAATCCGTCATGTCTTCGGCCAGAATCTGGTTAATTGTTATGGCTAAGTGGTCTTCGCGTTTGATGATGAACGGCGGCACATCGAGCGAATTAAAAAAGTTAACCGAGTCAAACACCTTAGCCTCGAACGATACGTAGCCGAACGAATTGGGCAGATGACTGATTAGTTTGGGGTCATGATTACCTTCCCAATACAATTCGCGATGCGTCATGAACTCTTCGTTGGAGACCGTCTTCGCACCCGACGGGTCGCCGTAGGTAACCGTAACGTGCTTGCCGCCTGGAATAAAAAGCATATCGCCCACGTCGACCCCGATGCGGTCGTCGCCAATCGACACCTCGCCGTTGTAGAGAATGAGCAGCGTATTTTCTACGTCGTAGAAGTTCTTGATCGTGATCGGTTGCAGAATTCGAATGTTGCGCGCTTTGATAAACTTGACGCCCAGCGATTCGATAATCTTATTATAATCTTCCATGACCAGAAGGTGTGTATCTTGTGAAACCCGTTTTGCACTCAAATTTGCACAAAACTAATAATTTGTACAAAACTAATACAAGCGTAAAAGTTTCTAAAAATGAAAAAAAAAGTGCGTATTCGTTCAGAACACGCACTTACAGAGCAAAAAAATTCTATTCAGCAGGCGAAATACTTAGCGAACGAGTTCGCGGGCAATCACTAATTTTTGTATTTCCGACGTACCTTCATAAATCTGCGTAATCTTGGCGTCACGCATCAGCCGCTCGACGTGGAATTCCTTAACGTAACCGTAACCGCCGAGAATCTGTACGGCTTCGGTCGTTGCCCACATTGCTACATCCGACGCGAACAGCTTTGCCATTGCAGCCGCCTGCACGTAATCTTTGTGTTCGTCCTTGAGCCGGGCTGCTTTGTAAACCAACAAACGGGCGGCTTCAATCTTGGTGGCCATCTCGGCTAACTTAAACTGAATAGCCTGATGGTCAAAAATTTGCTTACCGAACGCCCGGCGCTCCTGACTGTATTTAAGCGCCAGTTCGTAAGCCCCGGCCGCGATGCCCAGCGCCTGAGCCGCGATGCCGATGCGTCCGCCGTTCAGGGTCGACATGGCAAACTTGAAGCCAAAGCCATCGTCGCCAATGCGGTTTTCTTTAGGCACCTTCACGTCCGTAAACAGCAACGAGTGCGTGTCCGACGCCCGAATACCCATTTTATCTTCTTTCTTACCGACAACAAAACCCGGTGCTCCCTTCTCAACAATCAGGCAGTTAATGCCCCGGTGCTTTTTTTCGCGGTCGGTCTGGGCAATGACTAAGCAGATGCCCGACGAGTTGCCGTTGGTGATCCAGTTTTTGGTGCCGTTCAAGAGATAGTAGTCACCCTTATCTTCGGCCGTCGTTGCCTGCGAGGTCGCGTCCGAGCCGGCTTCGGGTTCGGATAAACAGAACGCGCCGACCGTTTCGCCCGTTGCGAGCCGCGTGAGGTACTTCTGCTTTTGTTCTTCGGTGCCGTACGCTTCCAGCCCGTAGCAAACGAGCGAGTTGTTCACCGACACGATCACCGACGCCGACGCGTCGACCTTGGACAGTTCTTCCATTGCCAGCACGTAGGAGACGGTATCCAGACCACTGCCGCCGTATTCCGGCTGAACCATCATACCCATGAAGCCGAGTTCGCCCATTCGCCGGATTAACTCGACCGGAAACCGCTGCTCATTGTCGCGTTCAATGACGCCGGGTAGCAGTTCGTTCTGCGCAAAATCGCGGGCCGCTTCCTGCACGGCAAGGTGCTCCTCGGTCAGATTAAAGTTCAATCCCTGTAACTCCAGCGTTGCCGTTGCCATCTGAATTGTATTGTTTACGTAGCTTTAAAGGATAGGGTAAAGGTAAGAAAAAATAAGGATATAGTATGCATGCATACTATTCTACTCAAACAACAACGTAATCAGTTCGGCAACGCAGGCGGGTTTGTGCTCACCTTCTACCTCGAAGGCACACTCAACAATAGCCCGGACGCCATCGCCGTCTTCGTTGCTGTTCTGCGGCTCAGCGTGGTGTAGCCAAGCCTTCATCCGTAGGCGACTACCAACCGGCACCGCGTTGGTGAACCGAATTTTGTTAGCTCCGTAGTTAATAGCCAGCTTCACGGACTCGACTTGGTAGATTTCACTCAGGAGCTTAGGAGCCAGTGAAAGCGTCAGAAAGCCGTGCGCAACGGGGGTTTTGAAGGGCGACTCGCGGGTGGCCCGTTCCGGGTCGGTATGAATCCACTGGTGATCGCCGGTGGCCTGGGCGAACAGATTGACCATTTCCTGGGTGATAATCATGTATTCGGATTCGCCCAGGGATTGCCCAGCGTGGGCAGAAAATGCTTCGAGGTTCGCGAAGGTTTGCATGGGTGATTGGGTTTTGTGCAATTTTGCCGTCATGACCGAAGCCGACGACAGTAGCGTTTTTGAGTTTGACGGAAGCCGGCTGACATATGCCGTCTTTGGCAATGGACCGGCGGTTTTGTTAGCTTTTCACGGTTTTGGACAGAGCCACCGGGTATTCCAGCCGCTGGCAGACACCTTAGGTTCGCGCTTTACGATCTTAGCCGTTGACTTGTTCCTACACGGCAGCACCTGGCCGGCCGGCAATCCACTACTAACCAAAACGGAATGGCAAAGGTTAATTGGCGCTTTTTTGCGGGCGCGAACCGTTGACCGATTTTCGTTGATGGGATTCAGTTTAGGCGGTCGGTTCGCCCTGGCAACGGTCGAAGCGTTCGTTGACCAACTCGATGAGTTAATTTTGATTGCGCCCGATGGCATTACCCGCAGTTTCTGGTATCAATTAGCAACGAAATCCGGCGCGGGGCGGTGGCTGTTTAGATCGGTTCTGCGTCGTTTACCCCTGTTACACTCGATCGGCCACGCCTTGGTACAGCTCAACCTACTGAACCGAACGGCCATGCGCTTCGCCGAAATCTCGCTCGCCACGCCCAAACAGCGGAATTTAGTGTACCAAACCTGGACTCAGTTTCGGCTGATTAGCCCAGACTTGGCGCTGATCGGCGCAGCGCTGAACGGGCGGCCGGTGCGGGTTCTCTTGTTTACCGGTGCCTTTGATCGAATTGTACCGGGTTGGTATGTTCTACCGTTGACTAATCGGCTCCGTCACTACGAATTGACGGTGCTCAAAACAGGGCATAATCACCTGATCGAACTGACGGGCGAGAACTTAACGCAACGCTCGTTGCAAAATTCGCCACAGACCAACCAAGGAGATTAAAATCAAGATTACAAGCACAATTTGGGTCCAGGCGCTTTGGTTTGGGTCGGCCAACAACGCCCGAATCTCGCGGGCTTCGTAGCCCGACCAAATAGCCAGCAGGGGCCGGGGCGTCATGCCTAAGAAGCCACCCAAGAGAATGTTTTTGAGTTTTGCCCCGGACAAAGCAAACAGTAAGTTCGTTACGCCAAACGGCAGGATGGGCGAAAGTTTGGCAAAGAAAATGATTTCCAATTCTTTGTCTAAGATACGGTCTAACACCGCCTGCGCCTTTGAATTTTGCCGCAGAAACCGCAGAAATTGGTCGTGATCGAGATAATGAACGAGTTGATTGATAAATAGAATGCCCCCAAAGTTGATGATAAACAGGGGCAGCACCGCCCGTCCGCCCAGAAAGTAACCGAAAATGAGCGCAAGAATCGTCGGTGGGGTTAGTCCGGCCGAGGTGATGGCGCAGAGCAGCGTGATGCCTACCCATTGACCAAGGGTAAAATTCGTAATAATCATTTCGTACACGACCGCGTAGTAGGTAAGGATCGACGTGAAGACGATGGGCGTTACGGAAAGCACGACGGCCGCGACGGCCGGACCGGTAAGTCTTTGACGAATGGCTGGTTTCACTACTCTATGAAACGGGTAGACGCGAGTTGTGGTTTATGCTTTATGAACCGGTCGCTAAGACTAAGGCGCAAAGCTTTTAACTGACATTACATTTGACCATGAAATTTGCAACGAAAGCCATACACGCCGGTATCGAGCCGGACCCTACGACGGGCGCGATTATGACGCCTATTTACCAAACCTCGACTTACGTGCAGGAGTCGCCGGGCAAGCACAAAGGCTACGAGTACGCCCGGACGCAGAACCCGACGCGAACGGTATTACAAAACAACCTTGCGGCCTTAGAAAATGGCAAGTACGGAATCTGCTACGCATCAGGTCTGGGCGCGACGGACGCCATCCTGAAGTTGTTTAAACCCGGCGACGAGATTATTGCCAGCAACGATCTCTACGGCGGCACCTACCGCATCATGGTTCGCGTGTTTCAGGAATTTGGGCTGACGTTCAAGTTTGTCAATCTGGCCGATACGGGGGCACTCGAAGCGGCCATCACGCCCACGACAAAGATGGTTTGGATTGAAACGCCGACCAATCCGCTCCTGCGTTTAGTTGACATTGCGGCCATTGCCCAGATTACCAAGCAACGCGGTATTCAACTCGTCGTCGATAATACGTTTGCGTCGCCGTACCTGCAAAATCCGCTTGATTTGGGAGCTGACTTGGTCGTGCATTCGGTGACGAAATACCTCGGTGGCCACTCCGATACAGTTATGGGAGCCATCGTCCTGAACGACGACGAAACCGCGCAACGGCTCGCGTTTATCCAGAACGCCTGTGGGGCCGTTCCGGGTCCGCAGGATTGTTTTTTGGTACTTCGTGGTATCAAAACCCTGCACCTGCGGATGCAGCGCCACTGCGAGAACGCCCAGAAAGTGGCGGAATACTTACAACAGCATCCAAAAGTGGGTCAAGTCCACTACCCCGGTCTGCCTACGCACCCCGGCCACGAATTGGCCAAACGGCAAATGCGCGGCTTCGGCGGGATGCTGTCGTTTGAACTAAAGGGCGATCGAATGGACGAAGCGGTGCGCGTAATGGAATCGTTTGAGGTGTTTTCGCTGGGCGAGTCGCTGGGGGGCGTCGAGTCGTTGTGTACCCATCCGGCCAGCATGACGCACGCGAGCATTCCGAAGGCTGAACGCGAGAAAAACGGCCTGAAAGACACG
>CAXUEB010000090.1:8799-16690 GCA_964249775.1 uncultured Spirosoma sp.
GGTTAATGGAACCGCACTCGCACCCCGGCCAGAAAATTACGACCGGCCTGCGGATAATAATAGCTATCATTAACAACTCGCCCCTCGGCAACGTAAGGAAAAGTTGCTCCGTTCGACTCGTACTGTTCGTTCAGGACGTTGTTGAGCAGTAGCGTAAACGCAATTTCCTGCGCGAACTTCGGCTTGAGGATGTAAATCAGCCGGATGTCGTTTGTGAAATACGGATTCAGCCTGCGGCTTTCGTTTGCCGTATTGTCTAAATACTGCTTACCGACGTATTTCGAGAGTAAACTTAACTCTAAGCCTTTGGCCAGCGTGAGCAGCAACTGCGACCCGGCAATAACGTTCGGCGAGAACGAGATGGTCGTCTCTCGGTACTGGTTCGCGACCTGCTCACCGTTATCGTAGTTATCCAAATACTCCGTGAAGTTTTGAATCCGGTTGCGGCTAAACGTGGCGTTGACGTTCCAACGGAGTTGTTTAGCCAATCGTGCGCCTGCCTCCAATTCCAGTCCCGCGCGGTAGCTGACCGGAACATTTACGCGAGTGGCAGCCCCCACGTCGTTCAATTGCCCCGAGAGAACCAACTGATTTCGGTAACGCATGTAATACCCATTGGCCGTCAACGCCAACCCCGTTGTCTGTAGTTTGTAACCCGCTTCGTAGTCAATTAATCGCTCAGCCTTCGGGCGGCTTTGGGGCGTCGACTGCGTGTAATCGTCGCGGTTGGGTTCGCGGTGTCCCACGCCAACGGACGCGTAAACGGAACTGCGGTCGTTAAAGGCGTAGGTCAGGCCCGCTTTGGGATTGAAAAACGTTAGGTTGGCGTTCTGCTGCACGTTTTGCAGTTGACCGTTGAAGCCCAGAAACGAATAGCTAACCGCTCGCACCTGCGCGTCCACGTAGCCGTTAAACCGGTTACTGAGTTGGTAGAACGCTTTGGCATACAGGTTGAAATCCGTCTTGGTCGCGTCATTGTCATAATAACGGTCGCGAATGTTGGTATTGCCGGCCACGCGCGCCCAAACAAGTTCGCCGAAATGCTGGCCCCGGTACTGATTCCAGCCCCCGCCCAGGTTAGCCGTCAACTTACCAAAGCTGTTGTAATCAAGCGAAAACACCGTTCCGTAGAAGTGATTATCCAACCACCGCCGGCGGATGATGTCGGTTCGGGTAATGACGGAGTCGCCAATTACAACGTTGGGTAGGCCGTAGCCGCTGAACGCATCGTCGGGGCGGTATTGTTCGTAGTAACCACGACCTCTGGTGTAAAACAGCGATACGTTTGCTCGCCAGTTCCGGCTCAGTTCGTGCGACGTAATAAGCTGGTAATTGTCTTGCTGGTAGTTATCCGTTTCGTTGTCGTAAGTGTACGGGTTGTACGTCCGGTTTGCTTGCAGTAGACCCTCCGGTACGCCACCCCACGACTGATACGTTTGCTCCTGCCCCGAAAACACGTTCAGGCGCACGAAACTTTTTCCAGTGTAGTAACCACCCGACACGTAGAACGAGCGCAGGTTGGCGAACGCCCGGTCGATGTAGCCGTCGGAAGCGATTTTGGACAATCGGGCGTCGAGCACGAAATGGTTATTCAACAAACCAGTTCCGGCCAAAACGTTTATTTTTCGGGTGCCAAACGACCCGCCCGACAGGTTGGCTTCGGCGTACGGTTGCGTCTCCAGCGTGTTCGTCTGAATGTTGAGCGACGCACCGAACGCACCCGCGCCGTTGGTCGACGTGCCGATGCCTCGTTGAATCTGAATGCTGCTCACCGACGAGGCAAAGTCGGGCATATCGACAAAGAACGTTCCCTGCGATTCGGCGTCGTTGTACGGAATGCCGTTCAGCGTTACGTTGATGCGCGTCGCGTCCGAACCCCGAATGCGAATGCCGGTGTAACCCACGCCCGTGCCCGCATCCGACGTTGTCACAATCGACGGCGTAAAATTGAGCAGTTGCGGAATGTCCTGCCCCAAATTTAGCTTGTTCAACTCCCGGCGCGAGACGTTCGTGTAGGCAATCGCCGACTTCTCGTTCGCCCGCGTCGCGCTCACCACGACTTCGTCGACCGTCACGGCCGTTCTACGCAGGCTTACCGCAAGCGTTGCATTCTGCGTTAGGGTAAGCGTTTGCGTCTGGGTTTCATACCCCACCGATGAGACACGAACCGACGCCGAACCCGGTTTTAAGTTGGTCAGTTGAAAGGCTCCGTTTGCCCCGGCGAACGTACCTTTATACGTACCTTCGAGCGTGATGGCAGCACCGGGCAGCGGTCCACCGTCGGCGTCGTTGACCGTACCGGAAAGTGTCAATTGTGCCCAGGCAGGCCCGGTAGACAGCCACAATAGGGCTGTTACGATAAGAGAGGTAAGATAGATCGTCGTCCTTTTCATGAGAAAAAGCGTGACGATAGGCAAGGGGCCAGACCTACCTTTGGTTTGAACGTTGTTTGTGAAACCGCCACAGGCCGGGCCGCGTTTGGCTCCCGTCTGCGTTACCTATCCCTTCGCGGCATTACCCGCGCAGGTTCAATGGGTATAATCTCAGCCCGTTGTGTTAGGGCACCCCTTAGAAGATTAGCGGGACAAAGGTAAAGCAATTGCCACAAAACAAGAATTTTCATTCGTCGTTTCTTTACCGGAATCAGCGCCCGTCGGAACCTTGTCACCTCACTAAATCCGGCGGGAGCGTCCGTGGGCCGTGGTAATCATCCGCGGCACGCGCGTTAACGAACAAACGGTTTCGTAAACTTTTGAGGGTTACGCTTTTTCACTACGCCAACTATTCCTAATTTTGCAATCCAAATTGCAAACGCATGAGCAAGAAGAATCCCGGTCTGGATTTTTTGGAAAACCCAGACGCGTTAGAAAATAAATTAGAAGACGTAGGCGATTACTTTCAGCAGAATCGAAACATCGTCTTAGGTATCCTAATCGGCATTGTTGTGTTGATTGGTGGCTACCTTGGCTATCGCTTTTATCAAAGCAGTCAAGACGAGACGGCTCAGAATGAATTGTTTCCGTCGGTCTATCAATTTGAAGCCGATTCGCTCACCAAAGCCCTCAATGGCGACGGCAGAGCGCCCGGTCTGCTGTCTATAGCGGACAATCATGGCAGCACCAAAGCGGGTGATCTGGCTAACTTTTACGCGGGCGTTGCGCTGCTCAAGCAAGGCAAGTACGACAACGCCATCGAACACTTGCAGGATTTTAGCTCGTCGGATCTGCTCGTGCAGGCCCGCGCCTATGCGCTCATCGGCGACGCGTACATGGAAAAGAAAAGTTATACCGAAGCGGCTGAGTATTACCAAAAAGCGGCTGACTACAAGCCCAACAAGTTCTTTACGCCCGGTTACCTCATGAAGCTGGCCGTTGCGTATGAACAAGCCAAGCAGAACGATAAAGCCATCGAAGCTTACAACAACATTATCGAAAAATACGCCCAATCGGCCGAGGCTGTTAGTGCCAGGAAATACAAATCCGTGCTCGAAGCAACGGTTGGCGAGTCGTAAGCGTATTTGACGAAATCAATACTGCAAAGGACAAAGCCGACCGGTTTTGTCCTTTTTATTTATAGCCTGGACGGCCACGTCCGGGTGTATTACTTACAAGAATTGTTACGCCCGGACGTGGTCGCCGAAGTGCCGTGTTACCAAGCTACGTAAACTATGTCTTCAGCTCATAAAAATCTTAGCGTCTTCTCGACCGACGAATTACCCGACGTCAGTCACCGGCGGTTCGCCATTCTGGTCTCCGAATGGAACACCGACGTAACCGAAGCCTTGTTTGACGGCGCGTACCAGACGCTACTCCAGCACGGCGCAAAGGCCGACAACATCGTTCGGGGTAACGTACCGGGCAGCTACGAATTAAGTTTGGGGGCGCAGTGGTTCGCCCAGCGCGACGACATTGATGCCGTAATTGCGCTCGGCTGCGTCATCCAAGGCGAAACCAAGCACAACGATTATATCAACCACGCCGTGGCGCAGGGTTTGACCAACGTCAGCTTAAAAACGGGCAAGCCCGTCATCTTCGGCGTTCTAACACCGAACGATCAGCAACAGGCGCTCGATCGGGCGGGCGGCAAACACGGCAACAAAGGCGACGAAGCAGCCATCACAGCCGTCAAAATGCTGGGGTTGCAGAAGCAAGTTTATTCGTTCCAGTTTAAATAGAGAGCGAAAGCGCGAACTCCAATGCGCCGGTTACTCTTTCGCTCATTTACCCTTTCGCTGCAATGCACGTTTGGAAATTTGGAGGTACGTCGGTTGGAAAGCCCGAACGTATGCGGTCCATCCGCAATCTGATTACTGCCGACGACACCCGTAAGGTTGTCGTGCTGTCGGCTTTGTCCGGCTCAACAAACGCCCTGCTGGCCATCGGTGAAGCGCTCAAAACGAACAGCGACGCCGAAGTCAATACCCAGATCGACGCCCTCAAAGCACATTACGACGCGTTCGTTGCGGAACTGTACAAAACTGACGCGGGCCGGGCAGCCGGTCAGCAAATTGTCGACAGTGAGTTTTCGTTTATCCGGTCGCTGACGCGCGTTAAACCCTTTACTCTCAAGCAAGAAAAGGAGTTAGTAGCCGAGGGCGAACTGCTGAGCACGCAACTCTTTCGGGCGTATTTGGAAGAGGAAGGCGTTGCTTCGACGTTGCTGCCCGCCCTGGAATTTATGCGCATCGACGCCGACAACGAGCCGGAGATTCCGTACACCGAGCAACGATTAGCCGAGATGCTGCCCCCGCACGAAGACAAACAGATCATCGTAACGCAAGGCTTTATCTGCCGCAATCCGCGGGGCGAAGTTGATAACCTAAAGCGGGGTGGCTCGGATTACACGGCGTCGTTGATTGGCGGGGCCATCCGCGCCGAAGAAATTCAAATCTGGACGGACATCGACGGCATGCATAACAACGACCCGCGGATTGTGAAGAACACGTTTCCGGTTCGTGAACTAACTTTCGACGAAGCGGCCGAACTGGCATATTTCGGCGCGAAGATTCTGCATCCGTCCACCATCACGCCCGCCCGTATGTTCGGCGTGCCCGTGCGACTTAAAAACACGATGGACCCGGCCGCGCCGGGAACGCTCATCGCCGATCGGACCGGAGCGTCGGCCGCTCACGGTCAGGTATTTAAAGCCGTAGCCGCGAAAGACGGCATCACGGCCTTGTACATTCACTCGACCCGGATGCTGAACGCCTACGGCTTTCTGCGCCGAATTTTTGAGATCTTCGAGAAGTACAAAACGCCGGTCGATATGCTGGCGACCTCGGAGGTGTCGGTATCGGTAACGATTGACAACACCGATCGGATTCGGGAAATCACGGAGGAGTTAAGCACCTTCTGCGACCTTGAAGAACCCGACTACGACCAAACCATTATTTGCATCGTGGGCAACTTCAGCGCCGACAACGAGGGGGTGGCCGTGCGGGTGTTTAATGCGATGAAAAATATTCCCATTCGCATGGTTTCCTACGGCGGCACCGAAAGCAACTTGTCGCTGCTCGTCCACGGTCGCTACAAAGCCGACGCGCTCAACGCGTTGAACGACGGACTGTTTTCGGCGTAACTTTGCCGCTTGTTCATTAAACCTGTACGTCCATGACCGACGCCGAATTTTTACAGGAAGTGAAACGGTCCGTTCTCGAAACAGATCCAGAAGCCGAAGTATGTTTGTTCGGTTCATGCGCGCGCGTCGCCCCGCGCGAGGACTCGGACTGGAATTTTTTGGTTCTGACCGATGAGCTGGTAGACCGGGTCTTTAAACGTCGGCTACGCGACCATTTGTATGATTTAGAACTTGACAGCGAACGGATGATAAGCACGATTATCCAGAATAGAGCCGTTTGGAAAGATTTAGCGGTGACTGACTTACATCAGAATATTCGGGAGGATGGTATTACCGTATGAGCAAAACCAAAGAGGAGGTTGTTTCATTTCGATTACTTAAATCGAGGAAAGACTTAAAAGCAGTTGAATCATTGATTGCTTCCGAAGATTGGGATGTTGCCATCAACCGACTTTATTACGCTGCTTTTCACGCCGTATCGGCTTTGCTGTATCATAACGATATAAAAGCTAAAGCTCACTCCGGCGCTAAAGCAATGCTGGAATTACACTTTATTAAAACAGGCAAATTTTATGCTCATCTGTTTAACGAACGTAACGACAGCGATTACGAAGATTTTGCCGTTTTCACCGCCGACGATGTACTACCTCTACTGCCTGAACTGAGAAATTTATCGACGTTATCAAACGTCTAATTAACGTAACCTAATGCTGCAACCCAACTTCATCCGCGAGAATAAAGAAACCGTGCTGGCGGGTTTACGTAAACGCTACTTTGCCAATGCCGAAGCCGTCGTTGAGCAGGTACTGACGCTCGATCAGCAACGGCGCGATACTCAAAAAGAGTTAGATGACACGCTGGCGCAGTCGAACGCAAAAGCAAAGGAAATCGGTGCGTTGATGAAGTCGGGGGATAAAGCAGCCGCCGAAGCCGCTAAAACCGAAACCGCTGATTTAAAGAACCGCTCTAAAAATCTCGAAGACACGCTTCGTTCGACGGAGCAACAATTGCAGGACGCACTGGTCACGATCCCAAACCTACCCCACAGCAGCGTTCCCGAAGGCCGCACCGCTGAGGATAACGAAGTCGTGCTGGAACACGGCGAAAAGCCGACGCTTCACGCTGGTGCGCAACCCCATTGGGAGTTGATAAAGAAGTACGACCGCGACGGCGGACCGATCATCGACTTTGAACTGGGCGTCAAGATATCGGGGGCGGGGTTTCCAGTGTACAAAGGCAAAGGCGCGCGGATTCAGCGGGCGATGATCAACTTTTTCTTAGACGAAGCGCTTAACGCGGGGTTCACAGAAGTTCAACCGCCGATTGTGATTAACGAAGAGTCGGGGTTCGGAACGGGGCAGCTACCCGACAAGGAAGGGCAGATGTACTACGTCACTGAAGAGAAGCTGTACCTGATTCCAACCGCCGAAGTGCCCATCACGAACTTGTACCGCGATGTCATCGTGCCCGAAGGGCAGTTGCCGATCAAAAACGTTGGCTACACGCCCTGCTTTCGGCGCGAAGCCGGTTCGTGGGGCGCGCACGTCCGAGGGCTGAACCGGCTGCATCAATTCGATAAGGTCGAGATTGTTCGCATTGAAAAGCCCGAGAACTCGTATGCCGCCCTGGAAGAAATGAGTCAGTACGTACAGTCGCTGCTGCAAAAGCTGGAACTGCCTTACCGCGTCCTGCGGCTCTGCGGGGGCGACATGGGTTTTACGTCGGCGTTGACCTACGACATGGAAGTGTGGTCGGCGGCACAGGGCCGTTGGCTGGAGGTTAGCTCAGTCTCAAACTTTGAAACGTACCAGGCGAATCGGCTCAAGCTCCGCTCGAAGGTAGAAGGCAAGACGCAATTGCTCCACACGCTGAACGGCTCAGCATTGGCCCTGCCGCGCATCCTGGCGTCGATTCTGGAAAATAATCAAACGCCGGACGGCATCCGCGTGCCGTCCGTTCTGGTGCCGTACTGCGGGTTTGACTTCATCAATTAACAGCTACACGAATAGTCGTCGTAGCCCGGATAGCGGGGCGACAAGTGACCATCAATGCGAATGACGCGGTCCAGCGGAATCTGCTCGCCGGTGGCTAATTCGAGGTGTTCGACGCCATCAAGGTTGATAATGGCTTTCGTTAGCGCGTCCGTGCGAATAAATTCGCGCAGATCGGTGAAGTAGTCAAGCCGCACAAATTTGTTGAGCGGAATCAAGGCCCGGAACTCGGCGTCGGTCTGGACATCAAATAGTACGTTCGCTTCCATATCTCACTAACAAAACGTCCAAACGAAACGTGCCCCGGTAATTAGCTGGGGCAC
>CAXUEB010000090.1:16700-18010 GCA_964249775.1 uncultured Spirosoma sp.
ACGCGTCCCGGAATTAATTTCGGGACGCGTAGTCGCCCGCTCTGGAAAATCAATACCCGACCGTTTCTAATTGCTTTTGGAACTCGCGCAGAATGGTTTCTTTCATCGCGATTTTGCGCTTCTGGGTGTTGATTTTGTTGAGCACTTGCTTGTCAGCGTCGTTGTTGGGATCGAGGCCGTCGGCATCCTGGAGGGCAAACTGAAGATCGCTCTTCTCACGCTTGACGAGGTATTCCATCTCGCGAATTTTCGTCCGAATCTGCTCCGACTGGCTTTTAAGTTCAAAGGCCGGATACTTGCGGGCCAGAACCCGCCCGAGGTAGCTGAGTTCAAAAATCTTGTCGCAAGCCGCCCGGAAGCGTTCGTTAACGGCTTTATCCTGCATCTTGAACGGCACCCGAATCTCTTTCCAGCTATTGAGCAAGACCTTGGCCCGCTCGGCAGCCGCGAAAATGTCGGCCTGTTTAGCCAGCGATTCGGCTTCGTCGGCCATTTTCATTTGTTGCTCAACGCGCGGGTCAATCTTGGGTACGATAACGATGCCCTTGGCTTCGTTGTATTTGGCGTAAAAGGCCGTCGTCGCCTTTTTAAACGATTTATACAGTTTGCCGCTTTTCTTGATAGGCACTTCGCCCACTTGCTTCCAGGCGTTGTTGAGCCGGCGCACTTCCTGAAAGGCCGCGTCCAGATCCCCCAACCGATTGGCGCGGAACGCCAGCCGGATCAGCTCGTCGTACTTGTCTAAGCGCTCCTGAATAACCTTGTTCTGCTCGTTGAAGAACTCGCGTCGGCGCTGGAAAAAGCCGTCCAGCAAGGCTTGAAAACGCCCTTCTACCTCGGCCTCAACGGCTTTATCGACTGGTCCGGTTTTAATCCACTTGGTTTTAATTTCCTGAAGCGCATCGGCCGTCGTTCGCCAGTCCGTACTCTCAACAATGGCTTCGGCTTCGCCAATCAGGGCGCGCTTGATTTCCAGATTTTTAAGCTGATTGACAGTAATCAATCCGCTCAGAATCGCTTCCTGAGCGTCCAATCGGTCGAGCAGCGGAGGAAAGTCGCCGAGCGCATCAAAGCCCAGCAGTTTTTTGCGAAGCTGTACCAGCTTGGTCAGGTACGAACCTTTATTTTGCGCCTGTTCAATGTCTTGCTCTAACTGACTAACTTTGTTTTCGGCAATGACGAAGCGATTCTTGAAGTAATCGAGCGCTTCCTGCTCGGTGCGTTTGACTTCGCCGATCTGGCGGTCAGGGTAATCCAGGTAGCCTTTCAAAAATACCTTTCCGTCTTCGACGTAACCGTATTCGTCTACC
>CAXUEB010000091.1:0-1413 GCA_964249775.1 uncultured Spirosoma sp.
GAAAAAAACATCTTCGCGTCGGCGCAATTGTTTTGTTCACGCTGACGCTTCTCAAACTTTTCTTCTACGACATCGCCGACCTCGACACGATTTCCAAAACAATTGTTTTCCTCTCGCTCGGCATTCTGCTGCTGATTATTTCGTTTATGTACCAGCGAATCAAGAAATTGATTCTGGTCAACGACCTACCTTCACCCACCGAGCCATGATTAAACGCCTGGCGCTGATTCTGATTAGTTTGCTGACCACGACGCTCGCCCGAACGCAGTCGTTTCGGATGCAGGCCGACGTGGGGCCAGTTAGGCAGTCGGGCTACCAGCGCATCGTACTGCCGCCCGACGTAGTAGGCCGGCTGAACGCTGATCTAACCGACGTGCGACTTTACGACGGGGCGCAGCGCGAAATACCGTACCGGCTCACCCGTCAGGAACCGGATCAGTTGGTGCGTTTAGTCGACTTCGAGATTAGCAGCCAAACCGTCAACTCTGGGAAAAGCACAACCTTAGTGCTGCGCAATCGGAATCGGGGGCGGCTTCGATCCATGACGGTAGCGGTTAAAAATGCCGACGTTCATAAAACGGCTCAGCTTAGTGGCAGCGCCGATGGGCAGCACTGGTATGCCCTACGGGGAACGTTCCCGCTCCGCCCGACATCGGCAACCACCCAAACGACGGCTGGTTTGCGCATCGACATGCCTACCAGCGATTATGAATATTACCGCTTGACAATCAGCGATTCTTTATCCGAACCGCTAAACATTTTACGGGTAGGCTATGACTCAACGACGGCCGTACCAGGGGCATACACGACCATCGACAACGTCACGTTCGGACAACGCGACAGCAGCGACCACAAAACCTACGTCCGAATCAGCCGGTCGCTACCGACCCGGTTTGATGGTGTTAAGCTTGATTTTCTGACGGAAGGTCGATTTGTACGCAACGCCGTTGTTGGTCAGTTCCGCGTTTGGAAACACCGGCGTGGCCAGCCGCGCATGGCCCGCCCGGAACGCTATTTCGACGTTATCCAGGCGCTTACGATTTCCCACCTCGACAGCGTTCCCATCTACCTACCCGGCGGTTTGAACGCCCGCGAACTGTACGTAGTGATTGACAACGGCGACAGCCCACCACTAACGCTTCGTAGCGTACAGGGCGTTCAGGTCCGCTCGTTTCTCACCGCGAATCTGAAACCTAACGAACCGTATCAACTCCGGTTTTCAGCGGATAATGTTCCGGCTCCCCGGTATGATTTTGCTGATTTTCGCCCGCCTGTCAACGCCAATTCGGAGCTTATCCGCGTAACGAACATCCGCCCGATCAACTCGGCCGGGGGCGACCCCTGGGGGCTGGCTCTGCCCCGTTGGCTGATCTGGGTCGCGCTGGGTCTGATCCTGGCGTTGCTGGCTTACTT
>CAXUEB010000091.1:1423-5475 GCA_964249775.1 uncultured Spirosoma sp.
GTCAGGACGCCTAACAAAAACGCCCGGCGGATTGCCGGGCGTTCGGTTTGACGTATCGCTTCTTTACTCTTCCTCGTCGGGCTCTTCCTTTTTCTTTGCCTTGTCCGGGTCGCGCTTAGCAACGAGTTCGCCTTCTTTGAGCCGCTTCGAGACGGCGATGAACGGCCCCGAAATAATTTGTTCGCCCGGTTTCAGACCGGATACCACTTCAATGTTTTCAAAGTCGCTGATGCCCGTTTTCACCTCGCGCTGCGTGGCTTTGCCACCCACGTTGACAAACACAATCTCCTTCACGGCCTGCTTTTTTTCCGGTGCGCCCGCGGGTTGTTCAATGACCGTACCACTCGGCTTGTCATTCACGTCAACCGTTTCGGTTTCGGCTCCGCGCGTGGTGACGGACGCAATCGGCACGGCCAACACATTCGGCTTGCGGTCGGTGATGATCTCAACCGACGCCGTCATGCCCGGTTTAAACGGATAACCCCGCTTACCTTTCTGCGCCAGTAAGTCAGAGTACGAATTATTAAGAATCTTGATTTTTACCTCAAACTCCGTCACGGCGTCGGTCGACAAAGCAGCCGCGGCCGCGCCCGACGAACTCGTCAGGCCGTTGGCCGTATTGGCAATTTCGTACACCACGCCCTTAAACTTACGCCCGGCCGTCGTGTACGAATCAACTTCGATATCGGCCGTGTCGCCGAGGTTGGCCCGGACAATGTCGTTCTCGTTGACGTTGACGCGCACTTCCATATTTTGCAAGTTGGCAATCCGCATAATTTCCGTACCGGCCATCTGCGACGTACCCACGACACGCTCGCCCAACTCAATGTTTAGCTTCGAGACGGTGCCATTAACGGGGGCGTAGATGGTTGTTTTGCGCAGGTTTTCGCTGGCGTCGCGCAACCCGGCCTGGGCACTCTGAATGCTGAATTGCGCGGCCCGGACGTTGGCGCGGGCGGCTTCAACCTCCTGCCGGGCCACGTTGTAGTTGGCTTCGCTGGTCTCGAAGTCGGCCGACGAAATGACTTTATCGTTCAGTAGTTTGCGATTTCGGTCGTAATCGGCTTTGGCGCGAATCAGCCGCGCATCGGATTGCGACACGGTGGCTTTCGACTGCTCCAACTGCGCCCGGCTTTGGTTGACCGTAGCCTGCGCCCGCGACAGTAAGGACTCGTAGTTATCCGGGCGAATGCGCACCAGCAACTGTCCCGCCTTGACGGGGTCGCCTTCGTTGACGTACAAACCAATGATTTCACCCGATACGTCGGGGCTAATTTTTACTTCCACCTGCGGCTGCACCCGCCCCGACGCGCTGACGCGCTCGGTGATGTCAAGGCGCTTGACGGTCGCAAAATCAACTTCGGTAGCTTTTGGCTTGCCGATGATGCCCGACTGTTTGGCGGCCACCAAGCCACCCACCAGCAGGACAATCAATCCACCCAATAGCCACCAGATGCGGTTCGATCGTTTCATGATGTGTGTACAAATGAATCCGTGGGAGAAGTTGGAGATTCTATCGCAAAGTTACGCTCGTTCGGCCATTTAGCCCCTATCTTCGTTAAAAGCCGAGCGGTTTATTCTGGTAAAAATCCAGAATTTTAGTGCGGAACACGTAATCATATTTTGCCTGTACTAAACTGGCGCGGGCGCGGTCGAGGTTGGTTTTGGCGATGCCATAATCGAACGCATTGATCGCTCCGGCGTTCAACCGGCTTTCGGCCACCTGAAAGGCCCGCTCCAACGACGCCACCTGCGCCAGCGTAGCCCGGTAACGATTAGCCCCGGCCCGCATGTTGGGGTAAGCCGTTTCAATCTGCTGCCGCAAGGTCAACCGGGTATTCTGCGCGTTGAGTTGAGCGTTCTGCTGCTGAATGCGGGCCGTCGTGATTCGATTTCGCGACAGGTTAGCCTGAAAGATAGGCACCCGTAAAAACAGCGAAAGTGACTGGCTAAAGTTGTTGTTTAATTGATTGCCGTAGGAAATACCAGCACGGCCATAATCAGGTACGGACCCGCTGATTGGAACCTGCGTACCCGTAGCTGGATCGGTAATGAAGCCAATCGTCGTTTGCCTATTCCCATTTAGAACGGCTACACTGGCGGCACTGGAATAAATTGTATTCAAATTTCCGTTCAGGGTTAACGTCGGGTACAAACCACCCTTTGCCACCTGCACCCCTAAATTAGCACTCTTGACCCGCAAATCGGCTCCCTTTATTTCGGGTAGGCTGGTCGAAGCCACGTCGAAAAGCTGCTGCACACTCGTCTCGTATGGATTCAGATTTGGATCAGGCACGTTAACCGGCTCCACGCTGAAATCCTGATTGATCGGCACGTTCATAGACTGGAGTAAGGCAACTTTAGCCAAATCAAGCGTGTTTTGCGCGTTGACAATGTCTAATTCATTGCTGGCCAGCGTAGCCCGAAGCTCGAACAGGTTGGCTTCGGGCACCGAACCCGCGTTGACCAACCGTTGCGTTCGGTCGAGTTGCGCTCGCGTCACGTCGGCCTGCCGTTGCGCCACCGCCAACTGTTCCGTACCCGTCAACACGTTCAGGTAGTTTTGCGCCACCGTCAACGCCACGGTGTTGTTCGTCGCCGTCAACTCCTGCTGACCGGCCTGTAAGGCTAATTCATTTTGTTTAACGGTATTTTGTAGCACCATACCGTTGTACAGCGTTACGGACGTATTAAGTTGGTAGTTACTGGCATTAATCGTCTGTATGACGAACGTGTTATCCTGCGGGTTAACGCTACGGCCACCGTTCAACGACTGATTTGCCTGAAAAATAGCCGATGGCAATCGATTCAACCGGGCCTGTCGTAGCTGTAAATCACTGTTGGCGACCGTCAGTTGCCCCTGGCGAACCTGAAGGTTATTCTGAAGGGCAATCTCGATGCATTGTTGTAGGTTCAGCCGCGTCGAAACCGTCGTTCGATTGGCCGGCGACACGGCTCCGGGCGGCCCGGCGGCCGGCGTACCGGTGTTTTGGGCGTGCGCTACCGACAGGCCCGCCGTTAAACCCAAGGCGATCACTGCCTTTACTTGTTTCCACGCCACTCGCATAGCCGTATTGGTTTGATGATTCAATGTTACAACCTTACCTTTAGCCTGGCTACCGTTTTGGGATAAACGGCGCAATCTTGGCATGTTTCTGGCTTATAATTCGGATATACTCGCGAAAGACAGCTTCCGGATTCAATCCAACGACCGGGCGTTTCAGTACGGCGACGGCTTGTTTGAAACCATCCGCTACGAAGCCGACCGGCTGTGGTTCTGGCCCGACCACTTCGACCGCCTGACGGCCGGCATGACGGCGTTGCACCTGCATCCGCCGGATGCCTTTTCCGCCGAAGCAGCTTCTCAACTCATTCGGCAACTCCTCCGGGCGAATGGCCTGCACGACCAACCGGCCCGCGTGAAGGTGCAAGTCTGGCGGCAAACCGGTGGGTTGTATACACCCACCACTAACGCGGCCAATTGGCTGGTTACAACGCGGTCCGACCACCCGTTTGCCATTACTCAAAAGACAAAAATAGGCATTTACGACCAGTTTCGCGTAACGCCTTCTCCGGTATCAGCGGTTAAAACGCTTAATTCGTTACCGTATGTCTTGGCCGGTATCTATAAACAGGAAAACGGCTTCGACGACGTTGTGCTGCTCGACCCGTTCGGTCACGTAGCCGAGTGCGTGGCGTCGAACCTGTTCTGGTTCCGGGACGGAACGCTGTTCACGCCCTCGCTCCAAACCGGCTGCGTCGAGGGTATTGCCCGGCGGCAACTCCTGCGCGCCTTTCCCGACGCGCAGGAGGGGCTGTTTCGGCCCGCCGTTTTAGACGATGCGGACACCGTGTTGGCGGCCAACAGCGCCGGTATTCAAGTGTTTGGCGAAATGAGTGGAATACGGATGATGCGGATTGAACGGATTTTCACGGATCATACCGGAAAAGCCGATCCGTGAAAAATCTGTCTTATCGGTTCAATCCGTGTTCAACGGTTTCCGTTTCCAGCCATCCGTCCTTTAACCGCAGAATGCGCGAACCGTATTGGG
>CAXUEB010000091.1:5485-10919 GCA_964249775.1 uncultured Spirosoma sp.
TTCGCGGAACAGTTCCATAATGTCGCGGGCCTGGTCGGAGTGCAGGTTGCCGGTCGGCTCGTCGGCGAAAATCACCCGCGGCTGGGCCGCCAACGCCCGCGCAACGCCCACCAACTGCTGCTGCCCACCCGACAATTGGGCGGGGAATAAGTCTTTTTTGGCCACCATGTTGAACCGGTCGAGCAGTTCGGCCACGCGGCTTTTGCGCTCCGAGCCGCTCAGTCCCTTGTACAGTAGGGGCGTTTCGATGTTTTCGTACACCGTCAGTTCGTCGATCAAGTGGTAGGCCTGAAACACGAAGCCAATTTGCGTCCGGTGGAGTTCGGTACGCTGCTTTTCGCTTAGTTTTTGCACGGGCCGACCGTCGAGCAAGTATTGCCCTTCGGAGGGTTCTTCGAGCAAACCGAGAATGTGCAGCAACGTGCTCTTACCCGACCCCGACGGTCCCATGATGGACACAAACTCGCCTTCGGCAATGGTTACGTTGATGGTGCGTAGCACGTACACCCGGCCAAACCCGGCGGGGTAAAATTTAGAAACGTCGTGGAGTTGAATCATACAGCAAACCTATTAAGCATACTCTTGTCTTTCCGGATTGGTCAAGCGCCGTGCCAACCTATCATTCGTACTGTAAATCAATCTTTTACGATTAGCTTGTCTCGACGTAACGTCCGTTCCCGGACAAGCATCCACTCAAAATCGGACAGATTTTTGGCAATCTATGCAACGAACCGGCCTATTTTCCCATCTTCACGTAAACCAACTCCTTTCCTGGCATGAAATCAATAGCCCTATCAATTCTCTTTACGGCGTCGGGCCTGCTGACGGCCGACGATACCTGGAAAAAAGATCGACCCGTTTCCGGCTTCACGGGCCTGAGCGTCAACAGCGGCATCGACGTGTACCTGACGCAGGGTAATTCGGAAAAGCTAACGTTCGACGTGCGGGGCGTTGACGAAGAAGACGTACGATCAGACGTTCGCAACGGGGTGTTGAAGCTGTACATCGACCGGCAGGGCGGTATGAACTGGGGCTTCAATTTTGGGCGCGACCGCTACGTTAAAGCCTACGTGACGTTCCGGCAACTGCGCAGTCTGAGCGCCGGGGGCGGCTCCGACGTGCTGGGGAAGGGTACGCTGTCGTTCGGCGACCTGAACGTGGAAGCGTCGGGCGGCTCCGACGTTAAACTGGCCTTGAAAGCCGACGAACTAAACGCATCGGCCTCGGGTGGGGCCGACCTGAAGCTCGAAGGATCGGCCCGGATGCTTAACGCCGAGGGATCGGGCGGCTCCGACCTCGACGCCCGCGACCTGACCGTCGACGTGTGCAATGCCAACTCGTCGGGCGGCTCGGACGTGTACGTCAACGCCACGCGCGAAATGAGCCTCAAAGCGTCGGGCGGCTCCGATATTTATTACTCCGGCCGGGCCAAGGTGCTCGCCAAAAGTGAATCCGGCGGGTCGGATATTTCCCGGCGGGATTAGAAAAAAGAGCAACAGAGTGAAAGAGCGAAAGGCTAATTTTGCCCCTTCTTTCACTCTGTTGCTCTTTTACTCTCTTGACACCGACCATTGGCATTCTCGGCGGGGGGCAGCTCGGGCTGATGCTGCTGCAAGCCGCTATCGACTGGAACCTTCGCGTCCACGTGCTCGACCCCGACGCCGAAGCGCCCTGCCGGCACCTGTGCGCGCAGTTTACGCCCGGTGCTCTCACGGACTACGATACGGTTTACCAGTTTGGGCAGGCCGTCGACGTGCTGACCATCGAAATCGAGCGGGTCAACGTCGACGCGCTGGAAGCCCTCGAACGGGCGGGCAAGCGGGTGTTTCCGCAGCCGTCGGTGATCCGCCTGATTCAGGATAAACGGCTCCAGAAGCAGTTCTACCGCGACCACGACCTACCCACGGCCGACTTCGTGCTGACCGAAAACCGCGCCGACGTAGCGCGGGTTGACGCCCATTTTCTCCCCGCCTTCCATAAACTTGGTCGCGACGGTTACGACGGCCGGGGCGTTCAGCGCATCGCGACCATCAACGACGTCGACAAGGCATTCGACGCGCCGGGCGTACTGGAAAAGGCTGTTGATTTTGAGAAAGAGCTGGCCGTCATCGTAGCCCGCAACGAACGGGGCAAGGTGCAAACCTTTCCGACGGTCGAAATGGTGTTTCACCCCGAACTGAACTTGGTCGAGTACCTCTTCGCCCCCGCCAATATCTCGGACGATGTGAACCAACGGGCGCAGGACATCGCCCGCCGAACGGCCGATGCGTTCGGCATTGTGGGTTTGCTGGCCGTCGAATTATTTCTGGACAAACAGGGGCAAGTGCTCATCAACGAAGTTGCCCCGCGCCCCCACAACAGCGGTCACCACACGATTCGGGCCAACGTTACGTCGCAGTTCGAGCAGCATTGGCGGGCTATTCTTAACTACCCACTTGGCGACACGACCGCCTACCAACCGGCCGCGATGGTGAACCTGCTCGGCGAAGAGAACCACACCGGCCCGGCCGTGTACGAAGGGCTGGAAACACTTCTGGCCATGCCGGGTGTATTTCCGTTCTTTTACGGCAAAGCCCTGACCAAACCCTTCCGCAAAATGGGTCACGTCACGGTGATAGACGCGGACGGAGAACGGCTACGGGCGAAAGTAGCGGCCGTAAAAGCGGGCATTCGGGTGGTAACGTGAAGCATCAACCAAACACCCAGTCGAGGTCGAGCGTTAGTTCTGGAAAAAGCGACGAGGTTGCCGTGGCTCCCTGTTCGTATACGTCTCGTTCGAGATAACGGTCGTTTTCCAAAAAATAAACGTACATCTCCTGGCTCTTGGGTACGGCAATCCAGTACTCGCGTACGCCAGCGGCTTCATAAAGATCAAACTTTTCGTTAAAATCTTTTTTGTGGGTTGAGGGCGACGTAATCTCGATGATCCAGTCGGGCGGGCCAACGCAACCAAATTCGTCAATTTTAGCCGGGTCGCAAATAACGCTGATGTCGGGTTGCACCACTGTATGAATCTTGTTGTTAAACCCCGGTTCATATTCTGAATTAGGCAAGCGCACGTCGAAAGGAGCCGGGTATACTTCGCAAGCATGATTCCGAAAGCTGGTGTATAACTCGCCGGACAATCGCATGGCTACCCGCTGATGCTTCGAGCGGGGCGCAGGTGACATGTCGTATAGCTTCCCCCGAATTAATTCGACGCTTTGCTCAAACTGCCATCTCAAATAGTCCGCGTACGTATACGTACCATTTGGGTCGAGCTGCGAAAGGTCTGTAATCATAACATGAAGCGGTTCAGATTCAAAAATACGAAAAACCTGACCTACGCAACCACGTTCGTCAGCGTTCCGATGCCGTCGATGGTAATGCTGATTTCGTCGTCGGCGCGGAGCGTAAAGTTGTCGGGTGGGACGATGCCGGTGCCGGTCATCAGGTAGCAGCCGTTGGGAAACGAACACGCACGGAACAGGAACGAGACGAGTTCGTCGTGCTGCCGTTTCATCTGATTAATGGCGATTTGACCCGTGAACGCGGCCTGGTACTCGCGAATAATCGCTAAGCGGATCTGCGTGTCGGGCGCGAGGGGCGCTTCGGGCACGTACAAGCACGGACCGAGGGCCGCGCTGCCGTCGTAGGTCTTGGCCTGGGGCAGATACAGCGGATTTTCGCCTTCGATGCTCCGCGAACTCATGTCATTGCCGACGGTGTAGCCAACGATCCGGCCCGACGACGTCACGAACAGCGTTAGTTCCGGCTCCGGTACGTTCCAAGTTGAGTCCTGCCGAATGCGGACGGCCGCGCCCGGCCCCACAACGCGCTCGGCGGTGGCTTTAAAGAAAATCTCGGGCCGTTCGGCGTCGTACACGCGGTCGTAAAAGGCGGACGCCCCGCCGGTTTCACCGCCCGCCTTTTTGGATTCGTCCATGCGGGCGTCGCGGCTGCGCAGGTAGGTGACGCCAGCCGCCCACACTTCCTGCCGACCAATGGGAGCCAGTAATTGCGTTTGCGTCCACTCGCGGTATTCGTCGGAAGGCTCGGCGTCTTCAATCGCTGCCGCAAAAACGGGTGCAAATCATCGCGGTTGACCAAGGCATCCCAGTCGTCGGACAGCGACACGTAAAACTGGTCTTCGTGCTCAACGACGATGCCGGATCGCGTTCGGTAAAGTTTCATGGGCGGCTTAGTTTTGGGTCAATAATAACGCAAATAGCCGACTTTTCCCCGCGTAAACCGTTATCTTAGTCAGCCCGTGACCTTAGCAGCGTGTTGAGCGATCAAGGGTTCCACCCGTATGTTGCAAAAAACGCAGGGCATCGCCCTTAGCTACCTCCGTTACCGCGAAACGTCGATTATCGCCCGTGTGTACACCGAAGAGTTTGGTCTTCAGAGCTACATCGTCAACGGCGTCCGGTCGGCCAAAAGCAAAAACAACCGCATTGCCTTGTTCCAGCCGCTGACGCTCTTAGAGATGGTCGTATACTACAAAAACGACCGCGATCTGCACCGGCTCTCGGAAGTGAAAACGAATCATCCGTTCCAAAGCCTGCCGTTCGAAGTGGCCAAGTCGACCATTGCCTTGTTCGTAACGGAAATGCTCAATAAAGTCCTCAAAGAAGAAGCCAGCAGCCCAATTCTATTCCGGTTTCTGGTCGACGCCGTGCTGTTTCTGGAAAATGCCCGGCAGAATTACGAGAATTTTCACCTCGCCTTTCTGCTTAAATTGTCGTTCTTTCTGGGCTTCGGACCCGAGAGCGCCCGCGAATTTGAAGCGCAGCTCCGCGAGCATTCGTATCCCTTCCTGCCCGACGACGAAATGGAAACGGCCCTCAACACCATGCTTCGTCAGCCCATTGGTACGCCCCTCAAACTGGCCCGTGCGTCGCGCAACGAACTGTTAGACGCCTTGGTGGCGTACTATCAAATCCACATCGACACCCTTGGTGAAGTCAAATCACTGCCTGTCCTGCGGGAGGTGTTGGGATAGCTCATTCGCCAAACGGGCACAAAAAAGGCTTCCGCACGGTGCGGAAGCCTTTTTTGTACTGATCGTCAACCTACTACTGCCGAACGATCTTCGTGATTACCTGCTGGTTTGCCGTGTTGACGCGCAGCAGGTAAACCCCGGCCGACCGGCCCAAGTGCACCGTGGCCGGCTGATCGGCGGTGGCTTGCTCGATGGCTTGCTCGTCCAGCAATCCGCCCCGTGGGTCGTTGACGCGCAACTGCAACCGCTCGCCCGCGGCTCCCCGAACGTAGATTTGTACGGTCCGGTCGGTTGTGGGATTACCTAACACCGTTACGGTCAGAGGGGTCTCAGGCTTACCGTCCGCGCCTTTGCGGGCACTGCTGCTGGTGCAGTACGCGGCAAAGTCGAAGGTGTAGCTGACGGTTACTCCACTCTGAGTCGCCGTAATCACTAACGGCTTGGGGTCGG
>CAXUEB010000091.1:11019-17837 GCA_964249775.1 uncultured Spirosoma sp.
TTGAAGGTGATCGCCCCCGTCTGGCAGTTGTAGGTCGGCTGCAACAACGCCAGCGTTCCGCCAGTCGGTGGCGGGGTGGGGGTTGGCGTTGGCGTGGTGCCGGCGCAGTAGGCAGCAAAGTCAAAGGTATAGCTGACGGTTACTCCACTCTGAGTCGCCGTAATCACTAACGGCTTGGGGTCGGCCCGCAGACCAGCCTCAACCGTGCCGGTGTTGCTGGTCAGGCTGGGCCGCTGCACGCCCACCGCCGAGTAGGTGATGGTTGTGCCATCGCCCCCACTGACGTTGAAGGTGATCGCCCCCGTCTGGCAGTTGTAGGTCGGCTGCAACAACGCCAGCGTTCCGCCACCCACGGGCGGAGTTCCCGCGCTGGGCAGCACCGTCAGGACAAAGGTGGTTGCTACCGAGCCGCCCCGGCCGTCGAGGGCCGTAATGGTCACCGTCGAAACGCCCGTTGCCGAAGGGGTGCCGCTGATGGTGGCCCCCGACAAACTTAAACCCGCGGGCAAACCGCTGGCTGCGTAGTTCAGCGGATCACCGTCGGGGTCGGAGAACGTACCAGCCGGAACGCTGTAGCTAAAGAACGTGCCCTGGGTAGCCGTTTGGTTGGTCAGGGGTGTAACGACCACCGGTGGCAGGTTCGTCGGGGTCGGCGTAGTGCCGGCGCAGTAGGCAGCAAAGTCAAAGGTATAGCTGACGGTTACTCCACTCTGAGTCGCCGTAATCACTAACGGCTTGGGGTCGGCCCGCAGACCAGCCTCAACCGTGCCGGTGTTGCTGGTCAGGCTGGGCCGCTGCACGCCCACCGCCGAGTAGGTGATGGTTGTGCCATCGCCCCCACTGACGTTGAAGGTGATCGCCCCCGTCTGGCAGTTGTAGGTCGGCTGCAACAACGCCAGCGCGCCACCCGACGAGACTGGGTTGACCGTGATCGTGAAAACGGCCGTCGCCGACAGGCCACCCGAAATGGTGCCGTTGGCTAAATCCGTACCCACCAGCGAAACCGAATAAACGCCGGCCGTGGTTGGTGTACCCGCAATAATGCCGCTGGCTGTACCGGTGTACGTCAGGCCGGGCGGCAAGTTAAAGGCCTGCACGGCGATAGCCTGACCGTTGGGGTCCGTAAACGAAGGCGTATTCTGGAAATACGCTACGCCGACCGTTGCCGTTTGGCTGGGAATACTGGGCGCAACGGGCGGGTTGTTGGTTGGCGGTACGACCGGTGCTGGGTTGATCGTGATGGTAAAACTAACCGAAGCCGTTCCGCCGTTGCCATCGTTGGCCGTCACCGTCACGCTGACGACACCCGTTGCCGAAGGGGTACCCGATATGGCCCCACCGCTAAAGCTCAACCCATTAGCGGGCAGTCCCGTAGCGGACAACGACAGGATCTGACCCGCGTCAGGGTCGGTAAAGGCCGGCAACGTGTAACTGAACGCCACGCCAACGGTGGCCGTCAGACTGGGAACCGTCGGGGCCGTGGGGGGCGTATTGGCAGGGGGAGCAACAACGGCCGCGTTAACGGTGATGGTAAAACTGGTCGACGCCGTTCCGCCGTTGCCATCGTTGGCCGTGATGGTCACGCCGATAGTGCCCGACGTGGACGGTGTACCACTAATGACGCGCGTAGCCGGATTGAAACTCAGGCCCAGGGCCGGCAAACCACTCGCGGTGTAGGTTAGCGTTTGACCCGCGTCGGCATCGGTAAAGGCAGGTACCGTAAAGCTAAACGGCGTACCCACCGTGGCCGTCTGGTCGGCAATGCCACCGGCGGGCGGCACGGGTGGGTTGTTCGCGATGGGGGTGGCGGTGGCATTAAACGTTTTGGTGAACACGATCGGGTAGCTTTGCCCGGCGTTAACCGTGAATCTGATGGTCAATCCCGAACCGGTACCGGTCGCCGTCAGGTTCGCCGTGTTGCCCGAGCCGGACGTAGACGTCAGCACGCCCGATCCGCCCGTAACCGTCCAGGTAACGATTGACGCGTCCAACGTGTTTAGCGAAAAGGTACCCGAACCTGTGAAGGCCGTTGGGCCACTGACGGTCGGCACGGCTAAGTTGGTTGTATTACCACTGATGCCGGTCGGATCAAGCCAGTTGCTCAGGCGGGTACTGTTGGTGCCCCCCCCCGTCCAGGACGTAAACAAGCGCCCGTACTGGTCGGGATCGTCCTGCGCCGACGCGGGCGTGCAGAACGATGAGCCACCGAGTAGTTGGCCGACCACGCGCCGGGACGTTCCATCGAACAGCGGAGAGCCGGATGAGCCGCCTTCCGTCACGCCGTTGTTCCAGCTAAGTTGCAGGAATGAGGTACCCGCACCGGGGATGTAACCGCCACTCGTGTACGTCACGCCAACGGTCGTCGTTGGCCCACCGAACGAAATCTTTTTAAGGGAACCGTTGGGGTGGTGAATGCCAAACACGGTGCTGGATAAGGCGCTGCTGCGGTCCCAGCCCAGGAACGAAACATTTTCGGCCTGCGGAGCCTGCGCGTTTAGTTCCAGCAGGGTAAAGTCCGAAGCCGCGCTGCCCGAGCGGTACGTTGCCCCGTTCAGCGTCACGTATACGTTATCGTCCTGCCTGGGCGTACAGGTTGGACTCTGGTATTTAAAGTAAAACGTCCAGTTGGTGGTTGAAGCCGCTTCGTTGGGATCGTTGATCTGGTCGCTGTCAAAATCAATGCAGTGAAAAGCGGTCAGGAAAAAAGAGCGAAAACTTTGCCGGGCATCGTTGACCGTCGCCCCCGTGCAAATAAACTGACCCTCGCTGCCCGCATCGACCAGAATCAACGCGACGGCATCGCCCTCCGGCTGGTAGGCCGGAAAGCAGATGAGGTCATTCTCGCAGGCACCCGCGGGCCGTAAGCCACCAAACGGACCCCTTGGGCTGTAAAAATTATTAACACCCGACACATGCACCTGGCTTTGGCCGGCTACCGCGAGCGGTTCTTGCAGTTCGAGAACCAGCCGGTCGCCCGTAACGTGGCCCGTGTTGAAGATGCCGTTCGTCGTATTCTGCTGGTTGGTAATTGGCCCGACCAGCATGGTTTGCGCAGCATCGTACAGAAACAACCGCGCTCCTTCGGCCAGTTGGAGCCGGTCAAGTTTGGCACTCAGGGCCGCAGCTCCCGGCGACAGAATCTGGTACTGCCGAACCTGGTAGCCGTTGCGCGTAAACACAAAACCCGACGTGTTGAGCGTAAGGTCGGCGGCCTGCCGGACCGATACTCGCGGTGGCCGACCGTTTTTAGCTGACTGCTGATCTTCGGCGGTCAGCCGAGTTGCGTCTAAGGCGGGCAACTCCAGCGTAGGGATGGTTCCCTGCTGGCCAAACGCCCCGAATTGCGCTAAAGTACCGCTGCCCGAAGCGATTCGGTGCGTGTTGACCTGCGCCTGCAGGTGCCCAGAAAGGAAGAGCAGGCCGGCTAACCAGCCGAGTGCCCGAATTGTACAGGTTCTGCGCATGATAGAAAGAGTTGGTTTGTTAGGAGAATTGGGTAAGCCTGCAATAATACACACCTCCCCACAATAAACAGCCTGAACGGGGTGCGAACGGTTAAACGATTTATCAAACGTAGTAAAGTACGCTCAAACCAAACAGGCGGGCCATCGGCCCGCCTGTTTAATGTAATTGCCCTTATACTGCTATCCATTGTGGCAGCGAAAAGCCGAAGCTTACGTTATTGAAGGCAGTAATGCCGTCCTGCTGTATTTGGCGTAGAAAGGCTCAAACTTCATATCTTCCGCTTTAACTCGAAATGCTGCCCTAAGTATACGCGCCGGACCTGCTCGTCGTTGGCTAAGTCTTCGGCGGTACCTTGCTTAAGAATCTTGCCTTCAAACAAGAGGTATGCCCGGTCGGTGATGGACAGCGTTTCGTTGACGTTGTGGTCGGTGATGAGGATGCCGATATTTCTGTGTTTGAGTTTAGCCACGATGCTTTGGATATCCTCGACGGCAATCGGGTCGACGCCCGCGAAAGGTTCATCCAAGAGAATAAACTTCGGGTCGACGGCCAGGGCGCGGGCGATCTCGGTGCGTCGGCGTTCGCCCCCAGACAAGACCTTGCCTTTGTTTTTGCGGACGTGCGTCAGGCTGAACTCATTGAGCAGTTCCTCAACTTTTTCGCGCTGCTGCTTCTTGGGCAGGTCCGTCATTTCGAGCACGGCCAAGACGTTTTCTTCCACCGAAAGGTCGCGGAACACGGACGCTTCCTGCGCCAGATAGCCCAGACCCAACCGCGCCCGCTTGTACATCGGTAGGTCCGTTACGGCGGTATCGCCAATGTAAACTTTGCCGCTGTTGGGCTTCACCAAGCCCACGGCCATATAGAACGAGGTCGTTTTGCCCGCGCCGTTCGGTCCGAGCAGCCCGACGATTTCGCCCTGCGCGACCTGGTACGACACGTTGTTGTTAACCAACCGCGCTCCGTATTTCTTAACTAAATTTTCAGTTCTAAGAATCATCCGGTTCGCTCAGTCATTCATCTGAGCCTGTACAGTCAACACAAATTCTTCGGAAACATTCAGGGCTGCAGCGATCTGATTTATCGTCAGGGCGTTCAGCCGAAGCAATCCTTTTACGTGTTCGATATTTGCTTCCTGATGCCCTTCATTACGTCCTTCAGTACGTCCTTCCTTCAAACCCAGGATCAGGGCCGATGCCGTGGCCTCCTCCGCGCCTTTCTGCTTGCCTTGCAGATAGCGAATGTCGGTTTCTAAATCATACACGATTGCCATAGCTTCAATCTGTTTAATAACTACATCCTGCACGTTCCGCAGTTTTGATAACACCTCCAATTGCCGAAAGAACCGCCCTAACGTTAGCTGGCTGCCAACCATAGCCTTCAACATGGACAAGATGCGCCGTATGGCCACCGTCGTTGAGTCGCTGCCCCAATTCCCTAAAATTGCCAGCACAACTTCCTCCGGCTTGTCCGTTTCTAAAAAATCGCCGTAGGGCACATCGACCACGTTCCGAACGTGAAACCGAAAACTTAAGTCTTCCTGCTCCAACTCTCGACGCATCCGGGCCGGACGACTTCCAATGTAGAAAACGTATTGCCTGACCGGCAACTTGTACCGCCCGTACAATTGGGCCGCGTAGAATAGCATCCGCGACAGCATGTCGGGTTCGTCGCGCGTCTGAAACTCTAATTGCAATACGTATAACCCGTTGCCATCTGCGTCCGTTATTAATTTCAGGAAGTCAGGTTTACGTTCGATCGTGTATTGCAGGTCATCAGGAATCTCAAGCATACCGGCCGGTTCGGGCAGGTTAAGCACCTTCTTCGCCAGCGGTAAACTAATTTCTTCAATATTCTCCTTGATAACCTTCCGGGGCGCCGGTGCGATCGTAATCCTGACTCATCTCACAAGCAGCGAATGTCCTTCAGCATCAACTGCGTCGTTACGTTGCCGTTGTACGTGTTTTGCTCAATCTGGTAGCAAATCGAGAACGGCTCGCCCGGTCGGATTTGCTCGGCGTAGGGCGCGAAGCCGAAGCCAACGGCCGTCAGCGTGTGACCCGTCCGGGCCTGCCGCACCTGAATTTTCAAGTGCTTTTCTTTCATCACCACCGGGTCGCTAACCAAATACACGTTCTCGGTCACGAACGTCGGCTGCATGTTGTGCGGCCCGAACGGTCCCATCTGCCTCAAAATGCGGGCAAACTTGGCGTCGATTTCGCTGAAGTCCAGCGGCATGTCTACGTCGACCAACGGCGTTAAATCCTCGTCTTTAATTCGGCGCGCGACTACCTCTTCAAACCGGTGCCGGAAGGCTTCTACGTTGTCCACGGCCATCGTCATGCCGGCCGCGAAGGTGTGCCCGCCGTACTGCTCCAGCAAATCAGCGCATTCTTCGATGGCTTCGTACACGTCGAACCCCGGCACCGACCGCGCCGACCCGGCCGCTTTGTCGTGCGACTGGGTCAGGATAATGGTCGGGCGATGAAAGTGCTCAATGCACCGCGAGGCCACGATGCCAATCACGCCCTTGTGCCAGGTTGCGTCGAACAAGACCGTCGTTTTCGCCTGCGTCATGGCTTCGCTTTCCCGAATCATCGCCAGAGCCTGCTCGGTCATGCTGCTGTCGAAGAGTTTGCGGTCGTTGTTGTGCTTGTTGATGGCCAGCGCAAAATCATCGGCTTCGCGCTCCGAATCGGCTAAGAGCAGTTGCACGGCCGCCCGGGCGTGCTGAACCCGTCCGGCCGCGTTGATGCGCGGCCCTAATCCGAACACGACATTAGTGATGTCCAGCTCGTTTTTGAAACCCGCTACTTTGATTAACGCTTTGAGACCCGTGCGCGGTTGGGCGTTAAGATATTTTAACCCGTAATGCGCCATCACGCGGTTCTCACCGGTAATCGGCACAATGTCCGACGCAATACTGACGGCGACTAAATCAAGGTACGGCAGCAGAACGTCTAAGCTGATGCCTTTGTGCAAACAAAACGCGTGCAGCAGTTTAAAGCCTACGCCACAGCCGCTCAGGTCTTTGCAGGGGTAGCCGCAGTCATCACGTTTGGGATTCAGAATGGCCACCGCGTCGGGCAGTTGGGGACCGGGGCGGTGGTGATCGCAGATAATAAAATCGACGCCCAACGCTTTCGCTTCGGCCACGCGTTCGATGGATTTAATGCCGCAGTCGAGCGCAATGATGAGCGTAAAGCCGTTTTCGGCCGCCCACTCAACGCCCTGCTGCGAAATACCGTAACCTTCCTTGTAGCGGTCGGGGATATAATAATCGATCTGGTCGTAATAATTTTTCAAAAAGCCGTACACCAGCGCTACCGAGGTCGTACCGTCAACGTCATAGT
>CAXUEB010000092.1:0-8468 GCA_964249775.1 uncultured Spirosoma sp.
GAGGTGTAGGGGGCAGAAGGGGTAGGGTGTAGAGGAAAGTGTTCGCATCAGCCCTTATCCTCTACACCTCTTACTCCTTTTATTCACTCACATTCTGATAAATCGAATCCATGATGCGCACGAAGTGGTGGTAATCGTCGTCGCTGAGACTGCCCCAGCCTTTGCGTCGCATGGCCGAAACGACGGGCAGCACTTCGCTGTATTTGGCTTCGCCCGCTTCGGTCAGGTACACCAAAAATTTGCGCCGGTCGGCGTCGGTCATGCGCCGGTCGGTCAGGCCTTTCTGGGTGAGCAGGTCGATGATGCGCGTAACGGTCGGGGCGTCTTTGGTAGTCATCTCCGACAACGTATTCTGGCTGATGCCGGGATTACGAAACAAGTGGTCAATCACCACCCACTGGTCAACGGTCAGGTCGAAACCCGCGTCGTTGAATTGCTTTTGCAGGGCGTTGCGGATTTTCTTGATGGTGGTGTCAATCTTGAAGAAGTACGCACGGGTGTCGGCCGGGTGAGTCATGCTGGGGTAGTTTGAAATAGAACCGCACCGGCGGCCCGGACGGATAACGCGGATCATACGGATTAGCACGGATAAAATTCGTGTAAATCTGTATGATCCGTGTTATCTGTGCTCTATTCTCACCAACAAATTCTTTAACTGCGCTTCAATCTCAGCTACCGAGTGAAACAACTGCTCGTAGGAATCAATCACGAAATACTGTTCCTGAAAGCGGTCGATGATGTACGGCGTCTGGAGCAAGGTCGCTACGTCGTAGGGCATCCGCTTTGGTACGTCGCTTTCCAGACTATAGACCGTCTCGCCCGGCGACGAGAGGATGCCCCCGCCGTAGATGCGCAAGCCTTCTTTCTCTCGAATCAACCCAAATTCGACCGTGTACCAGTACAGCCGCGAGATCATCTCGATGGCTTCTTCATAGTCCACGAACCGCAGCGCAATGCGGCTCAACGCAGCCAGAAAATTGCAGAAGGATTGATTGGTGAGCACCGGCACGTGACCGAACGTATCGTGAAACATATCCGGCTCGGGCAGGTAATCCAACTGCTCGCGGGTACGTAGCCAAGTCGTCGCCGGAAACTGCCGGTCGGCCATGAGTTCAAAGAACTCGCGGTTACCGATTAGCCCCGGCACGGCCACTACGCGCCAACCCGTTAGGGGTAGTAGCCGCGGGTTCAGGTCGCGCTCGAAGTGGGGAATGTGCACATCCGGGAAGCCCGTCGCCACAATGCCGTCTAAGTACGCCTGACTCGCCCGGCTCGGTAGACGCCCCATCTGCCGCTCGAACAGCAGTTTCCAGACGGCCTGATCGTCGGCGGTGTATGTAGAATAATCTTGAATCATGGCTTTTTTGAGGAGTTAGGACAGGGCCGCCCGTACGGTGACAATCCATCCGGCAGGCTTGCGCCAGCATTTTCACCGCACGGGCGGCCCCGTCCTATCTTCTCGCTCCTAACTCTTTTTGATCATAACGTTCCCCGCAGCGCTTGTTCCCGCTCAATGGCTTCAAATAGGGCCTTGAAATTGCCTTTTCCGAACGAACGGGCACCTTTGCGCTGGATGATCTCGAAAAACAGGGTCGGGCGCGGGCAGACGGGCTTCGTAAAAATCTGAAGCAGGTAGCCTTCCTCGTCGCGGTCGACCAAAATACCCAGCGGGCGCAGCGTCGCAATTTCTTCGTCAATCTGACCCACGCGGTCGGCCAAGTTGTCGTAGTACGCGTCGGGTACGGTCAGGAACTCGACACCCCGGTCGCGCAGGAGCAAGACGGTTTCGACAATGTTATCGGTCGCAACGGCGATGTGCTGGATACCCGGCCCGCCGTAGAAGTCTAAATACTCTTCGATTTGCGACTTTTTCTTGCCTTCGGCCGGCTCGTTGATGGGAAATTTTACCCGGCCGTTGCCATTGCTCATCACCTTACTCATCAGGGCCGTGTAGTCGGTCGAAATGTCTTTGTCGTCAAAGCTGACGAGTTGCTGAAAGCCCATCACATCGGCGTAAAACTGCATCCAAACGTTCATCTCGTTCCAGCCGACGTTGCCGACCATGTGATCGACGTATTCCAACCCCGCATCGGTTGGGCGGTACGTTGGATTCCAAGGTTCGTAGCCGGGCAAAAACACGCCGTCGTAGTCGTTGCGCTCCACGAACACGTGCACCGTATCGCCGTACGTATGAATCCCCGACCGCACGACGTAACCGCTGGCGTCTTCCTCGCGCGTTGGCTCCATGAATGGCTTTGCACCCCGCTTGGTGGTTTCTCCAAATGCCTGCGTCGCATCGTCAACCCACAGCGCGACAACCCGAACGCCGTCGCCGTGCTGATCGAGGTGCCGCCCAATGGCTGACTCACCGTGCAGGGGCGAGGTTAGCACGAGCCGAATTTTACCTTGCTGCACGACGTACGATTCGCGGTCGCGCAGGCCCGTCGACAGCCCCGCGTGGGCCACCGGCTGAAAGCCGAACGCCGTCTGAAAATAATGCGCCGACTGCCGGGCGTTGCCGACGTACAGTTCGAGGTAATCCGTGCCGTTGAGCGGCAGAAAATCCTGCTGGTGCGACGTATCGGTTTGTGGTTCTAACAGGTCGAGTGTTTCCATGTTGTTGTTTGTTGATGTTGGTTTGTAGCTCTGGCACTCCTGCCGGAGCAGCCGTTAGGCTTATTTTACATTACTTAGCTTGAGCTACAACGTTAGCCTAACGGCTGCTCCGGCAGGAGTGCCAGAGCTACGACGGCTACTCCAGCCACGATTGATAATACTTGCCATCGTCTAATTTCACGGCCTGCTCGGTCAGCATCAGGGGGCGGAACGTATCGACCATGACAGCGTATTCAACGGTTTCGCGCTTGCCAATGCTACGCTCCATCGCGCCGGGAGCGGGGCCGTGTGGGATGCCGCCGGGGTGCAGCGTGATGTGACCCGGTGCAATGTCGTTGCGTGACATAAAATCGCCGTCGACGTAATAAATCACCTCGTCGGAGTCGATGTTGGAGTGGTTGTAGGGAGCCGGAATCGCCTTCGGATGGTAATCGTACAGGCGCGGCACGAACGAACACACCACGAACGTATCAGTCTGAAACGTCTGGTGCACCGGGGGCGGCTGATGCACGCGGCCCGTAATCGGCTCAAAATTCTGAATGTTGAAGGCGTATGGATAATTATACCCGTCCCAACCGACTACGTCGAACGGGTGACTGGCGTACACCAATGAGTGCAGCGCGCCCTGCTTCTTGATTTTAATCAGGAAATCGCCCGTCTCCTCGTGCGTTTCGAGGTCCTGCGGTCGGCGGATGTCACGTTCGCAGAAGGGCGCGTGTTCGAGCAACTGCCCAAAGTGATTCCGGTAGCGTTTGGGCGTATAGAATGGTGAGTGCGATTCAACGTATAACAGACGCGTATCCGTCGAATTGAATTGAATCTGGTAAATCATCCCGCGCGGAATGACTAAATAATCACCGTAACCAAATGGAATCTGGCCGAACAGCGTCCGCAACGTACCCGAACCGCGGTGCACAAACAGCAACTCGTCCGAATCGGCGTTTTTGTAGAAGTAGCTCGTGAGCGATTCACGGGGGGCCGCTAAGCCAAAAATTAAGTCGTTGTTGACAAACAGCGGTACGCGGCTTTCCAGAAAGTCATCAGCCGGTTCGACGGTAAAGCCGACCAGCTTGCGAGCCAGCATGTTTTTCTCGACGGCCAGCTTCGGCGTCATGTCTACGCTGTCCAGCACCGCGCGCACCATCGTCGGACGGTGCACGTGGTAGAGCAGCGACGACATGCCGTCGAAGCCAATCGTGCCGAATAGCTGCTCGTAGTACAGCCCTGACCCATTAGGTTTCTCAAACTGCGTGTGGCGTTTGGCCGGAATCTGACCGAGCGTGTGGTAAAATGGCATTCGTGTGGGCGAATAAAGTTACTTGTTAAAGCAACTATTGTTTGGCTTACAATTATAACGACAACCATACGCATTTGTATATTGTTAAGAAATAGTTTTATTAATAGGAGACGAACCAGATAAAGCAGGCACCTTGTAAGTTTGACGAACTGGATGCGGGCCTTTTCCCTAATTTTGGCGCAGCAACCATCGCCCAATACTGACTGACGATTAGACCCATGCAACCAACTCTTTTAATCTTGGCCGCCGGGATGGGCAGCCGCTACGGTGGTATCAAACAACTCGACCAATTCGGGCCACACGGCGAGACGATCATCGATTATTCGCTGTTTGACGCCATTCGCGCGGGTTTCGGCAAGGTCGTGTTCATCATCCGGGAAGAACTGCGCGACGATTTCGAGGAAGTGTTTGCAGACAAACTGGCCGGTAAAATTGAAGTTGATTACGCCATTCAGGCGCTCACGTCCTACGTGCCGGAGGAACTGGGCGAGGTCCGGCGAACCAAACCGTGGGGAACGGGTCACGCCATGTTGTGCGCCAAAGACCACACGCACACGCCCTTTGCGGTGATCAACGCCGACGATTTTTACGGCCTTGAAGCCTTTCAGTTAGTCGGCGATTTTCTGCGCACCGATACCGACGACCAACTCCACGCGCTGGTGGGCTATGAAGTCAAAAATACCCTGTCGGAAAACGGCTCCGTGTCGCGGGGCGTTTGCGCGGTCGACGCCTACGGGCACCTCGCGTCCGTGATTGAGCGAACCAAAATCTACCAGAAAGACAACCGGATTGTCTATGAAGAAGGCGACGGTGTAACGCCGTTACAACCCGATACGCCCGTTTCGATGAACTTTTGGGGCTTCAAGCCGGGCGTGTTTCCCTTGGTCGAAAAGCAATTCGAGAGCTACGCCATCGCCAACATCGACTCGCTGAAGGCTGAGTTCTACATCCCAACCGTCATGACCAACCTCATTCAGACCGATACGGGCCGCTGCAAGGTGTTTCGCAGCCGCTCGGAATGGTTTGGCGTGACGTATCCCGACGATAAACCGACCGTTCAGGCGGCCCTGAAAAAGCTGCACGACGACGGCGCGTATCCGGTTCAGTTGTGGTAGCGATTGGCTTGCGAGCTAAGCTGTTTACACCGTTTACCCAACCCATCTCATGCTAAAAATTCGTTTGATCGGTTTGTTTGTGCTAACTGCGAGTCAGTTGTTAGCGCAAACGCCTTCTACGTCTGTTACTGACTGGACCAACACGTACTGGCCCGCCCGCTGGATTCTCCACCCAACAGCCCCGGCGAAGCAGTACGGCGTGTATCATTTCCGCAAGGCCATCGACCTGCCGCAGAAACCCCCGCGGTTTGTGGTGCACGTTTCGGCCGACAACCGCTACCGCCTGTTTGTCAACGGGCGGGCGGTGGGTATGGGACCGGCCCGGAGTGATACGCAGAACTGGAACTACGAAACAATTGATCTGGCTCCTTACCTTCAGGCGGGACGTAACGTTTTGGCGGCTCAGGTGTGGCACTTAGGCGAGTCGGCTCCGTTTGCGCAGATGAGTTACCAGGCGGGTTTTGTGCTGCAGGGCGACGGCGAAGCGGAGAAGATTGTCAATACCGACGCGACCTGGAAAGCCTATCACAACCCGGCGTATTCGCCGGTCCGAAACGACAATGCCAAGCTGCAAACGTACATCGTCGTGGGCGACGGCGACCGGGTCGATGCGGCTCAGTATCCGTGGGGTTGGGAAGGGCCGAACTTTGACGATAGCGCATGGCCGACGGCGAAGCGGTTCGGCTACCCGACCAAACCGCGCGGCCTCGGCACGGACGGCAACTGGGCGCTGGTGCCGCGCACGATTCCAATGATGGAAGAACGCACCGAACGTTTGAGGAGCGTCCGGCGCACGGAGGGAGCGCAGATGACGGCCAACTTCCTGCGGGGTATGGCCCCTACGACCGTCCCGGCCAATACGAAAGCCGTATTTCTGTTAGACAACGGCGTCCTAACCAACGCCTATCCCGAACTGACCGTTAGTGGGGGAAAAGGGGCAACGGTCACGCTGGCTTACGCCGAAGCATTAGTGGACGCCAAGCGGCAGAAAGGCAATCGAAACGAGATCGACGGCCGGACGCTACGCGGATTTGAGGATCAGTTCGTGGCCGACGGAGCCGCCAAACGTACGTTTCGACCGCTCTGGTTCCGGACGTACCGGTATCTGCAACTGACCGTTGAGACGAAAGACCAACCGCTGACGCTGGATGATCTGGTGGGGCAGTTCACGGGTTATCCGTTTGAAGAAAAAGCCCGCTTTACGTCTAATGACACGACGCTTGGGCAAATCTGGAACGTGGGCTGGCGCACGGCACGGCTCTGTGCGGGCGAAAATTATTTCGACTGTCCGTACTACGAACAGTTGCAGTACACCGGCGACACGCGTATCCAATCGTTGATCTCGCTGTACGTGGCGGGCGACGACCGACTGATGCGTAAAGCCCTGCTGGACTACGAACATAGCCGCTTCAACGACGGCCTGACGCAGAGCCGCTATCCCTCGGCCGACTTTCAGGTTATTCCGACGTTTTCCCTGTTCTGGGTTTGCATGGTGCACGATTACTGGATGCACCGGCAAGACGACGCGTTCGTCAAATCCCTGCTGCCGGGCGTGCAGAGCGTCCTAAACTGGCACGAGCAACGACTCGACAAAGCCGGACTAAACGGCCCGCTGCAATGGTGGAACTTTGTGGACTGGGCCAGTTGGAAAAACGCCAAGGCCGAAGTGGCCGGGGGCGTTCCGAACGGCGCGCGCAACGGCGGTTCGAGCATTCTGACCCTGCAACAAGCGTACACCTACTTCCGGGCGGGCGATCTGCTGGCGCATTTCGGCCTGAACGAACGCGCCGAACACTACCGCACACTGGCCCGGCGACTGAACAAAGCGGTGTACGCGCAATGCTGGGACGCCGGCCGCGGCTTAATGGCCGATACACCGGACAAAACCAGTTTCAGCCAGCACGCCAACATCCTCGCTGTCCTGACCGATGCGGTTCCGGCCGCGCAGCAAGCCGCCTTACTGCAGCGAACGATTACCGACCGCAACGGCGGCCCGGACTCGCTGACGCAAGCCACGTTTTACTTTAAATTTTACCTGTTCGATGCCTTAAAGAAAACCGGCTTAGGCGATCAACTCGTGCCGCAACTCAAGCCCTGGCGCGACATGCTGGCCCTCGGCCTGACGACCTTCGCCGAACAACCCGAACCGACGCGTTCGGACTGTCACGCCTGGAGTGCGGCCCCCTTGTACCAATTCCTGTCGACGACCTGCGGCATCAACCCCGCCGAACCCGGTTTCCGCTCCGTCCGCATCGAACCGTACTTGGGCGACCTCACTACCGTCGACGGCCGAATGCCCCATCCCGCGGGTGAGATCGCCGTGCAGTTCCAGAAAACCCCCACCGGCGGCCTGACCGGCAGCGTTACGTTGCCCGCCACCCTAACCGGCACGTTACGTTGGAAAGGCAAGGCGCTGGCGCTGAAAGGCGGGCAGCAGGCGGTGAGTTTGTGAATTAATTCGGTGAATATTTTGACATTTAAACTGTACTGTGTAATATTACACGTTACATAGGATGTGTTATATGGTACCGTGGCATGGTCGTAAATTTTCGGCATAAAGCTTTACAGCAATACTATGAATCAGGTAACGGCTCAAAGTTGCCTGCTCAATACTTGCGAAAGATCAACCGGATTTTAGACCAATTGGACGCTGTGACGTCGGTAAGCGATATTCAGCAGATGGGATCGGGCATTCACAAACTGACGGGTGATATGGCTGATTTCTGGTCAATCACGGTTACACCAAACTACCGCATCATTTTCCGTTTTGAAGGTGGAGACATACACGACGTTGATTACGTCGATTATCACTAAACAACAGAATACATTATGAAACGTAATCTGGCCCCTGTGCATCCCGGCGAGATTCTACGGGAGGAATACATTCGAGAACGTGGTTTGACGGTCACTGAGGTAGCAAAAGGCTTAGGCATTGCTCGAGCGAATCTCTCAGCTATTGTCAACGAGCGGGCGGGTATTAGTCCAGAACTTGCGGTGAAATTGTCAGAAGCGTTTGGTAACACGACGCAGTTTTGGGTGAACCTGCAAAAAAACTACGAAGTGTGGCATGCCGAACGTAAAGTTAATCGTTCGGTGATTCAGCATTTTGGCTCAACTGGAACGGGATTACAGTCCGCTTAGAACGATTTTTATGCCACTATTTGACCCTGCACATCCCGGCGAGCTCATTCGCGAAACGCTGGGAGGGTTGCACGAAGAAACCGGGTGAAAGCTGTCCATCGGTGGAGTAGCCGAAGGATTAGGTACAACTCGAAAAACGTTATCTGCTATCATTAATGGTAAGCAAAGCGTTACGCCCGAAATGGCAATCCGTTTAGCCGCCGGCTTCGCCAACACCGCGCCCGAATTTTGGCTGACGGTACAAGAAAATTACAGTATCGCGCAGGCTCGGCGCAATATTGATACAAGCGCAATAAAAT
>CAXUEB010000092.1:8478-17827 GCA_964249775.1 uncultured Spirosoma sp.
GCACAATCCACAACTTAACAGGATAACTTAAATGGAAAAATGTTTTGTAATTCAACCTTTCGACAGAGATACTTACGATAAAAGATTTCGCGATACATTTAAACCTGCTTTAGAGGCAGCAGGCTTAGCACCTTACCGTGTTGACGAAGATAATTCATCTCGCGTTTTGATAGATGATATTGAAAAAAATATAAAAGATTCAACATTGTGCTTTGCAGAAATTACAACTAACAATCCGAACGTATGGTATGAATTAGGATATGCATTTGCTTGTGGAAAAGACGTTGTAATGGTCAGTTGTCCAGACGAAAGGAATGCGGAATTTCCCTTTGATGTAAGGCATAAGGCTATCATCACTTATAAGTCTAAGTCTCCCAGCGATTTTGTGGAACTTGCTAAACGTATAACAGATAAAGCAACAGCATTTCTTTCAACTGAAAAGATGATAGAGCAATTGAATGTTTCCCCAGTGGCTTCAACGCAAGGATTGACCCAACACGAAATTGCTGTTCTAATTATAATTCTTGAGAATCAGCCAACCGAACTTGATACATTATCTGTTTATAGATTAAGCGATTATATGACCAAAGCAGGTTATACAGAGGCAGCAACTAATGTGGCAATCAGAACATTAAGAAGAAAAAATATGGTTGAATTTTCACAGGAAACAAGTTTTAACGAGGAACCTTATACCGTCTGCAAATTGACTGACATAGGCGAGGAATGGGTTGTAAGCAATCAAGATAGAATACGTATGAGAATAGACGACGGCAAAACAGGTATAAGTTCAGAGGACCTACCTTTTTGATTATGAATCTTTCTAATTTGTCTCAATATAAACGGTTGCTTATGATGGAACAAAATGATTTAGGAGCTTGCTTATTCCTTCACATCCACTTCGCCCCGACTACCTGCCCACTACTTGTCCGCTGAGCGTAAACCAGCACGGCGGTTTGGCCAGGTTTTACGTCGGTGGTTAGGGACAACGTGACGTTTTCCGAAGTGCCGGATTGGTAACGGTTTTGAACGGCCGCACGACGTTTGTGTTGGCTCCTGTTTGGTAATAATCCGGTGTAATCTCTACAACCCGACGTAATAATCATACCCGCGTTCGGCCCAGAAGTCGCGGGGGCGCTCGTCGGGGAAGAAGATGCGGCCAATGCGCTTGAGGTTCTTGACGCAGTATTTCAGGGGTACAATCAGCCGGACGGGGGCACCGTGCCGGGCGTCGATGGGCTGACCGTTCATTTCATAGGCCAGCAGCGTCTGCGGGTGCAGGGCGCTTTCCATGTCGAGGCCGACGTAGTAGCCTTTATCGGGCGTTTCCATGCCAACGTGTTTAAACAGATTGTCGGGCTTATCCGGGTCGGGCGCGTCGCCGTTCTTGGTGCCGAGTTTGTACTTCGCCAGGAAGTCCGACAGGCGCGCGCCACCCCAGTGCTGCTTCTGACTCCAGCCTTCAATACACTTGAACTCAAACACTATCTCGTGCTTGGGTAGCGCCTTAACGTCGTCCATCGTCAGCAACAGCGGAGCATCGCCGGTGCGGTCGATTTGCAGCTTCCAGTCGTCGGCGAGGGGCGTTTTGAGGCCTTCGTAGCCGTTGACGCGGGGTGGCCGGGCGGCCTGTTCGGGCGGAAACGTGGGTACTAAGTGGTTGTTACTGAAGTACGTTCGGGCGACAGCTTCATTGGCGTTCAGCACCTGCCGAAACGGTTTACGAATGCCCTGCGATTTTGGGCTGTGCGCGAGCCATTCGTACACGCCGACGCCCCCGGCCGTGGCCAACGTGAACCACCCGAACGACTTGAGCATCTGCCGGCGCACGGCCGATTCGGGTACGTCGTCCTGCGGTAGTGTCGGTTCGTTGAGTTGATCAGATTTCATGAGAAAGCCGGTTTAGTCGGTTGAGCGGGCGTTGTTGATTCGGGGATCCGTTCGTTGGGAACCGGCCGCTGTGGATCGTTGGGTTTAACGACCTCAAAGCCGGTAATTATGGATTGAAAATTGTGCCAGCCCGTGCGGATGACCTGCCCGATGTGCACAAAGAAGAACAAGACGTAACCGACCGTTAGAACAAAATGCTCCAGCCGGGCCGCTTCATAACCGCCGAGCGCGGTCGTCAGCCACCAGAACTGCGTGGGTTTGTAGATGGCAAAACCCGTCAGCGCTGAGCCAATGCCCATCAGCATAATCGAAAAGTAGGCAATCTTCTGCGCGCCGTTGTACTTGATAAACGGTGGCTGCTCCTTGCGCAGGCCGAGGTCATACAACGTCACCTGAATGGCTTCGCGGAATGAGTTACGTCCGGGCACTAAGTGCCGCCATTCGCCCGAAACAAAGGTGTAGATGACGTACAGCAGGCCGTTGATCGTGAAAATCCACATAAACACGAAGTGCCACGCCATGCCCTCAGCCAGTCGACGCGCTAAGCCGAAAAACTTATAGAACCCATCGGGAAAGAACGACACGAGCGTCCAGTCGCCGATTTGTATTTTGTAAGGATCATAGGCCCAGTAGATCAGCAGGCCGCTCCAGATCATGACGAACAGGACCGGAAAGTTGATCCAGTGAAACCAGCGGATGGCCAGCGGGTGTTTGTGAACGATGCGTTTCATGTTGGCGAACGGTTAGGACCCTCCCAAAGAATACAGAGTAAGTACGGTAAAAGTTTGATTAAGAACGATTTGTTACACTTTCGTGATGATTGACGCAACGGTATTGCTACACACCATTCGGCAGTTCATTCCGCTTTCGGCGGGCGACGAAACCGTAGTCGAATCCTTATTTGAACAACACCGGATCGAGCCAGGCGGTTTCTTTTTGCAGGCGGGCGAGGTGTGTCGGTCCGTTGGTTTCGTGACCGAAGGGCTGCTGCGCTATTACGTGCTCGACGACGGCGCCGAACACACCTACGACTTCTCGCCCGAACGCACGTTCGTTTCCAACTACGAAAGTTTCCTGACGCAAACGCCGTCTACGCGCACCATCCAAGCGCTCGAAACCACGACGCTGCTGCGTATTCACCACGACAATCTGCAAACGCTCTACAACCGGTTGCAACACGGTCAGCAGTTCGGGCGGCTGGTGGCCGAGCAGTTATTCGTCGCGACGCTTCAAAAACTAACCTCGTTCTACCGCGAAACCGCCGACGAGCGTTACGACAATTTCCTGCGATTGTTTCCGGGTCTGGTTGAGCGGGTGCCGCAGTACGTCGTGGCGTCCTACGTCGGTATCAAGCCGCAATCGCTGAGTCGCATCCGGGCGCAACGGGTGGGCAAGCGCTATTGAGAAAGTCCTTGCGCAATCTTTGGACGTGACTCGTTGATGTGATCATCCGATACGATCTTCACCTACGTGAATGTAGGCGTCCGGGCGGGGGCGGACCTTTGCATAGTCAATTAGACAAACACGACTATGCAAACAGACAAACTGCCCCTTTGGGCTAAGATCATCGGTTACCTTTTCGGGATTGGCCTGCTCTTCATTGGCGGGCGCTTCCTGCTCGCGCCCGAAGTGGCCGAACGGGGTTTTGGGCTGATCTACGCCCAGCCAGCGGAATCGTTTCACTTCATCAAAGGCGTTCGCGACCTGTTTTCGGGTTTGATTCTCACGCTCTTCACGGTTGCGAACTGGCGCAAGCCGTTAGCCGTGGCGGTGCTGGCCGGGTCGCTGATTCCGGTTGTTGATATGCTGATTGTGCTCAGCGCGCCAAACGCCGTTGCCGGCGCGGAGTGGATTCACGGGACGACGGCGATCACTTCGTGGGTGTTTGGGTATTTCCTGCTGCGTCATCAACCCGTTCGTCGCCCCGCTGCTCCTGCTCAACCTGCTGCTTTATAGCCATTTTGCTGCGTTTCTGACCTATCTAACTACGTTAGTCAGGCAGTGGGAGCGGCCCGTAAAACAGACCAGTACGCTGATGCTTTACTGCGGGATTGCCTTGCTACTAACGGGCGTCGGCTTGGTGGCGATCCGGTATCCAGTCATCAATTACTGGAAAGTGGGGCCAAAGAGCGTACTCCTGATTGGAATCGCGGGCATCACGGCCGCGCACCGGGACACGCTCCTGGCGCACCGAACGTGGTTGGCGTTGATTGGGCTAACGCTCCTGGCGGCCCTCTTAGCACTCTGGCGAACGGGCTGATTTATCGACCCGATTAGTACCTTTGCTGGCTAATCTGCGTTCGCTATGCCGCTGCAAACCCTCGATACCGGCTTTTTCAAACTCGACGGCGGAGCCATGTTTGGCGTCGTGCCGAAACCGCTCTGGCAAAAGCTGAACCCCGCCGACGAGCAGAACCGCTGCACCTGGGCCATGCGCTGTCTACTCTACGAACAGGCTAACCGCGGTTCCTCGCCGGGACTGCTGCTGGTTGATACCGGCATCGGCGACAAACAAGACGCTAAGTTTTTCAGTCACTACGACCTACACCGTGGCGACGGACCGGGGGAGGCATCATTACTTGGTTCAATGCAAACAGCCGGTTATACCGAAGCCGACGTAACGGACGTGCTGTTGACGCACCTGCATTTTGACCACGTCGGCGGGGCGGTTAAGCGTTCGGGCGAACAACTAACGCCGACCTTTCCCAACGCGACGTACTGGACGCATCCTCAACACTGGCAGTGGGCCACGCAGCCGAACCCGCGCGAACGAGCCTCGTTTTTGAGGGAAAATATCTTGCCGTTACAGGAAAGCGGCCAACTAAAATTTCTGACCGAAACCGCCTTTCCGTTTGCCGACGTAGACCTGCTGTACGTCGACGGCCATACCGAGAAGATGGCCCTGCCCTTGTTCCAGATCAACGGCCGGACGGTGGCTTATATGGCCGATCTGATTCCATCGTCGGCGCACGTGCCCTTGCCCTACGTGATGAGCTACGACGTGCGCCCCCTACTGACAATGGACGAAAAAGCCCAACTCCTGCAACGGGCCGCCGAAGAAAACTGGATCTTGGTTTTTGAGCACGACCCGACCGTCGAAGCCGCCACGGTTGAAATGACCGACAAAGGCGTTCGCGTGAAAGAACGCGGTAAACTGACGGAGTTTTTGTAGCTCTGCTGTAGCTCTGGCAATCCTGCCGGAGCAATATGCGTCAGCAACTTGCGCGAAATGGCTAACGCCTGCTGCTCCGACAAGAGTGTCGGAGCGACAAACCAAAAATTTCTGCGTACCGTTATCAAGTCGAACGCAAGTACGTAACGCAACATGAAGATAGGTTTGGTTTTATCCGGGGGCGGAGCGCGGGGACTGGCCCACTTGGGCGTCATCAAGGCGCTCCAGGAAATGGGCATTCGTTTCGACCAGATTTCGGGGACGAGCGCGGGAGCCATCGCCGGGGCGCTGACCGCCCAGGGCTACTCGCCCGACGAGAGTTTGAAGATGATTGAATCGTCGGCGTTTACGCGTCACCTGCGGCCCGCCTGGAACCGCATGGGGCTGCTGCGCATCGACGCCGTTGCGGATTTATACAGAAAACACATTCCGCACGACAGTTTTGAGGGCCTTCAAATTCCCTTACACGTAGCCGCCGTTGACCTCAACGACGGCGAGTTGGTCGTGTTTGAGCAGGGTGAACTAATCCGGCCGGTACTGGCGTCGTGCTGCTTTCCGGGCGTTTTTGAGCCGCTGCTGATCAACAAACGGCAGTTCGTCGACGGGGGCGTCCTAAACAATCTGCCGGTCGAGCCGATCGAGCACAAGGTGGATTTCATTATCGGTTCTCACTGCAACGTGCTGGGGCCGCGCAAGCCCATCACCTCCATGCGGGGCGTGATTGAGCGGAGTTTGGTTTTGGCCGTGCAGAGTAAGACCAAAGAACGATTCGGTAAGTGCAACGCCTTGATTGAGCCGCCCCAACTGGCGCAGTATACCGTAACGGACCTTAGCAAGTCGCGCGAGTTGTTTCGGCTGGGCTACCAGCATACGCGCTCGATGGCGGCCCAGCTCGAAAAGGCGCTTAACTACCCCATTGTGGAAGTGATGGAGTAAATAATCTGTTAGAACGCTACCAAAAATCACGGCACGAAGCCCGACCTGCCGGCCGGCTTCGTGCCGTGATTTTTGGTAGTATATACTTCAACCCACGGACGAACCCAAAACAATTTGTCCACGGCTAACAACGTTGTAAATCAAGGAATCCCCCCGGCTATTCTCTACCGAGAAATAATTAAAGTCAACGTCGGTATATTTACTGATGCTTTCGTAAATTGTCGGGTTTTTTAGCAGCATCATCCGGCTTTGCCCGGAATGCTATTCAAAAATTTTGCTGAACGCCTTTCTATGAGGAATTATTACTCGCTATTTATTTGGGGATTTTTACTGACGGCGCTGCCTGCTCAACTGCTCGCGCAGGGGCGTCGTGTGACGGGGCGGGTTACCTCGTCGCAAGATGGTCAGGCCTTGCCCGGCGTTAACATCGTCGTTCGGGGAACGACTAACGGCGTCAGCTCCGACGCCAACGGGAACTACAGTCTCACCGTACCGAATGACAATGCCGAATTGCTCATCACCTCGATTGGGTCCGCGTCGCAGACCATCGTCGTCGGCAACCGGTCGGTGATTAACGTGCAGTTGCAGGAAATCGTCAACGAACTGAGCCAAGTCGTCGTGACAGGTTACAACACGACCCAGCGCAAAGACATCACCGGCTCCATCGCGTCGATTTCGTCCGAGAAGTTTAAAGATTTGCCCGTTGCCAGTTTCGATCAGGCCCTCCAGGGGCAGGCCGCCGGGGTGCAGGTCACGCAGTCGTCGGGAACGCCGGGCGGTGGACTGACGGTGCGGGTTCGGGGTAATACGTCGATTTCGGCCGTCAACCGACCGTTGTTCGTTGTAGACGGCGTGCCGGTGGAAGACGGCAACCTGTCGGCCCGCGAATTTGGCGGACAAACCGACAACGCCTTTGCCTTGTTCAATCCCAACGACATTGAAAGCATTGAGGTGCTCAAAGATGCGTCGGCCAAAGCCATTTACGGGTCGCGGGCGGCTAACGGTGTGGTTATCGTAACGACCAAGCGCGGCCGGGCGAATCAAAAAACGCAATTCACTTTAGACGTGCAGCGGGGTTTGACCGATGTCGTGCGCCGACCCGACCTGCTCAACGCGTCGGAACTGCTCGAACTTCAGCGCGAGGCTGTGCAGAACGCCGGGCAGGACCCCGACAAATTGGGCTTGATTAAAGGCGTTACGGACGGCGTTGACACCGATTGGGTCGATGCCATTCTGCGCCGGGGCGTGTATCAGCAATACCAGTTATCGACGCAGGGCGGTAATGATAAAACGCAGTTTTACCTCAGTGGCAGCTACCGCGATGAGGAAGGCGTGCAGATCAACAACCGGTTCGCGCGCTACACGGGTCAACTGCGGTTCGACCACAAAGCCACGTCGCAGTTCTCGTTCGGGACCAACATTACCCTGGCGCGGGCTAAAAACAACCGCGTCAAAGGCGATAACTACTTAGACGGGGTGTATTCCGGCGCGGTCAAGAGCTTGCCGTACTTCTCACCGTACAACGAGCAGGGGCTGTTAACAACCCCCAACGATCCCGATTATGCGGGCTTTCCCAACTTTAACCCGGTGGCGCAGGCCTTGCTACCCCGGTTTGAGACGTATACGTTCAAGTTGCTGGGCGGGCTGTACGCCGAGTATGAGTTTATTCCCAACCTGCGCTTTCGGTCGAAAGTTAATATTGACTACAACAACGTTACCGAAGACAATTTTGAACCGTCGACGACGGCCATCGGTGGTTTCCTGCCCAGCGTCGGTGGACAAGGCTACGGCGTGTTTATTAACTCGCAGCTATCGACGTTCATTAACACCAACACGCTAACCTACAGTTTTAACGTTGCCGAAAAGCACCGGTTCAACGCCCTACTGGGGTTAGAGATTCTGCAACGTACCCAACGCAGCGGTGACGTTTCGGGCCGGCTGTTTCCAAGCGACGATTTTACGTACATCACCTCGGCCGGGGTCGTTGATCAGGGTGCGTCGTTTTTACTGCAAAGCGGCCTGCTGTCGACCTTCGGCGAAGTTCGCTACGATTACGCCGACCGGTTCTTGGCCACCTTGACGGCCCGTTACGATGGCTCGTCGCGCTTCGGACGCGATCGTCAGTTTGGGTTGTTTCCGTCGGCTTCGGTCGCCTGGCGGCTGTCGGAAGAAGCGTTTCTGAAAGACATCCCGTTTGTGTCGGACCTGAAACTGCGGGCCAGCTACGGCTTCACGGGCAACGAACGCATCGGCGATTTTCAGTTTTTAGGCACCTGGGCGTCGGTGACGTACAGCGGAGCAACCGGCGTTGGCCCGGCGGCCCTGACCAACCCGACCCTGCAATGGGAACGCACCCGCGAAGCCAACATCGGGCTGGATGCGTCATTCTTCAACGGCCGGCTGAGCGTCATTGTGGACGCCTACGATAACCTGACCGACAAACTCTTGTTCGCGCAGCCGATTCCGCAGACAACCGGCTTTCAAACGGTGCAGGGTAACATCGGTAAGATTTCCAACCGCGGGGTAGAACTGACCGTTACGACGGTGAACCTTAATGGAATCTTGAAGTGGAACACCAGTTTCAACCTGTCGCACAATCAGAATAAGGTAGTTGAACTGGCCAGTAGCGAACCCATTTTCCGGGGCTACTCGGGCGACGGCGTCAGCAATACAAACGTTATTCTGCCCGGTCAGCCGCTGGGCACGTTCTGGGGATTAAAGTTTCTGGGCGTTGACCCAGCGACGGGCGATGCCATCTACGACGACAAAAACGGCGACGGCCGCATTAGCCCCGACGACGGTCAGGTAATTGGCAACGCGCAGCCCTTGCTGTACGGCGGTCTGACAAACAGTTTTTCCTTTAAAGGCTTCGACCTAAGTGTGTTGCTGCAAGGATCACTGGGTAACAAGATTCTAAACTTCTCGAACACGACGTTCCTCAATTCGGGCGCGGACTTGCAGAACAACCAGACGCGGCTGGCCCTGAATCGGTGGCGAAAAGAAGGTGACATTACCAGCGTACCGCGCTACGAGTACCAGAACACCTACAACAACTACCTCAGTAGCCGCTTTCTCGAAGACGGGTCGTTTCTGCGGCTGCGAAATGTTGCACTGGGCTACAACCTGCCCAAAAAACTGGTCAATCGGTACAAGATCGGCAACGTTCGGGTGTACGCCACGGCGACTAACTTCTTTACCCTGACGCGCTATTCCGGTCCCGACCCGGAAGTGAGTACGCTCGACGGCTCCACAACGGCCCAGGGCATTGATTTCTTCACGTTTCCGCAGGTAAAAACCTTGGTAGGTGGGTTGTCACTCACGTTTTAACCCTCCCTGTCTGGATTTGACTGTTTA
>CAXUEB010000093.1:0-468 GCA_964249775.1 uncultured Spirosoma sp.
TCGCGCCGAACCACGAACTTGGTCCGAACCGGCAGTTTCTGAGCCGCCAGCCGCAGGGCTTCCATACCCGTTGCCAGATCAACGCCCGTTGCTTCAAACATAATCGTACCGGGCTTCACAACGGCTACCCAATATTCGGGGGCACCTTTACCTTTACCCATCCTGACTTCAGCCGGCTTTTTCGTAATCGGCTTGTCGGGGAAAATGCGGATCCAAACCTGACCTTCGCGCTTCATCGCCCGCGTTACGGAGATACGAGCCGCTTCGATCTGCCGGGAAGTAATCCGGCCCGGCTCCAGCGATTTGATGCCGAACGTACCAAAGGCAATCTCGTGACCGCGCGAGGCAATACCCGGAATCCTGCCTTTATGCTGCTTACGGAATTTAGTTCTTTTTGCCTGTAACATGATCTTAAATGGTAGAGTCGTTAGCGATTAGTCGTTACTTGTCTGACAAACTGACGACTGG
>CAXUEB010000093.1:478-5807 GCA_964249775.1 uncultured Spirosoma sp.
GTCTCGGTCCTCCACCGCCCCGGTTACCACCTTGGCCGCCGCCCCGGTTGCCACCTTGACCGCCACCGCGGTTACCGCCTTGGCCACCACCACCGCGGTTGTTTCCGCCCCGGTCGTTGCCACCGCGTTCACCCCGGCCGCGACCACCGCGGTCATTACCGTCCCGGTCACCACGCGGGCCACGACGGTCGCCACCCCGGTCGGCAGCACCAGCCGCGCGTTCGCCGGCTTGTGCCTGACTCATCATGGCTGCGGGCGAAAGGTCACGCTTACCGTAAACTTCGCCTTTGAAGATCCACACTTTGATGCCAATCTTACCGTAAACGGTTTGGGCTTCGGAGATTGCGTAGTCAATGTCGGCGCGGAGCGTGTGCAGGGGTACGCGACCTTCTTTGTATTGCTCCGAGCGAGCGATTTCCGCACCACCCAGACGACCCGACACTTTCACCTTGATGCCCTGCGCACCCACCCGGATTGCCGATTGGATGGCCTGCTTCATCGCGCGCCGGAACGAAATACGTGCCTGCAACTGCTGAGCAATAGCTTCCCCCACCAATTTGGCATCAATCTCGGGCCGCTTAATTTCAAAGATGTTGATCTGAACGTCTTTGCCCGTAATTTTCTTTAGCTCTTCTTTAATCTTGTCAACTTCGCCACCGCCTTTGCCAATCACGATGCCCGGACGAGCCGTGTGAATAGTCAGCGTAACGCGTTTCAGGGTACGCTCAATCACGACCCGCGCGATGGCTCCCTTTGGAATACGGGCGGCTACGTATTTCCGGATTTTCTCGTCTTCAACGAGCTTATCAGAAAACTCTTTACCACCGTACCAGCTTGACTCCCAGCCCCGAACGATACCAAGTCGTAGGCCAATTGGATTTATCTTTTGTCCCATTTCTTACTGCTCGTTTTCGGGGATTTCTACTGCTGCCTGCGTCAGTGCCGGTTGAACCGCGCTGTCTACAACAATCGTGATGTGGTTTGAGCGCTTCCGAATCCGGTGGCCACGACCCTGCGGGGCCGGCCGCAAACGCTTCAGCATCGGACCGCCGTCCACAAAGATTGTTTTAACGTACAGGTCGGCGTCTTCGATACGCTCATCCTCGTTCTTTTGCTGCCAGTTGGCAACCGCCGATAGGAGCACCTTTTGTAGAATATCGGCTCCGGCCTGCGGTTGGTATTTCAACAAACCCAACGCCCGGCTGACGCGCTGACCGCGAATCAGGTCGGCAATCAACCGCATCTTACGGGGCGACGTGGGCACATCTCTAAGTCTTGCTACTGCTTCCATAATTTCAGTGTGTGGTTTGTAGTTTGTGGTTATCAAAGTGCCACAAACTACAAACTGCTTATCGTTTGCCCTTGTCTTTCTTAGCGGTGTGACCCCGGAAGTTGCGCGTTGGCGAAAACTCACCGAGTTTGTGACCAACCATGTTTTCCGTTACGTAAACCGGAATAAATTTGTTGCCGTTGTGCACCGCAAACGTGTGCCCCACAAAATCCGGCGAAATCATCGACCGACGCGACCAGGTTTTAATAACCGATTTCTTGCCCGAGTCGTTCTGGTTCTGCACTTTGTTGTCCAGACGAAAATCGATGTATGGGCCTTTTTTGAGTGAACGTGCCATTGTTAAAAATTACTTTTTGCGTCGGCTGATAATCATGCTGTTCGATGCCTTGTTCCGCTTGCGCGTTTTCAACCCTTTTGCGTATTGACCGCTGCGGGAACGGGGATGCCCCCCTGAAGCGCGACCTTCGCCACCACCCATCGGGTGATCGACGGGGTTCATCACAACGGCACGCGTCCGCGGGCGGATACCCAACCAACGATTGCGGCCAGCTTTACCAATCACGACGTTCATGTGGTCGGGGTTCGACACCGAACCAACCGTTGCCATACCAGCACTCAGTACCCGGCGCGTTTCGCCCGAAGGCAGCCGCAGAATAGCATACTTATCTTCGCGCCCAACCAACTGCGCATAGGTGCCGGCCGAACGGGCCATCGCACCCCCCTTACCGGGCGTCAGTTCAATGTTGTGCACAATTGTACCAATCGGCATCAGCGCCAACGGCAACGCGTTGCCTACGTCCGGCGTGGACCCTTCGCCTGACCGAACGGTCTGACCAACGGTGATGCCCTGGGGCGCGATGATGTAACGCTTTTCACCATCGGCGTACTGCACCAACGAGATGCGGGCCGACCGGTTCGGATCATATTCGACAGTCAAAACTTCGGCGGGTTGGCCGACTTTGTCGCGCTTAAAGTCAATGATGCGGTAGTGCCGCTTATGACCTCCTCCAATGTAGCGCATAGTGCGGTGGCCTTCGTTGTTGCGGCCGCCGGTTCTCTTAATGGGCTCCAGCAGGCTTTTTTCCGGCTTGGAGGTGGTTAGCTCCGCAAAGTCAGGTGCTACGCGTTGGCGCATACTTGGCGTTACGGGTCTCATTTTTTTAACTCCCATGACTGGTTAGATTGAAGAGAGCAGCGCTCGGTTATAAATCCGCGTAAATGTCGATGATTTCGCCTTCGGCTACCGTCACAATTGCTTTCTTGGTAGTCGGGGTCTTGCCCGTTACAACGCGCCCGTTGATGTTTTTACTGCGCCGTTTGCCCAGCGACCGCATGGTGTGCACAGACGCAACGTTGACGCCGTACATCTTTTCAACGGCTTTCACGATTTCAAGCTTGTTTGCTTTCAGTTCAACCTCAAAAGCATACTTTCCCTGCTTGTTCAGGCCCGTCATCTTTTCGGTGACGATTGGTCTTTTCAGTACGTTCATGATTGTATCGGTTCCCGATTACCGGTCGAACAGCGTTTGAATGGTTGACAGAGCTTCTTCGCTAATCAGTAACTGATCGGCGTTCATCAGGTCGTAGGTGTTGACCTGCGCGGCCGTCGTTACTTTTGCTTTTTGCACGTTCCGGCTCGACAACACGACATTCGTGTTAACATCCGGCAGAATGAGCAGTGTCTTACGGCCCGTTGCGTTCAGCGCGTTCAAAAACTGAATGTAATCTTTCGTGCGGGGTGCTTCGAGCGTAATCGTATCAATGACCGATATGCTGTTCGCCTTTGCCTTTACCGCATACGCCGACTGACGGGCCAAAGCTTTCACCTTCTTGTTTAGCTTGAAGCTGTAATCGCGCGGCCGGGGACCAAAAATCGTACCGCCACCCACGAACACGGGCGATTTAGCGCTACCAGCGCGAGCACCACCCGTACCTTTTTGCTTTTTCAGCTTGCGGGTTGAGTGGGCGTTTTCACCGCGCTCTTTTGCTTTGTGCGTTCCTTGCCGTTGGTTCGCCAGGTATTGTTTCACGTCGAGATAAATCGCGTGTTGATTCGGCTGGATGCCAAAGACCGCTTCCGGCAGCGTAATCTTTTTGCCCGTGTCCTCGCCTTTGCTGTTATATACGATTACTTCCATGGCCTATTTCTCAATGATAACGTATGAATTTTTGGCTCCTGGAACCGAACCACTAACAACGAGCAGGTTTTGCTCCGGCATCACGCGGAGAACGCGCAGGTTTTGCACTTTCACGCGGTTGCCGCCCATCCGTCCCGCCATGCGCAGCCCTTTAAAGACCCGCGAAGGGAACGAGCAGGCACCAATCGAACCGGGGTGCCGACCGCGGTTGTGCTGTCCGTGCGTCTGACCGCCGACCCCAGCAAATCCATGCCGCTTCACAACGCCTTGAAAGCCGCGTCCTTTAGCCGTTCCAACGATATCAACGAAGTCTTCTTCGGTGAAAACGTCGGATACCGTGAGCGTTTCGCCAAGGTTAAACTCTTTCTCAAATTCTTTAAATTCGACGAGTTTACGCTTCGGCGTCGTACTGGCCTTTTTGAAGTGGCCCAGTTGCGGCTTGTTGGTGTGCTTTTCCTTTTTCTCGCCGTAACCCAGTTGCACAGCCGCGTAACCGTCTTTCTCGACGCTACGAACTTGCGTTACGACACAGGGACCCGTCTCAATCACTGTACATGCCAGAGCCTGCCCGTCCGCATTGTACACGCTGGTCATCCCGATTTTCTTGCCAATTAAACCAGACATCTGTGTTTGTTTAAAGTAAGCAGGTGAAACTTAAGAACTCGTTCCAAACCCGGTGCTGCGCTGTGGCGCACTACCCGAATCGGGCCGCAAAAGTAGGCAAATAACCAGACGATTCCTATATATGCCTTATTGTCAAGCCCATCAGGCGACAACAAAAAAGGTCGGGCGCGCTGCACCTGACCTTAAGCAGGCAGACAAAGCCCTGTTGTGCAAGGTTTGTTTGCCAAAAAGTCAGGTGCGGTTTCCGCTCAACGGACCTTCACCTTCGTATGTCGTTCCCTTATGTCCCGAGTTTGGGAGCGCAAAAGTAAGAAATTATCGAGAGAAACGAAAAACTATTTTAGGAAAATTTCAGCCGGTGTTTTAAGTAACCATTCCATCCAGTCCTTTGCTACTTCGTCGCCCCGATACTCTTTATCAACAACTTTGCCGGAAGCATCACGTTTCATTCTGAAAAACTGATGGTCATGGTCGTGATACGCTTTGAGCGTAAGATTACGCTTTCTATTCGCTGTAAATTCTAACGGTAAGGTGTCTAAACTCGGTGCCATCTCTTCATCAGCCGTTCCGTAGGCGATGTACAAAGGCGTCTTAATTTTGAGTAAATTAGGTAGGGTCGGCTGCGAGAACGAGTACCAAGCTCGGTAAGTATCACCAAATTTTTTATCAACTGAATCTGGGTGCTTACAAATATCCTCCCAAATCAAATACATTTTGTCAATCTGCTCTTGCCCTTCTACTGGTGTTAGCACGCCTTGTTCTACCTGCTTGCGGAATTTTTGTATCATGACTTCGTACCGTCGACCCGCTTTACCCGAAAATAAAATGGTATGCGTTACGTGCTTATTTCGGTTTGCCACCAAATCAGCGCCAACCGTGAATCCCTCCGAGCCGCCACAGTATACGACTTTCTTTGAATCAATCCACGGCTGTTTAATGAGGTAATTGATAACTTCATCGCACTGATCGACGTAGCGTTCGCGGTAGTTGTTGTTCAGATATTTTTTGCTAATAAATTTTTCAGATGGGTTCGGCTGGCTGATTGCTGTTGCATACTCGTTGTAGAACGTTGAATCAACAACTAAACGAACGCCCGGCTTTTGTATGACCACAAAGTGATACTCATCTTTATAATCACGAAAATGAAAAGGAGCCGTTATGTAGTATCTGTTTCCTGCCAATTGGATGAATGGGGTGGGCTGTGACCCTTGCCGAAAGAGAAATAACGGCTTTTTTACATTCAGGTCTGCCTTGCTGCCAAAGACGATAAACGTGG
>CAXUEB010000093.1:5817-17753 GCA_964249775.1 uncultured Spirosoma sp.
CGAGAATAATGCCGGCGATTTCCCAGTGGCCGGTGGTGGTGTCTTTGCCGTTGGGTAGGTGAATAACTTGACAGAGGTCTTCAAGCCGGGTAGTTTGCGCATTGGCTTGAAAATAAACCCAAGTAAACGTGAGCAGTAGTAGCTTTTTCATTGCGCCTGATTTTTTGTGTCAGGCAAATCAGCAAGCTTTTCTCCGACAGGACAAGCTATTTAACGTTTGTTGGGAATTTTTAACAAGAACAACCGCCAGCCCGGAACCCTTTACGTTTCAGACCGGCGGCTGCTTATCTATCGACAAAATTTTTCTCTAAATCTTTTACGTTCGATTACAGATGAATCGCTTCCCCGTAGGCCACTTCGGTCGCGTCCTTGATAGCTTCCGACATGGTCGGGTGTGGGTGAACGGCTTTCAGAATTTCTTCACCCGTCGTTTCGAGCTTGCGGGCGGCTACGACCTCGGCGATCATCTCAGTGACGTTATTACCAATGAAGTGCGCACCCAAGAACTCGCCGTACTTGGCGTCGAAAATTACTTTCACAAACCCTTCCGGCGTACCGGCGGCTTTGGCCTTGCCCGACGCTGTAAACGGAAACTTACCCACTTTTAGGTCGTAACCGGCTTCGCGGGCCGCTTTCTCGGTGTAACCGACCGATGCGATTTCCGGGGTGCAATACGTACAGCCCGGAATGTTGTTGTAGTTCAGCGGCTCGACGTGCGGCAGGCCGGCAATCTTTTCGACGCAGATGATGCCTTCGGCCGAGGCTACGTGCGCCAGCGCCTGCCCTTTCGTTACGTCGCCGATGGCGTAGTAGCCTTCGACGTTGGTGCGGTAGTAATCATCGGTCACAATCTTGCCCCGGTCAACGGTGATGCCGGTTTCTTCCAGGCCGATGTTCTCAATGTTGGCCACGATCCCGGCCGCCGACAAGACGATTTCTACGTCGAACGTCTTTTCTCCATCCGGCGTTTTTACGTATACCTTGCAGCCCTGGCCGCTCGTGTCTACTTTCGTTACTTCCGACTTGGTGTAAATATCAACGCCCAGCTTTTTGTATTGCTTGGCTAATTCTTTCGAGATTTCTTCGTCTTCAACCGGCACGACGTTCGGCATAAACTCGATAATCGTCACCTTCGTGCCCATGCTGGCATACACGTAGGCAAACTCGACACCAATGGCCCCCGAACCGATAACGAGCATCGTGTCGGGCCGCTTTTCGAGCGTCATGGCCTTGCGGTACTCAATAATCTTCTGACCGTCGTAGGGCGCGGCCGGTAGTTGACGCGCGCGGCTGCCGGTGGCGATGATAATGTGTTTGGCTTCGTACTCAGTCGCTTTGCCGTCGGGACCGGTCACTTCCAGCTTTTTACCGGACTTCACCTTACCGACGCCGTTGATGACGTCGATCTTGTTTTTTTTCATCAGGAACTGGACGCCCTTGCTCATGCTATCGGCCACGCCCCGGCTCCGCTTGATGACAGCCCCAAAATCGGCCTGCGACTCGCCCTGCACGGTGATGCCGTAATCAGACGAGTGCTTGATGTATTCAAAAACCTGCGCCGATTTAAGCAGCGCTTTGGTTGGAATGCAACCCCAGTTTAAACAGATGCCGCCGAGGCTTTCGCGCTCGATAACGGCCGTTTTCATACCCAACTGCGACGCCCGGATAGCGGCTACGTAACCGCCCGGCCCGCTACCCAAAACAATTAAATCATACTGTGAAGCCATTTTTGACTGGATGCTATAGAATGGATGATCTGCTTATCAGGAGAACGCAAAGGTAGGCTGAAAAGTTGGTAGCGAAGCCAAACCATCGACGCGCCTGCTTTTGTCTTATCTTTGCAAACTTTTCATAATACACGCAGACGACAAGTTCATGACAACTGACCAGTTGACCGACTTGAGGGCCAGAGTAGAGGCCCTGAGGAGGTACCTTTGACTACGACAACAAGAAAGCCCAATTAGCCGAACTCGAACAGCAAACCTTCCAGCCCGAGTTTTGGACCGACGCGGCCCGCGCCGAAGGGGTAATGAAACAAGTCCGCGCCCTGAAAGGTTGGACCAGCGGTTACGAGAAACTAAACACCCAGTTTGGCGACCTTGAAACCTTGTTTGAATTTTACGAAGCAGGCGACGTAACCGAGGAAGAGGTGGACGAGGAGGGCCGCAACGTAACGGCGACGCTCGAAGACCTCGAATTAAAGAAAATGCTGGGCAACGAGGAAGATCAGCTCAGCGCGGTGCTCGAAATTAATGCCGGCGCGGGCGGCACCGAAAGCCAGGATTGGGCCGACATGCTGTACCGAATGTACATGCGCTGGGCCGAAAAGCACGGCTACGGTTTGAAACAGGTCGACTACCAGGAAGGTGATACGGCCGGCATTAAGTCCGCCACGATTGAAGTCGACGGCGCGCTAGCCTATGGTTTTCTGAAATCCGAGAATGGTGTGCACCGGCTTGTGCGCGTCTCGCCGTTCGATTCCAACGCCCGGCGGCATACGTCGTTCGCGTCCGTGTTTGCTTACCCGCTGGTGGACGATACGATTCATATTGACGTGAATCCGGCCGACATTGACTGGGACACGTTCCGGTCGGGCGGGGCCGGTGGGCAAAACGTCAACAAAGTGGAAACAGCCGTGCGGCTTCGGCACCGGCCCTCGGGACTGATTATCGAGTGTCAGCAGGAGCGCAGTCAGTTGCAGAACAAGGAAGTGGCGATGCGGCTGCTCAGATCGAAGCTGTACGAGATCGAAGTTCAGAAGCGCAATGCGGCCCGCGCCGAGGTTGAAGCGGGCAAGCAGAAAATTGAGTGGGGTTCGCAGATTCGCTCCTACGTCTTGGACGACCGGCGCGTGAAAGACCACCGCACCGGTTACCAGACCTCCAATACCGACGCCGTCCTCGACGGTGATCTTGACCCGTTTATCAAGGCGTTTCTACTGGAGCAGGAATAAATTTTGTCCTTCAGTCTGTTCGTTTGTCTGTTTGACCACCGGGTAGTGACCAAACAGACAAGCCAACAGCGTGAGGCTTGTTTTGATCTTCACCTCTTTGCTTTTAGCCTGCTCGTAACAACCCAATATGGTTATCAACCCCGACGCAGGTAAACCAATACTTCAATTTTTATCGCTGGGTGATTCGTACACGATTGGCGAAAGCGTTGGCGAATCGGACCGCTGGCCCGTTCAACTGGCTGGACTGCTCCGAAAAGACGGCCTGAACATAGCGGACCCCGACATCATCGCCCGTACCGGCTGGACAACCGCCGAGTTGCAGGCGGCCATCACGGCCAGTGGTAATTCAAAGACGTATGATTTGGTCTCGCTGCTAATTGGCGTCAATAATCAGTATCGGGGTCAAAGCCCGGAGCGCTACCGAACCGAGTTTCGCGAGCTACTGCAAACGTCAATTAAGTTCGCCGGGGGCAAGACCGGACGTGTGTTTGTGCTGTCGATTCCCGACTGGGGCGTATCACCGTTTGCGAGAAGCCGCAACCAAACGCAGATTACCGCCGAAATTGACCAGTTCAACGCCATCGCGCAGGCCGAGTGTCAGAAAGCGGGCATCGCTTACGTGAATATTACGCCCATCACGCGGCCGGCGGCCGGCGACGACCCACAGTTCGCCAGCGACGGTTTGCATTACTCGGGTAAGCAAATGCAGCAATGGGCAGAGAAGGCTTTGCCGGTCGTTAAATCGCTGCTCTAAAACTTATGTACTCGCAACGGCCGAAGTGGTAAACCTTCGCTTATAACTGCGGACGGTGCGGCCGATGAAGAAACCGCCGATAGCGCCCGGCAGCGTCCAAACCAACAGACCGGGTAGCGGTATGTGTTCGCTGTTAACCACGCAGAATGCCGTAAATGATGCGATGTAAGCGCCGACCATGCGCGTGATATGGTTATAAAACCAGTGCATCTTTTCCATTGACACCCAACCACTGTAAACCCACCAATCCATCTGACCGTTGCGCAGGAAAGAGCCGCCGAATAGTAAATACAGAACGCTGAACATAGAGAACTGGCCCGTTCTCAAGCCCGCGTAGAGCTGCCCTATTCCAAACAGAATAGCCACAATGCCGCCCAGCATAGCAACGCCGGCAACAAACCAGTCGAAGCGGGTCGGTTGCGCCTTTGTCGTTTTTCGACGAAGCGTCCGAACACCCGTTAGGGTTAGGTGAAAGCTAAAAAAGCCCACCAGTAACAAAAACTGAAAAAACGGTTTGTCGGGTCGTTGCAACCACGATACCGTTGCGGTGACGAATACCCCAAACATTGCCCAGAAAAAGACTTGCCCCGATACCTTATGTACACGCCCGCCTTTCTGGGCAATCATGGGAATCAGACCGACCGTTAGCGACGTAAATCCGCTGACAATGTGAATAATGAGGTTGACGGTGTAAAGCGTTGCCATAGTCGTTTGTGCGTTTAGCATGTGCGCCGGAGCGATGGAACAAACCTACGGCGACCAACCGACCGGCTACAAATTTAAGGGCTAAACAGCAGCGTTTGGGGCGTTTGACAAAGCAAAACGTCCTTTGAAACGAACAGAGGGGTGTTTTTACAACGCTTTCAGCTCCGTCACAAGCGTATCGTTGTACTTCCGGGCCACCGGAATCTGGAACTGTCCGCCGAACAAATGCAGTTTATAGCCCTGCGCGTTGCCCGTTACCCGCTCAACCCGGTCGAGGTTAACGACGTAAGACCGGTGACAGCGAACAATGTGAGGCTGGCTAATCTGACCTTCCAAGCGGCTGAGGCTACTGCGGAGAAGTGGTTTGACGGGCCGCCCATTCTTCGAGTAGACAATTGTGCAGTAGTTATCGCTGGATTCGATATAAAGAAGGTCGGCCGGGGCGAGTGCAATCTGGTCCTTTTCGTTATCGGCCGTGAGCGTTAACGAGGCAGCCTTCGCTGATACCGGCTCATCAACGGCTTCCGCAACCGACTCAGTTGGTGAATGTACCGGTGGAATAACGGTTGTGACGGCCGGATCTCTAACCAAACGATTGGTGTGCACCGGCAAGTCGGCGGCTTGCCGGGCGTACTGACGTAGCTTCACAATGTAGCTGGCAATTACCGCCCCGGCCGTTGGAAAAACGCCAACCAGAAACGTAATTAGAACCATGCTAAGCAAGTCGGGTAAGTGCAGGTCATCGTTTACCAACCAGGCCAAGTACAGCCGGTTAGCAAGCGCAATGAAAAGAATGTTAGCGGTAATGAACAGAATAGTTTTACCAACGGTCCAGGTTTCTTCGCGGAACGTGCGGGGAAACAAACGCGGCCAGACCAGAAAGTTGAACGCCGTGACGATAAAGCTGATCACGCCAAACCCCAGCAGTTTTGCAGCTTTGTTTGGCGTTTGCCACCTATCCATACCGAACGGCTGAAACGTAAGTAGAAACAAACCAACGAACAGGCCAATCAGCGCGGCCCGGAGCCAGGCCCGACTCGCCGGTTCATCAATGGGATACGGCTGTCGGAATACTGTAAACATACCGCGTTGGCGCTACTGAGTCGAACCCCATTTAGAATAACCGCCAGCCCGCAATTTGCTCAAAAAACCGCGGCAGCACGGCTGGGTACACCACAACCATAAACAGGATACCGAACAACGCGCCGTAGAAGTGGGCGTCGTGGTTGACATTGCCGCGACCACGCTGAGCCTCGTAGTAGGAATACGCCAGGTATAAACCGCCGAAGATGAAACCGGGAATGCCAATCGGAATAAAAAATAAGGCAATTGGCAGTAGCGGCTGTAATAAAATGACGGCGAACAAAACCGCTGAAACGCCCCCCGATGCGCCCAGCGAGTTATAATTAGGGTTGTTGCGGTGCTTTAAAAACGTCGGAATATCGGACACCAAAATCCCAATTAGATAGAATCCAATCAGGTATAAACTGCCGCTCCCACCAAACAACTGGTCAAAGACCAGCTCCAAATACCGACCGAAGGAGTACAGGGCAAACATATTGAAGATTAAATGCCCCCAGTCGGCATGCAAAAAACCGGACGTTATCAGCCGGTAGTATTGCCCGCGGTTGGCCACCTGATACGGGTTCATAATCCAGCGGTCCATCAGCGCCGAATTATTCCAAGCGGCCAGACTGACGGCAATGGTGACGAGAACAAGAATCAGCGTTACGCTCATGTTAGCTTTCGCGTTCGACTAATTGCTTAGCGAATTGAGTTAATACCAGTTTGCGGGCAGAATCAGCGTTAATCTGATCGAAGTTAGCGAATCCCCGCGTGAAGTACTCGTTGATGCGCGATTCGGTAATCTGCCGAATGCCCAATTGATCGTAGATTGCCGTAACGGCCTGCACTTTTCCGGCTTTGTCAGACGTCGTCCGGGTAAGCCAGTCGGTTAATTCGTCTTTGATTGCCCCGTGCGCCTGTTCGAGTGCTTCAATCAGCAGAAACGTTTTTTTGTTGGCGATGATGTCGCCCCCGACCTGCTTACCGAACTTGGCCGGATCACCGTACACGTCCAACAGGTCATCTTTTAACTGAAAGCCAATGCCAATGTTCACGCCCCCTTCGTAGAGGTGTTGGGTAGTTTGAGCATCAGCCCCGGCAATCAAGCCGCCGAGTTCAAGCGCGTAACCGAGCAGCACCGACGTTTTCAGCCGAATCATCTCAATGTACTCGGCTTCGGTCACGTCCCAGCGCGTCTCGAAGTTCATGTCCATTTGCTGCCCTTCGCAGACCTCGGCGGCTGTACGTGTGAACCGGGTCATAACGGGTTTCACCTTGTCGGTTTCTACGTTTAGCAGCAAGCCGTAGGCGTTCACCAGCATCACATCGCCCGATAGAATTGCGCGATTCTGATTCCACTTTTCGTGCACGGTCGGCTGCCCCCGGCGCAGGGGAGCCTGGTCCATGATGTCGTCGTGCATCAGCGTAAAGTTATGAAACACTTCGACGCCTAACGCGGGCCGAATGGCTTTCCGCCAATCATCGGAAAACAGGTACGCAGCCATCAGCGTGAGCAGCGGGCGCATGCGCTTACCGCCGAGGCTCATGATGTACCGAATGGGGTCGTAAAGTTCGGGAGGATACTGGCCGTATTGGGTAAGTTGAAGTTCGGTTTGAATGGCATCAATGAACGTGGCAGGACTCATGCATCTGGGCGGCATTGCGCCGGGTTTGGTGCCAAAAATAAGGCAAACGTCTTCAAAACCCTAACGCCCGAACGCTTGTCGGTAATGCCGCTGGGCTGGCGTCATAACAACAAAGATCAACCGGACCGAAACAACAAAGTAACCGTCGCGCCGGCCGCTGTTTCCCCGTTGTGCGCCGGCTACGTTGGGCGTTTGACCCAACTCAAGCCGCCGGTCCGATAAGGCTGCCCTTATCTCGCTCATGTCGCCCAGGTTTGGATACACCGTACTGACGTCGTCTACGTAGTCGCTCAGGACGTGCGTATAGGTACCTTCAGCGTGGACCTTGAACCGTTCGGTCGCCAGCACCGGCACCCCAAGCCCGTAGCGTAGAAGGAAAGGCAAGCGGCCATACGCTACGCCTTCCGTTTGCAGAGGAGCTAAGCTGTGGGTACGGCCTTTGTAGGTTGTCATGGGCGTTAAATAGGTCAACCCCGCGCCAACCAACGCGTAGGGAATCAAGGTATGGTTGCGGTTATCGGCCCGCCAGAAGTCCCACTGCGCACCAACCCAAAGATCCGGGTTCAGGCTACGGAACGACAAGTTGTTGTAGGCTAAGTGTGTGTTTCGCTGCGTACCCCGAATCGAGTAAAGTTGGGCTTCGGCCCGGAGGGTGAGTTGCGCCGAGTAGCGGTAAGCAGCCGCCACGCTCAGGGCCGCTCCCAATTGCAGGTGTCCCAAATTGCCGAACTCCGATAGGTCGCCCGCGTAGTGTGTTGCGCCCATGCCGACGTTTAGCAGCCAGGTGCCGGGCTTTTCGCGCCAGATTTCGGAACGTTGTGCCACCGCACTCCGCAGCATGATGAGACACAGCATCAGGGTGATGCCTAAGTTAGTTTTCATTGGGTTAGTACGTTACGGTTTGGTTAAGGCGGAAAAGTAACGAATGAACCCATTAAGTAGAAAACCTTTACCCTAATTCGTATCGTTCACTACGTACTTATTTCGTAAACGGCTCATAGCCTTGTAAACCAATAGACATACAACTTTATAATTCACCAATATCTTCGTACCAAAGCGTTGGGCTTTGAGTAATAAATTGCGCCATCATGTCGACGCACTCGGGCAAATCCAGATCAACAACTTCGACGCCGTGCTCTTCCATAAACGCCCGCGCTCCGGCAAACGTCCGCGATTCGCCGACGACAACCTTTGGAATCTTGAACTGCACGATGGTTCCAGCGCACATGTAGCACGGCATCAGGGTTGAATAGATCACCGTATCGCGAAAGGAGCCAACGCGCCCGGCGTTGTTCAAACAATCCATTTCGCCGTGCAGAATCGGATTATCTTCCTGCACCCGCTTGTTGTGCCCCGACGCCACCAACGCGCCGTTCTTGACCAGCGCCGAGCCGATGGGAATGCCGCCTTCGCTCAAACTTTTGCGGGCCTGCTGGATAGCCTCCTGCATGAATTCGTCCATAGTGTTTACGTAGTTGAGCGGACAATTTACTACACCAAGTCTATACCTTTACTGCCTTACTAATCGTCGATGAATACTTTTCTGTCCATAACCGCTGATTTTTTGGACGATTATCTTCGTCAGCAACCGTATACACTACAAAAACACGTCAATCGAGTTAAAAAAACGGGTTCGTCGGAACAGTTTGGGGTTTACGTAACCAGTTCGGCCGTTTATTCATCGCGTTTGGAAGGCAATCCGATTGACTTGGACACGTACTGGAAATACCGCAATTCGGGTGTTAATCTCAGCAGCAAATCATACCAGGAAATACACGATCTAATCCGTGCTTATGAGTTTGCCCACCAGAACGACCTCAACCTGGCGAACGTATTAACCTCACATGGTCTACTATCCCGGACAATGTTTGAAGAGGAACCCGAACACAGCGGCCGCATCCGAATGCAGAACGTAAACATCTTCTCCGGCCCGACACTCATCTACGAAGCCGCCGACAAATCCATCGTCCAGACGGAGATAGACAAATTATTTACCGACGTAAGTCTGCTGCTGAGTCGGACGCTACCCATTGACGAGGTATTCTACTACGCGGCCATGCTTCACCTGCACGTCGCCCAAATTCATCCGTTTGCGGATGGTAACGGCCGGGTAGCTCGCTTGGTCGAAAAGTGGTTCTTAGCTCGGCATTTGGGCGAACGGGCGTGGTTTATCCAATCGGAATTGATGTATTACAAACGGCAAGCGGCTTATTACCGGAACATTAATTTAGGACAAAGCTACGTAACGTTGGAGCAACGCCATTGCCTGCCGTTTCTGCTTATGCTGCCGGGGGCACTGCGAGAGAAATAATATTGCTGGGATGTTTACCGCCTGAACCATGTATGAATCTGAAACTATCGTGTTCAGGATTGTAAATCACAACCACAGACCTTAATTCATGTTCATGAGGAGAATTAGGTTGATATATTTTAAATATGTTATCACCTAATGCATGGCGCTCCGCTTGAAATTTTTCAAGCAAATAGTGAGCAAGTGTTATTGAAATGGCAAATCGTTCATTCCATTCATCAAACTTCAACCCTTTTCTCTGCCAACTGCGGTTCTGTTCTTTATAATTCCATAAAAGAATGTCATCCTCAAACTGACCAATACCAAAACTGTAATCACTATGAGCAAATGCATTTCTTATTTGTGAATGATATGACTTACTTATTATGTTCGCAATCTGCAAATTATGATCCTTAAATACATCTCTAAGTTCATTCCGTATAAAGTCATGCCTAGTATAGTCAGGTACCGTCAGCTTCCAGTCGTAAGGTTTACCTTCTATTAAATTGGCAAGATGTTTCAACATTGTAAGAAGTCGTGATGATTCCCAGATGTGGCTATAGATCATCATTTCAGATGTAGTGCAATATTTGACAAAGTTATTCCTCTGTTCTTCGTCTGGAATTTGACTTACAAATAAAGCAGGATTTGAATTTAGATAGGATACATAAAATTGTACTCTATCTGTATCCTTGTACAAACCCATTTGATTGTCGATCATATAAGGTGATATACCTCTGTTAATCTGTACCGTTCCAATCATACGCGAATCATAAATTCCATTAGCTAAGAGAACGATAAAATCTCCCTCTATTTTCTGATTATTTTTCGCCTTATTAAATAGTTCATCAACTGCAAAACGCACTGAGGGTTCTATCTCATCAATTTTCTCTTTAGAGATCATAAATTGTATTAGTTACTTAGTCAAAAAAGCACCCGGTCAACTGCTGCTGACCGGGCTATAAGCTATTTCAGTTTACCTTCTCCCCCGGCCCCCGCGCCGGTTCTCGCCCTTGGGGGCCGAACCCTCCTTGCGGCCTGAATTGCCCGGACGCCGGGACGAAGCGGCTGAACTCCGCGAACCGTTCGAGCGAGATTCCCGCCCGTCGTCGCGACGACCGGACCGCCGATTCGTTTCGGAGCCAGTTGCGCGGCCTGCTTTGTCGCTGACCAAAGCGAAGTCCATACTTCGGCGGGCGAGGTTGGTTTCCTTAACGCGCACGAAGACCGAATCGCCGAACGTAAACATCTTCTTGGTACGCTGACCGATGATGCGGTAGTTCTCCTTATCGAACTCGTAGAAATCGTCGTTCAAGTCCTGCATCCGCACCAACCCTTCGCAACTGTTTTCGGTAATTTCAACGAAAATACCGAACTCCGTTACGCCCGAAATGACGCCCTCGAACGTGCGGTCAGCGGGCATCCGACTCATGAACTCGACCTGCTTGTACTTGATGCTGGCCCGCTCGGCGTCGGCGGCCATCTTCTCGCGGGCCGACGAGTGCTTACAGCGCTCTTCGTATTCCTCCCGCTCGGCGGGTTTGCCCTTGTCCAAGTAATGCTGCAAGAGTCGGTGCGCCATCATGTCAGGATAGCGACGGATGGGCGACGTAAAGTGCGAGTAACGCCGGAACGCCAGACCGAAGTGGCCCAGGTCTTCTACGCTGTACCGCGCCTTCGACATCGTCCGCACGGCCAGTTGCTGAAGCATGTTGGCTTCGGGCTTGCCTTCAATGCTGGCCATGAAGCGGTTCATGGAGTTCGACAAATGTTCGTCGTCCACTTTAAGCTTGAAGCCCAGCCGTCCGGCAAAGTCAGCGAATTGCTGGAGCTTGTCTTCGTCCGGCCCTTCGTGCACGCGGTACACCATTGTGTTCTCTGCGTCCTTTTTCGACAAGGAATGGACAAACTCAGCCACCCGCTTGTTGGCCAGCAGCATGAATTCTTCGATAAGCTTGTTCGTGTCCTGCCGAATCTTAGGCGCAACCGAAATCGGGATGCCGTTCTCGTCTAACTTGAACCGCACTTCGACCGTCTCGAAGTTAATTGCGCCATGTTTAAACCGCTCGTCGCGGAGTTTATGGGCCAGTTCGTTGAGCAGTTGGAGTTCGGTCAGGTAATCGCCGTGGTTGTTGTTCAAGATGCCCTGCGCTTCTTCGTAGCTAAAGCGCCGGTTCGAGTGAATGGCCGTGCGGCCAAACCACTCGTTAACCACCTTGGCGTCCGGCGTTAGTTCAAACACCGCCGAAAACGTCAATTTGTCTTCGTTGGGCCGCAGCGAGCACAGGCCGTTCGACAATTTTTCGGGCAGCATCGGCACAACGCGGTCAACCAGATACACCGATGTCGCGCGTTTAAACGCTTCGTCTTCGAGCTTCGTGCCGGGCTTGACGTAATGCGTTACGTCGGCAATGTGAATACCAATTTCGTAGTTGCCGTTGTCTAAATACGCCACCGAGAGCGCATCGTCGAAATCCTTAGCATCGACCGGGTCGATGGTAAACGTCGTCACGTCGCGCATGT
>CAXUEB010000094.1:0-298 GCA_964249775.1 uncultured Spirosoma sp.
GTTGCAACCGCTTCACACGGAAGGCCAAGGGCAGCCGAACCGAAGCAAACCGTATTCACTCGTTACGGCAGCTATTCCGGTCGGTCTCGGCGTTCGGTACATGTTGAACGAAAACTTTAATCTGGGCTTTGAGGTCGGGTACCGGTACAGCTTCACCGATTACTTAGACGACGTAGGCGGGCCCTACGCGACGCCAACCGAAGTACAAGGATTAGGCGCGGTTATGGCCGACCGGCGCACCGAAGTTCGGGCCGCGCGCGTTGACGAAGAACGCAGTCTGCCCACCGACCAAACGGCG
>CAXUEB010000094.1:335-17616 GCA_964249775.1 uncultured Spirosoma sp.
CTTACCCGCGGGGCGGCCGGCATCCTTCGCGATGGCTACGTGCTGACCAGTTTTCAGATTCACTACATCATTCCGAGTAAAATCAAATGTCCACCCATCAAGTAGTTGGGTAACGCAGCGACTAAGTAGATTGGGTAAATAAGGTTCGTAGTCAGTAAGCGAGTTGCTGATTAACAAACTCCTTTGTTACCCCAACCGATATGACCAACGGTATCAACAAAGCCCGGCTGCTGATAGCCGGGCTTTTTATCAGCCTGAGCGTTCAGGCGCAGAAGATAGAAGTGGGCGGAGGCTTGGGTGGTTTCCTTTACAAAGGCGACGTATCAACCTCGTTGAATCCGCGTTTTTACCAGCCGGGGGCGAATCTGTTTTTTCGCTACAACGTCAGTCGCTCGTTTGCCCTGCGGGGTGGTCTGGCCATTGGCCGGTTGCGGGGGGAAGACCGGTTCAGCCGCGACCCGTTCCAGCAAGCCCGCAACTTCTCGTTTCGCAGTACGCTCAGCGAGGCAACCGTCGACCTGGAATACAATTTTCTCAACTATAAGCCCGCGCCAAAGTCCCAGAACTGGACGCCCTACGTGTTTGGAGGTGTTGGTCTGTTCAGCGTCCGCAACGCCGTCATCCGGGCGCGGGGCATGGTGGCGTTCCCCCTGGGCGTGGGCGTCAAGTACGAAATCAAGCGGCCGTGGAGCATCGGCGTAGAATTTGGTACGCGCTTCACCAACTTCGACTACCTCGATGGCTTAGGTGAGCGCACGTATGGTCCAACTACGGCTAAGCTTACGCAAAGCAACCCCGCCCTCCGCGACAGCTACACCTACACCGCCCTTACGGTGAGTTACACGTTCTACAAGATTGTGTGCCCTTGACGAGTGTTGGGGTGTTTAATTGTTGGTCTGTTGCCGACGCGTCGGTTTGCTTGCGCCAGTCCGTTGGTGCGTCAGCAACAACCAACAATCAAACACCTCAACAATTTACCACCTCCGCAGCCCCAACAGCTTTTCGCCCAGCTCCGTGAGTTGGGCGGTTTGGTGGCGTTCTTTTTCCCAGTTGCGTGGGTCGCCGGGAAAGGCGTAGCCTTCGGGCCCCTGCCGGTCGCGCCAGGACGTAATGCGCCACTGCCGCAAGGCCTCGTTGTCTTCCTGGGCGGGCATCATCGAAATGTACTGGGCAATGCGGACTTTGTCGGCCGACCGGTTCGGGCGGATGCCGTGGGGCAGCGTGCTGTTGAAGATTAAAAGATCGCCCGCTTCCATCTTTACTTTTACGAAATTGAAACCCGTCGTGTCGGGTTTGAAGCGGTCGCGGTCGGCGGGCTGCGTTAGCTTCCATGTGTCGTAGGTCCGGTACAGTTCGGGAATGCACTGGAAGCCGCCCATGTTTTCGTCAGTCTGATCGGCCAGCGCCAAGACGCCCTGTACGTTTTGCGGACGAGTCTCCGGGTCGTAATCCCAGTGGATGAACCCCCTGAACTCGTGGCCCGGCCGGGCGGGAAAATTCAAGTTGGCCCGGTCGATGGTGACCCACAGCTTTTCCGTGCCCCAGATGTCGACAAAGGCGTCGTACACGCGCGGGTATTGCCGGTTGTCCCACTCGTAGGGGTGGTTGTAAAGCTCAACCATGCCGCTATTGGTCAACTCCTTCATTTTCATCTCGGCGCGGGGCGGTGCGTACCAGCTTGCCGGGTCGTTCGGGTCTTTTTCCTCGAACGCCCACAGGAAATTGGCTAATCGTTCGGCCTGTTCACGCGGCACGGCCTGTTTGATGACGACGTAGCCGTTGTCTTGCCAGAATTGCCAGTCGTCTTCCGACAGCACGCGTAAGGGCGTTCCGTTCGAGCGGTCGTTGAGGGCCACCTTACTGCTGGTAGCGGTGGACGGGTTGCCCGGAATGTCTTTGTGGGCGTTGTTGGGCACCATCGAGACGGGCGATCCGGCGGCCGGCGATCCGGTTGGTTGCATCGTTTGCATGGGTTTAGGCGTTTAGACAAAAATAAAGATAAGAAGCGATTGTCTACCGTTATCATCCCCGCCAAAAGTTGTCGGCAATTGGGCGCTCCTTTCTGGTGGACGTAGGTGGCGTAAAAGGCGGTTTTGTGGACCGTCGGTAGACAAAGCCGTCCGGCGAAAACAGACTTTGCGTACTTTTGGCCGCTTAACCCAATCCGAGAGTCAGTGAAGATTGACGTAACTTCGTTCATGCGCATCCTGGGAGTCGTTGTAGCCGTGTTGGTCGGCGGTCTGAACGTAGCCTCGTCGCAGGTCGTGATCAGCAATTCGGCTGAACCTACGCTTTACGCTTACTGCCAGCAGTTTCAAACGCTTTACACCCAAATTCGGGAGCAAACCATCAGCCCCGATTCGGCCCGGCAGCAGTTCAGCGGCATCATGCGGGGCCTGCGCGAACGGTTCCGCAGCGTCGATACGCTGCCCGCCGACAGCCTCCAGCGCGATAGCCTGCGCCGGACGGGTCGGTATTTTGCTTTCCCGATTCAGGGCTACACGCCCAGCGCCATCGGTGGTAGTCACGGCGAAGGCTATCGCGGCCGGGGATTTGATTTGTTTGACTACCAGGTGCGGGGCAGCCACCCGGCGCAGGACATCTTCATCGTCGACCGCAACCAGGATTACCTCGACGACCACACCCGTGAGCCGGTACCCATTCTGGCCATGAGCCACGGCTTAGTCCTGGCCATCGAAACCGACTGGCAGCCCGGTTCGGACTACCGGGGCGGCAACTGGATTTGGGTGTACGACCCCATTCTGCACGGTCTGTTTTACTACGCTCACAACAGCGACGTTGCGGTATCACCGGGGCAATGGGTACAGGCCGGCGACAAACTGGCCGACATGGGACGCACGGGCTACAACGCCTTCAAAGCCCGTTCGCCAACGCACCTGCACCTGATGTACCTCCAGATTCAGCCCGACGGCCTGCCCCAGCCCATGAACCCTTACGAGTGGCTGCTGACGGCCCGATTAACAAAATGATTTACAATTCGTAAATCCGTTCACGATTCGCGCACTAAGTTGACGCCCGTAACGAGAAAGATCATACCGACGATAAACGGCGCGGCTGATTCGCCCTTGGTCATGTTGAAGCCCAGCACGGGGCGGTTGTCCGATAAAAAAGCTACTAAGGCAAACAAGACGACGACCACGCCCAGGATGGTGAGCGTTGCGCCGAAAAAGCGACGAAAGTTGGTGTTGTTTTCCATTACTGCGTGTTTGTAACGAATTGGTTCGTGGTAAGTTGCGGGTCGACTGAACCGCGCACGGCGGTTAAGCCCCGTTTGCGGCCTTCTTCGAGTAGGAAAGGAAACGCGGATTCGGGCGTGTTGGCCACAATACCGTCTAAAATGGCTTCCCGAACGATTGTTTTTAGCTCGCCCACTTCCTTCGAGGGCGGCAGGCCAAACGTTTCCATAATCAATTCACCCGTGATGACCGGCTGGAAATTGCGCAGTTGATCGCGGGCTTCGAGGTCGTGTAGTTTGCGCTCGACGCGGTCAAAATTGCGCAGGTGTTTCTGCACTTTCTCGTAGTTCTTGGACGTAATGTCGGCCCGGCAAAGCGCCATCAAACCGTCTAAGTCCTCACCCGCGTCGAACAGCAGCCGGCGCAGGGCCGAATCGGTAATTTCTTCCTTGGTCAAGGCAATGGGCCGCAGGTGCAGCCGGACAAGCCTCTGCACGAAGCGCATGTTTTCGTGCATGGGCAGCTTCATGGTGCGAAAAATGCCCGGCACCCAGCGCGCGCCGAGGTCTTCGTGGCCGTGAAACGTCCAGCCCACGCGCTTGTCGAAGCGTTTGGTGGCCGGCTTGGCAATGTCGTGGAGCAGGGCCGCCCAGCGCAGCCAAAGCTCTTGTTCGCGCAGGCTCTCGGGCGCGTTTTGGCGGTTCGCGACGTTGTCTAAGACCTGCAAGGTGTGGTAAAAATTGTCTTTGTGCCCTTTGCCTTCGACGGTTTCGACGCCCTTGAGCGCCACCAGTTCGGGAAAGATGCGTTCCAGCAGCCCGGCGTGGTAGAGCAGTTTGAAGCCGTAGGACGGCGTCGGCGAGAGGATAATCTTGTTTAACTCGTCGGTAACGCGTTCGCGCGAGATGATGCTGATGCGCTCGTTCATCCGCACGATGGCGTCGAAGGTGTCGGGTTCAATGTCGAAGTTGAGTTGCGACGCGAACCGGATGGCCCGCATCATCCGCAACGGATCGTCGGAGAACGTCACGTCGGGACCCAGCGGGGTACGGATAATCTTGCGTTTGAGGTCGGTAAGGCCGTTGAAGGAATCAAGTAATTCACCAAAATCCGGTCCGTTTAAGCTGATGCCCATCGCGTTGATGGTAAAGTCGCGCCGGTTCTGATCGTCTTCGAGCGTACCGTCTTCCACGATGGGTTTGCGCGACTCGCTGCGGTAGGATTCCCGCCGGGCACCAACGAACTCCACTTCCCAGGTCTGCCCGGTGTGTTCGGCGCGGAGCATCGCCGTTCCGAAATTGGGGTAAACCGCCACGTTCGTGCCCAGCGCCCGGCCCACGGCTTCGGCCAGGGCAATGCCGCTACCGACGCTGACCACGTCGATGTCTTTCGACGGGCGGCCCAGGATTAGATCGCGCACGAACCCGCCAATCACGTAGGCCCGCACCCCGAGCGCGTCGGCCTCGCGGGCGATCTGGTCAAAAACAGGCGTTTTGGCAAGTATGTCTTTAAAATCCATTCGTCGTCAGTTGGTCAGTTGTCAGTCGGTTGTGGGCGTTCCGTATACCATACGACGGAGCGACCGACGACCGCCCGGACAAAACCGTTAGGACTTATTTACGTATAAAACCCACTCCGCCGTCCGCGTCTAACCGCATGATGCGCGGTCGTTGGGGCTTGGCGGGCAGCGTACCGAACCGGGCTGTCACGACGGCTTCGGCGTCGGGCGGCAGCGTGAGCGACTCGAACGGAATAAGCAGCAAGCCCCGACCGAAGCCCCCGATAAGCCGTTGCACGTCGGCATTCAGCGACCGCCGGATTGCCAGCGACCCCGCGCCGTTGGTGGGCGACGTAGTTGCCAGCACGGCCGAAACGTTCTTGCCTTGCTGATACACTACCGTCAGCGAATTCTCGGCAAACTCGACCAGGTCGTACGCCACGTCGGGCAACTTCGCCACGTACAAGACCAACTGATCGGTGTTCTGAATTAATACCGTCGGCTGTTGACCCACCACCATCGCCGGTTGCAGCGTCAGCAGTTGCGCCACGGCCGCGTCGTTGATGGGGTCGGCCGCTACGGACCAGCCGGTTTCGTCGGCGAGGGCAATGAGTTGACCCTGCCGAAGTTGGTACGTGCTGTCGCGAATGGTGGCGCTCATGGATTGATAAACCACAAAGATACGGCGAGGTTTGGCAAATTTGTCCCGACGCTTCGCCAGAGAAGTCGGGTTAGGTCTTATGCAGACAGGAGAATTTAATCCTTGTTTGCTTTTCAAAGCAAGCGGCCCGCACTAATGGCCCCTAAACTCGTTTACGGATGACACATTTTGACGACAATACACCGCGGACGTATTCACGCCGGAACGTTCTCAAAGTAGGGGCCTTGGCCGCGTCGGCGGCCTTACTGCCCCAAATCGACGTTTTGGCCGCCCCGGCCAAGCGCGTTGGTTTGCAGTTGTATACGTTGCGCGAAGAAATGGGCAAAGACCCCGACGGCACGCTCAAGCGGGTGGCCGAGATTGGCTACAAAGAAGTTGAGTCGTTTGGGTACGCGGCCGGCAAATTTTTTGGCAAAACGCCGAAGGAATACGCAGCCCGGCTAAAGGACCTGGGTCTAACGACGCCCAGCGGCCACTACATGACGGGTAACGTGATGATGAAAGGCGAGGGAACGCTGACCAACAACTGGAAACGGGCCGTGGACGACGCGGCTGCCATTGGCCAGCGGTACATGGTCTGCGCGTACCTGTTTCCTGAGGAACGAACGAAGTTGGACGATTACAAGCAGTTCGTCGACCTGTTCAACAAATCGGCCGAGGTGTGCCGCGCGGCCGGTGTTCAGTTCGTGTACCACAACCACGATTTTGAGTTTCAGCCGCTGGACGGGCAGGTGCCTTACGACCTCTTGCTGAGCGGCACCGATCCCAAACTGGTTCAACTGGAGTTAGACCTGTACTGGGCCACGTTCGCCAAGCAGGACCCCGTCGCCCTCTTCAAAAAGCACCCCGGTCGCTTTCCGCTTTGGCACGTCAAGGACATGGCCAAAACACCCGAACGCGAATTCGCCGAGGTGGGTACGGGTTCAATTAATTTTCAGCGCATCTTCGACGCCCAAAAAACGGCTGGCTTACAGCACTACTTCGTGGAGCAGGACGTGGCTAAACGCCCACCCTTGGAAGCCATTGCGATCAGTTATAAGAATTTAGAAAAATTGAAGGTGTAGCCAACGAAGCCAGCGCCTGCTGGCTTCGTTGGTTTAGGAAGAATTGGTAGTTTAGCGTTGAGAAGTTACCCTTCGCTAACGTCAGCAGCCGAATAATCAATTGAATCCGCCAACGGGTTGGAAAGGCTTTACTTTTGGTTATCCGTGAACCGACAATCAACCTACGGCGGTGCGACCGATCCTTACTTTATTGATCAGCTTACTTATTTGGGGCGGCTGCTCGCCCCTGCGGGCGCAGCCGGGTAAGGCAACCGGCCAGGTTGTTGGCGTCGATCCGGTGGTTCAGCCTTGCCTGCTGCCCGACGAGCGAACGGCCATTCAACGGATGTTACAAACAAAACTGGCCCTGCTCAAGCGCAACAACCGGCTGCCGGCGCAGCAGCCAGCGGCTCATCCACTGTTTAGTTTTCCGCTGCGGTGGGCCAAAACCCGCGCGCCCTACGGCTTCTGGTCGATTAGCAATTACGTCGACCTAAACCCGACCCTTGGTCCCGACGAGGTTAACCAGTATTCGCCCTCCAACCGGGATTACACCTGTGGCAATCGTACCTACGACCAGAAAGGCGGCTATCAGCACCAAGGTACGGACTTCGCACTTTGGCCGTTCAACTGGTCCGTCATGGCCAACGAAGAGGTGAAAGTCGTGGCGGCTGCCCCCGGCACCATTATTTACCGGCAAGACGGCAACGACGACCAAAGCTGCGGTTCGTTCGCCACGGCCAGCGGTACGTGGAACGCGGTGTATGTCCGGCACGACGATGGGTCGGTAGCTTGGTATGGGCACTTGAAGAAAGGCTCGGTGACCCCGAAATCCACCGGGCAACGAGTCAACGAAGGCGACCTGCTGGGCTACGTGGGTAGTTCGGGGCGCTCGTCGGGGCCGCACCTGCACTTTGAGGTTTACGACGCCAACAACAAACTCATCGATCCGTTTGCCGGCTCGTGTAACCCAACCACCCCCGATTCGTGGTGGAAAGAGCAACCCGTTTACAAGGAAAAGGTCCTCAATCGGCTGAGCGTACACACGACCCAGCCCGTCACGGGCGTTTGTCCGCCCAGCGCCAACGCCACCAACGAAGTCGTGATGGCGGCACCGGGGCAACGATTTTACTTTTACGCGTTTGGCCGCGAACTGGAACCGAGCGACCCTATTCTGTTTGACCTATACCAGCCGGACGGTCGCTTGTTTACCAACTACCGGGGCTTCGGCACCACAAGCTACACCACCTTTTTCTGGTATATGTACACAACCCTTCCGGCCAATGCCGTCGAGGGTAAGTGGAAACTACGCGTGCGCTTCAACGGCAAGGAGTACGATAAGTCGTTTGTCGTTGTGAACAACCCGTCCGAAGCGGTTAAACTCACGGCCTTGGGCAGCCCGGTTGTTTGTGCGGGTAAGCCCGTCACGCTCCGAGCGGCCACGGACAGTGATGATTACGTTTGGAAAAAAGACGGAGCGGTGATCGACACGGCGTTGGGCCGGCAGCTCACCGTAAACCAACCCGGTTTGTACACCGCTGAAATCGGCGGCATCGTCTCGAACCCAATCAGCGTCAGCGTTGGGGCGGCCTTGGCGGCACCAACGGTTGCCAAAACCACCGTTGAACTGTGTCAGGGAGCCACGGCGCAACCGCTCGAAGCGAGTGGTACCAACTTAAAATGGACCGATCCGAACGGCGTTTCCTCCACCACGGCTCCCGTTCCATCTACCACCTTACCCACCCCAACGCCCGAAGGCAATCGGTATACCGTAACGCAAACCGGAGCCAACGGCTGCGAGAGCTTACCCGCTACCATTCGGGTGTTGGTGCAGACCGTGCCCACGCTGTCGCTCAGCGGCAGTACGACCGTTAACTTGGGCATCGAAGTACCGTTGCGGCTAACGTTCTCGGGAGCAGGGCCGTACCGCTATCGACTCACAAACGGCTTGACCGGAACGGCGACCAACGACACCACCCTGCTGCTACTGCCCGAGCAGACAACTACGTATCAGGTGGTCGAACTAAGCAATCGGTGCGGCTCCGGGCAGCCTGGCAACGGTCTGTCGGCTACAGTAACGGTGCGGGTGCCCACAATTCAAACGCTGGTCATCACCACCACGACGGTCTGCGCGGGAGCCAGCCTGCCGGTCCAGTTTCTCACGTCGGGTCAGTTCAATCCGGGCAGTGTCTTTAAGCTGCAAGTCGGTAAAGTTGAAATCGACACGAATCAAATCAACTATGTGGAGGTGCCCGGTAGCCAGCCCATTGATGGGCAGATAGTCGGTAATCTACCAACCCCCTTAGCCGCCGGTCAGTATCGGGTACGGGTGATGGCAACGAATCCAAAAATACCCATTAACGGGGAACGCAGTCCGACGCTGCTGACGGTTCGGCCGCTGGCCACGGCCACGCTGACGGGTAATTTAAGCGTCTACGCAGGTCAGTCGGCCAACTTGATGGTTGCCCTTACCGGCGAGGCTCCGTGGCAGTTCACGTACCACGACAGCACCGCTACGGGACTGGGTACGACGCAAACCGTGCAAACCAGCGCCAGCCCGTATGGCCTTGTCGTTAAGCCCGTGCAAACCACGGCGTACCGGCTCACCAGCGTCAGTACCGGCTGCGGCAACGGTACGGTCACGGCCGGTCTGGTCGTCGTCAGCGTGGTTCCGCTGCTGGGCCTGGAGGATCAGGCGTTGGCTGATGCCGTAGACGTGTATCCCATTCCTGCCACCACACTGCTGACGGTCCGCGTTCGTGGTCTGACCCCGGCGCAGTCCGCCCGGCTTGAACTGATTGACCAAACCGGCCGAACGGCGGTTCAGCACGAAACCCGGCGCGAAACGTCGGTGCTGTCGCTGGGAGGGCAGCCGGCCGGTACGTATATCCTACGCATCCGAGTCGGCGACCGGTTAGCCGCCAAACGCATTGTAAAGCTGTGACGCGTTTGCAAAATAAAGCGATGTGTGCCATATTGCGGTTGTAGTACCGACATTGTTCGTATGGCTTTTGCAACACTTTCCCCCAACACGGCCATTTATGCGCCCTACACGGTTATCGACAAGTCTCGGCAAGGTGTGCCTCGGTTGGAAGTCGATCAGGTCGCAGGGCTGGTTGGACTGACGGACAAGGAAGTGGCCCGCATCCTGAACGTGTCGGACCGCAACCTGCACCGGCTCAAACCCGACGAGCGGCTATCGCGCGATGCGTCGCAGCGGCTGCTGCTCCTGACCAACCTGTTGCGGCACGGACTTGACGTTTTTGATGACGCCGAAACGCTCGCCGACTGGCTACGGTCGCCCATCCGGGAACTGAACAGTCAATCGCCCCTCTACCTGTTGGACACGACGACCGGCTTCGGATTAGTCGACGACGTACTGGGTCGCATTGAGTGGGGCATTGTAGGATAGGGGAGCCGTTGTACCGGAATGCTGACCGTTTACCGAACTGTAAAGGCCAAGTACGTAACCGAGCCGCTGGAATCCAAAAGGTGTTCCGTTGTTAATCATCTTAAGTTATCATCACTTCGCATTCGCTTCTTGAAAGCACTGAATGATATAATTGGTAAAGGAGGCTTCTGCTTTGAAATATACCCTGCCGGTATTTCTACAGAAGTGACAACAATCGATTGCAATGTAAACTGGGTAGAATCTGGAAGACCAAGCCATGCGCGCAGTTGGGTTAGATGTTGTTCTAACCATTGATGCCGCTTAACGTGCTTGACAATCATGCCACCCCCTAAGTCTCGGCCAAAGTACTTGTCCAACTCGCCTTTCATCTCATAGATATTTTTAGCCGGAATCGTGTTTTTACATTCCAGTGAGTAAACAATGTAGTTAACCTCATCCCAAGCTAACACATCAATGTCCCCGTACTCAGCGTCTGGTATGTTCACCTCGTGCGGAATAACTTTCAACGCCGAATGGCTGTGCAACCATTCGTACACTTGTTGCCTGTATTCACCGCCCTTGATGTGGTTGATTCGACCAAATACGGTTTTGAAGTGAGTGTACTTGTCATCATTAAGCCGCCCATTATGCAGTAAGTACATTATGTTGTGCAGCGCAGCCGTCACATGGCGAAAGCCGAATAGGTAGGACGTTACATTGTCCTTAGTTTCTTTGTAAACTGGTCTCCGTAGGTAAGATAGTTCCCGGTTGCACCGCCAGGGATAGATATCGTCCTGTTTGTAATTGCGAGGAGGAGTTATCAATGTCTTTCTCGGTTTCAGGGTCAGTAAATGCATTGCCTTATCGAATGCTTGACGAGTGTAGTCGGGAGCTGATTCAACAACGGCTCGGTACAACTCCTCTTCTTCAATCCATAGTACGGAGACCTTGCGTGAAGTAGCTACTTGAGCTAATATGAAATGCAAACTGATGAATTCTTTGAGAAAAACGTCAAACTGAGCGTCGAAAGCCGTATCTAATTCATCCATGATCACGTCATCGGTGGTACGACTGGGACGAGATGCAACTTTGACTGGCTCTTGCTGACGAGCAAATGCTTCTACGTGGTCAGTAAGCTGCTCTTCAGTATAAGCATGAAAGAAAGTTGCTAAGTAGTCATCAAAAAAGGATTTGTCCGTGCCGATACGACCCGATGGTAGTAAGCCCATTTCCATGTCATCGAGTCCCATTCTGATGGCGTCTGACATGGCTCCCCATTGAAAGATTTGTTCCATAACAGCCAGCAGCTCATCGACGCCATCTTCTGTAACGACCCTTGACCCATTTGCTGGTACAGCGGCTGCAAACTCAATGAGACAGCGAATCGCTAAAGCAACTTGTACTAAGTTCTTTTCGCTTTGTTTCAGTTTTTCTACTTCCGAAGGATAATCGCTAAAACAAGCTATTTGAGCCGGTATTAAGATCTCATCGTGTTCCCTCTTATAGATGATAGCCTCATTCTTAAGAATTAGATGCCGTACCAGTTCCGTCGTGTTATATTCGGCAAGTTGAGTGCTAATGTGGCTGACCAAGCCCTCCACAATCTCGTGACAAATTTTATTTTTATCCTCCGTTCGCTCAATCTTCTCGGGGACAACCGTGCCTGGTTTCAGATAGGAGGTAAGGGTTTGCAGAAGATGACTGGTATCAGCCTCCGGTATATCACGTGCATTGACTGGCAACCAGCGCGGGTCACTACGTGCATCTGAATGAGCCGGAATAATTAGAAGCATTCGCCGACGTGGAGCGCTCATCTCGTCGGCAATAATACGGTCAATCGTCTCTTCGCTAAAAGCATCATACCCGGTTGTACCTTGATATAATTGGTTGAGGCCACGTAAGACTTGCTTCATGATTAACTGCTCCGCCCGGTTGCCCCCAGTCATGAGCGGCTTCATTAGTTGCCAAGGAAGATTTAATGTAAAACTGAGGAGATTTGTGACAGAATGCTCAATATTAATGGTGTTACTGTCAATTAATTTTAGGTCAACTTCTGATATATCGTTGGCAATCAACTTCTCATCAAAAATTAATTCTATTTCTAACGAAAGTTGGTTGTGAATGTTTATGAGCGTATCGAGACCAGACAAGTGTAATAGCCAATATAAGATAGCTTCCGCAAATTGGTCTGCGGTCCTTCGGGTTTCAAGACTATGGGCTTGAACGTTTTTGATCCAAATTGGACTTTGATAATAATCGAGTGCCAGCCAACTTTCCGGCGACGGTTGTACTGGACTATAAATTGGTCCATACTGGGCGTGTTTTTCAACTTGGATGTGCCCCCATCCGCCGTTCACATTTTTTATGATTGTATGTTTGTCTGATGATTGAGTGGCCTTAACTCGGTACGTATGCGCGTAACCTGGCTCAATCGCCATTACATTAATAAATTCATCAGATGGGAAGAAACTTTCATGATTATCTAAAAAGAAGGTAAACGAATCTAATCGATCCGTACTGACTATACGTATCAAGTCACGAGCTGTTCTCGACGCTTTGGCAAACTTCCACAGGGCCAGTCTATTAACAGCCGGATCATTGAGCAGCAGATGTAAGTCGAAGCTTGTAAATTGTATTAGTTGAACGTTTGCTGGCATTTCACCAAACATAACCCTGATCTGATCGCCTGATAAGCCAGCAACCAGTAAGACCAAAATCTTCGTAGATGTACTTCGGCTGCTTTCTAAGGAATTGGCAACGTTATGTATGCGTGCTTCTATGAATTCACCGTCAATATCAGTTCGGTCTGGTAGATAGATTAAATGCCCATAGAGGTCAGTGTCGATCTTGAGGAAAGACTCATAACTACCCCAATCTTGGTTAGGTAAAACCTTTTCAGCCGGTCGCCAGCCAATGCCAAACAAATGCTGAGTGATCGACTCGCAATTGAATTGATGGTAGGCCGATACAAGCTTCTCGAATACGCTGAAATGTTCGGCTTTCGTAAACAGATACCGGATTAGGGCTGTAGGTAAGGAAGTTGGCACGGCTAAAATATACCCACCTTCAACCCGTACAAGCGGTTTGTTCAAAAGTGGGTTATCATCGTCAAAGTCATTGAAAGGCCGGGTAAGATCGGCGCCCGTTGCGACGAAATCCTGAAAGCTTTCGACAAGAATAGCAACTTCTTTGCTTTGATGCTCGAATAATATGTTTGGCAAAAAGCAGTATGGGCGTATAACGTCAAGTTTTCGAGTAAAAGAAATAGGGTCTCTATGGATGCCCTTACCAGCCATGTATCGCTCATAACCAGCCTGTCGAGCAATCGTGTTAATGATACGCAGAAAGACCCTGACAATACCTTGAATGAGGTGCTTGTAATCATTGGGGAAGTCGCTTTCTACTTGAAATATGACTAACAAAAGTCTTTCCAACACGTCATAGCTATCGGCTTCTATACCTGGAAAGACAACACTATTGCCCTCCATAAAACTGACATTAGCCGTAAATACACTCTCTGCCGGGTCTTCCATCATGTCCATCACGAAATGTTTGCCGACAAACGTTTGGAATGCTCTTGTATCAAACTCCTGTATTTTGTCACTACAATACTTAGCCGCGTACCAAGCGAGTTTTTCTAAACGTAAATTTTTACCATGATTTTCTGGTAAGAGCAATAAGCCAGCGATAGCCGAAAGAGTTAAAGCTTTGTTCTGCTTTGATAGAAAAGACTCAATGGGGTCAGGTTGCTCATTAGAAGACTTTTCATAAGTACCTTTGGACAAACAACATTTCTTATACTTTTTCCCGCTGCCGCATGGGCAGGGAGCATTACGGTTAACCAACAACATTATTACAATAAGTCAAAATTATTATCAATCAGTTTGTAACGCAATATAATGAGAAAGTCAGTTACAATGGTCGTAGTTAGTATCTTGGCAGATTATTTCTATCATCGGTCTAATTCACATCTATCTATGTCCTTACGTAAACTGAACTATGTTTCCGTACGAACTATGAGAATGTAGTGCATGGCATAGCACAAACTGTCTGAGTACGCTATTATTTTAGAAGCTAAACATTCCATCCAACCCGGCGTTAACTTCTGATAGACATTTTGATCTTAAACGCTATGGAAGCGCAACTGACGGTTGATCCAACGCACGAATCGCATAACCCGGCTACCCCGGCGCTATCGTCGCCCTACGACGTAGCACCCGACGTACACGGGCTAAAAACCTTGTTTGTCAACGTCTTTTTTATCGGCGAACCCGGCCCCGGCAATCCGTGGGTGCTGGTCGACGCTGGGTTGGCGGGCTACGCCGGACCGATCAAGAAGCGGGCCGAAGAGTTGTTTGGTCCCGGTGCGAAACCCGAAGCCATTGTCCTGACGCACGGTCACTTCGACCACGTTGGTACGCTGGAAACGCTGCTCGAAGAATGGAACGTGCCGGTGTGGACGCACCCGCTCGAACTGCCGTACCTGCAAGGTATGTCGAGTTACCCACCACCCGACCCGGCCATTGGTGGGGGATTCATGGCCTACTCCTCGTTCTTGTTTCCGGTTGGTCCCGAAAATTTCGGCGAGCGCGTTTGGCCCATCGACAGCGACGGCACGATTCCCCAACTGCCCGCCTGGCGAGCTATTCATACGCCGGGTCACGCGCCGGGTCATATTTCTTTGTTTCGCGAGGAAGACCGCGTTCTGCTCGCCGGTGATGCGTTTGTCACAACGAACCAGAATTCGGCCATTGCCGTGGCCACCCAGCGCGAAGAATTCCACGGGCCGCCGGCGTATTTTACCTACGACTGGCAGGACGCCCGGCAATCGGTGCAGAAGCTGGCTGATCTGAATCCGCTGGCCGTCGGCACGGGGCACGGCGTGTCGGTGCGGGGCTACGAGCTGCAAATCAAACTGACACACTTAGCCGACCACTTTGAGGAGCAGTCGATTCCGTCGCAGGGGCGCTACGTTCGGGACCCCGCCGTGACGGACCAGTACGGCGTCGTTTATATGCCCGAACCGACCTCTTACAACGTTGCGCGGGCGCTGGGCTTGGGCCTGCTGGTGGGGGCGTTACTATATGCCTTCTGGCCAAGCAACAACCGCAAGCAGGACGGCGAAGACGACGATTAAGGGTGAAACAGCCGGGCGGCTCGTTCGCCACTTTGGTACAACCGCCCGGTTTCGTCGGGCCGCATCCGACGCACGCGTGGCCGGATGCCTTCCATGCTGATGTAAATCGTGCGGCTCTGTTCGTCGGCCGCGGCCGGTTTGCGGTTTAGATTCTCGATGACATAGTTGTAAACGCCGATAGGTAATCGTTGACGTTGCGGATGGAATACGGAGCGATTTCGTCGCCCGTTTTGGACTGCCGAATCTGTGCGGGCCGTTCCAGTTTGAGGCCCAGCGTTTCGGGGTTGGGGCGTCCGGCGGTGTCGAATAAATCAATTGGGTAGTTTGCCGTTAGGCCGCCGTCCACCAGAATCTGGTACGTTCGTTCTTTGCGCGGCCGGCGCACAATCTGACCTTGCTCGTCCATGAAAACGGCCCCGAAATACAGTGGAATAGACATACTGATGCGAACGGCGGTCTTCAGGGGCAAATCCGGCGTGTGCTCGTGCGAAAATACAACGGTTTGCTGTGCCGTCAGGTTGGTGCCCGTTACGGCACCCACCGACGTGCCACCTACCCGTTCGACCGATTGCAACAGACCGCGCTCTTCGAGCACCTTCAGGGCACCGGCGTAGGCAATGCCGCGAACGCCCCCGCCTTCAAACACCAGATTTTTGTACGTCAGCGAGTCTGGGTTGGCCGTCAGCCGCCCGGTAAGCAGTCCGGTTAATAGCAGGGTGCAGACGTATTTCATACTTTTACGGAATGAATTTGCCGTAAAGATGCCCCAAAAGAAACCAAAATTCTACGTTGTCTGGCAGGGTCGCAAGCCGGGCGTCTACGACAGTTGGGACGAAGCCAAAGTGCAGACGGATGGGTTCGCCAAGCCGCTCTTTAAGTCGTTCGATACCAAAGCAGCCGCGCTCAAAGCCTTTACCGAGAAACCCCATTTGCACGTTGGACAAGGCGGAAAACCGGTGGCTAAGCAGGGAAAGCTAACGGGCTTGATTGGCCCACCGATTCAAGACAGTTTGGTTGTGGATGCGGCCTGGAACACGGCCACCGGTGACATGGAGTACCAGGGTATTTACTTGGCAACCGGGCAAAAGCTGTTTCTGAAAGGTCCCTACGCCGACGGTACCAACAACATCGGCGAGTTTTTGGCCATCGTTCACGCGCTGGCCCTGCTTCACCAGAAAGGCAGCAACGTACCGGTTTACTCGGACTCAATAACGGCCATCGGCTGGGTGAAAAAGAAGCGGGCGAACACCAAACTGGAAGAAACCGCCCGCAACGCCGAACTCTTCGACCTGATTGACCGCGCCGAAACCTGGCTCAACACCCACGTGTATGCCAACCCAATCCTGAAGTGGGAAACAACCGTTTGGGGCGAAAACCCGGCGGACTTTGGCCGAAAATAATGTTCAGCTTTAAACAGTTTACCATCCATCAGGACCGCACGGCCATGAAGGTCTGCACCGACGCCTGCGTGCTGGGCGCGTATGCCGACGTTGGCGTTGGCGGACGCATTCTCGACATCGGCACCGGTACGGGCTTGCTGGCGCTCATGGCCGCGCAGCGCAATCCCACGGCAAGGGTGGACGCGGTAGAAGTGGACGACGCGGCTTTTGAGCAGGCAGTAGCGAATGTGTCAAACACTCGCATCGGCGAACGGGTGCGGGTGTGGCACGGACGGGTGCAGGACTTCATGCTTTCCCCCACCCCCGATTTCGCTCCCGTTTTGGGAGACGGGAGCGAAGCTACCCAGTCTACTTCCCTCTCCCAGAACGGGAGAGAGGTTGGGGGCAGATACGACCGCATCCTGACCAATCCGCCGTTCTACACCAACCAGCTCCGTTCGCCCGACGCGGCCGTTAACCGCGCCCTGCACGCGGACGAGTTGCCGTTCGACAAATTAGTCGAGGCTGTGGCTCGGCTGCTCAAACCCGATGGGCAATGGTGGGTGCTGCTGCCGCCCTACGAAGCCGGCAAACTGGCCCAATTGGCCCAAATAGTCGGGTTACGGCCGTTCCAGCGGCTGTATTTGCACCACCACGCCCGCAAGCCGGCGTTTCGCGTTGTGACGGGCTTCCAATTTGGCCAACCGGCCGTTACGGACGAAACCTTGGCCATCTACGAAACCGATGGGCAAACGTACACGCCGGCGTTCCGGGCGCTGCTGGTGGATTTTTACCTGATCTTTTAATTCTGTTTGCGACCTTTGAATGGACCGGGCAAAAATTGCGTTTTAAGAAGAAACCGTAACGTGCTCACCGTCATGGCGTCCATGAATGAACCGCTGCAATTAACCGTTCTCATTCCGCTCTACAACGAAGACGAGTCGCTGCCCGAACTGCACGACTGGATCGTTCGGG
>CAXUEB010000095.1:0-9238 GCA_964249775.1 uncultured Spirosoma sp.
CTCCACAACGGCGTGTTTGATCCAAACGTGGGAACAAGTAGTTTCTGTAAAAAAAAGAGATTACCCAGGAAAACAGTGAACGATGTTTTGCCCGCTGGATTCACATCCGACAAGCTGCTAATCTTACCCCTGTAAGCCAACGACTCAGGAAATAAGGTAGTCCCAAGTGCGTCGATGAGAAACGTAAACAAAAGCGCCGGAATCAAAACCGTCCATAGCCGGCTCAACCGATCAATAACGTACAAACCCGTGACCCATCGCCGGTTATCGACGGCCCGATCGATGCTTCTGATGATAAAAAAACCGCTTAGCACAAAAAAGATAATTACGGACGAGTGCCCATAGCCCGTAACGAAGTAAAACAAATTGGAAATCAATTGCGGGTCTGCATCGGGAAAATCAAGGAAGTACAGCACTCGAATATGCGATAGAAACACAAGGACAGCGGCCAATCCCCTCATCAAATCGAGCCAGTAAAAATTAATTTTATGTATCATAACGTTCGAGTAATCCGGGTTGATTTGGGAAGGCATAACGTCATTACCATAATCGGGTCTATTACGGGCACCAATACGCCGTCAACTAACGACCTCAAGCGCATAGCGCGTTATTGATCGGGTGCTTCTGGGGCGCTCAACAACCCTTTCAACTGATTCACGATCAGCGCTATGCTCATGCCGGCTAAAGCCCCGGCGGCACCCCAAGCAATGTCCAGCCAGTCGAAGGATCGCTTGGGCAGTAGAAGTTGTCCGGATTCGGCGACGAACACCACTGCCACTAAACCTAACCAGCCTGCCAGCCACCGATACCACAAGTAACCTGGGCCTGATATGAAGCTACCCACGATAATACCTAAAATGACAAATGGTATTCCGGTTCGTAAGTTGCTGTTCGCATCGGTATCCGTCCATTCAGCCAACCATCTGGGCACGAACCAGACTAACCCTAATTTTGGTTGAGGTAACCAGCTTAGGTACAGGATACCTATGATGCCAATAAGCACCAGTAAACCCGAAATAATCCAACGCATCAAGAACAACGGCTATTAGGGTTCTACTCGTTATTTGCGGGCGCGTTGCTCTACCAACTCTTTGGTCTTGAGCACAATAAAATATTCGTAGATCGCCTGGAGTGTTGCGTTGGTTAATCCGGCCTGACCGTCAAGAAACGACCGTCGCCAAAAAACCAAGTATAGCCACTTCAGTAGTGGTCGGCCGGGCACCTTGTAAAACAAGCCTTTCTGATGGTAGCGTCGTTCGCTAAAATCCGAACTGAAAAGCGCCTTGCGAATTGAGAACCGGATGTTTTCCTGATGCTCCTCAACCCAACGCTTGGCTTCCATTAGAGAATATTGGTTGTGCTTGCCGAGCCAGTGGTGCAATCCCTTCGAGAACGGATAATGATCAAAGTGATAGTCTACAGATTTGACGGTTCCATTAACCTGAAGAACCTCGTTAATTTCCCGGTGATAATGCGCTTTGCCCACCCGAACCAGCCGTACGTAGAACGGGGTCATTTGGGAGTGCCGGAGCCATGTTGCACCCATGTAGTCCCGCCGGCGGATGCGAAAGCCACTAACCGAATGGTCGGCCTGCTCCACGCGCTGCTGTAACTCCGCAGCGAGTGCCGAGGGAATGCGCTCATCCGCGTCGAGAATGAGCAACCACGCGTGTTTATAGCTGATGCTGGTCAAAGCCGCGTTGCGCTGGGACGCGTAGCCGTCAAACGGCCGCTGAGTCACCTTGGCCCCAGCCTGCTTAGCAACTTCAACCGTCCGGTCCTCGCTGTACGAATCAAACACATGTACGTCGTCGCACCAAGCCACGGACGCTAAACATTCAGCCAGGTCCCGTTCTTCGTTTTTAGTTAAAATAAGTACTGAAATCATGGGCATTAGCTTACGTTAACCGTACGTAGTTCAGCGTCAAGACGCAACGAGTTTTGGCTCTAACCGGCGTTCTTTGAGCGGCTTGCAGGGATGACCCGCGCAAACCGTCCAGGGGGGCATGTCTTTAACGACTACTGATCTTGCACCGATCACGCACCCTTCGCCAATCACGACGCCTGGGTGCACAAACGCTTCGGCGGCAATCCAAGCCTGATCGCCGATGTGGATCGGTTTCGTAATCAGGGGGAAACCGGGTTTATTGTAGTCGTGCGTTCCGGTAACCAAATGCGCGCCCTGCGAGATAACCGCCCGGTAACCAATGGTAATTTTACCTTGTGAGTAGAGAATGGCCCCGTTGGCAACGCCACACTCATCGGCCAGTTCTAAATTCCAGGGAGCCCAGATTTTAGCATCTGGATACACGTGCACCCCGCGCCCGATCTTCGCCCCGAAGCACCGCAGGATAAAAGCGCGCCAACGGTGCAAAGGCTTGGGAGAAAGCTTGAAAAATACCGCAGCAACTACGCCCCAGATAACTCTGGCGAAGCGGTTCCTGAGCGAAAACGAAGGCCCAATGTGGGTATCCTGGTTGTACATCTAACAACGATTAAATGATAGTCCGTTTGCCCCGACCTGCGAATAACGCTCTCATGCCATTTAACCAAACGGCACCTTGTTTATTGGTCAGTTTTTTTTGAAAAGCAGGTTAGCAAAGCCCGGAATGTTTGTGTGATTTGTTATGAGAACATCCTCTTCCTCATCAACGTGGTAGCACTGGTAACCGCGTTTTTGGAAGTAATCGAACACGTCTTTCTGGGTTTCTTCCCGTACCTCAATCAAAAAGACCGTTTTGTCTAACGAATAGCTTAACCCTTTGACAATGTTAGCCTCAAAACCTTCCACGTCAATTTTAACGAAATCTGGCTGACCGTACTGGTCGATCAGGGCGTCAAATGTTATGATGTCAACTTTATCAACAAACCCTTTAAAATTTTCGCCTACAAACGCTTTTTCAAACGACCCTTGTCTGCCGCCCGTTTCGGTATCTCGATAGAATTCAATAACGCCGTCCGAAGCACCAACTCCTTTCTTTAAACAGACGACGTTCGTTAAATTATTGATGTTGAGATTGAACTGCAAAAACGCAAAGTTTTTGAAGTCCGGTTCAAGCGTTATGACTTTCCCGTCGCTTCCTACCAACCGACTAAACAATAACGCGTATTGACCAATATTCCCACCAATATCAAAAATCAGGTTTGACGGGTTGATGTAGTCTTTTACCTTGGCCTGAACAATGGGTTCATACGTTAGCTCTTTTTTAAAGGCAAACATTAGATGCTGAGATCGTTCGTAATACAAATTGCTGCCTGTTCCTTTGTAGATCTTTGCGGTAATACTATTCGTGAAATAGTTTTTGAGGACTTTGGCGGCAACGCCGGCGAGCTTTTGCGTTAAGGGCAACTTACTGTTAAGTTTCATGACTTTGTGGAAAACAAGGTTAAAGAATATAAGGGCATCCGCACGACGATACAATGAGTAATTGACAGCCATCCTTCCGATTTGTTTCATAGCCCCAAACAAAGGAAATAGTATTATATCAATTTGTCGATTTTATTGCTTTAATGGCACCCTCCGCAAAACGCTCGGGTCCCCATTCCCCAATAATCTTTGTTCCACACGCGCCTAAACGACGCGCCAAATCTGGCGCATCAACAAATTTTCGCATCAGTTCCGCCAATTCGTCAACCTGGGTCGGCTCAAATTGAAACCCATTTTGCCCTTCAATCACTAAGTCCTGGACGCAGCCCACGTTTTTTGACACCAAAACGGCAGTCCCGCACGCCATGGCTTCGTTCACAACCAGGCCCCACTCTTCGTAAAGGCTGGGCAGGATAAACGCTTCGCAGCGCGCAAAAAACAAAGGTGTCCTATCGACTTGCTGAAATGGATAAAACACAATCTCCGGCCCGTCGGTAGCCTTATGGGGAAGGTCAAACCCGTTGCGTACTCGAATGTTATGATCGACGGCCACCTGCCGGATGGTTTCCTCTTCACTGCCCTCGCCCACCAGCACCAGGGCAATGCCGGCGGCCGGTCGGTACTGGTACAGACGCGCGTAGGCCTGCACTAAAACGGTGATATTTTTTTTGGGGACGAATCGGCCCAGATTCAGGAAATAACGGGCCGGCAGGTTCGGAACGGGTAAGTCCCCGACGGGCACCGCCCGCCAGCGTTCCGATTCGCGGGCGTAATAGGTTACGTCCACAACGTCGTAGCCTAAAAATATCTTTGACGGCTTCTGACCGTAGACCCGCGCGTAGGCCCGCTGGGGCGTTCCGCCGACTAAGGCCGCATCGAACGACCTGACAAGGGCGTGCTTAATGATTCTTCCAATAAAGCCGGCTTTTTCCGTACCATGCCAAGACTCGTTCATTAACACGGCCTTGCACCCTACGAGTTTAGCCGTCAAGACGCACAGTAGGTTCGGCAGCGGTGAATAGCTGGGCAGAAAGACAACGTCGACCGCCTGCTCGCGCAACGCTCGCCGAAACGCAAGGGCCATTCTAAAAGCTTCGTTAAAGCCAATGGGCGCTTTCGGGGCCAGCGTAATAACCTCAACGCCGGCTGGAATAGACGGTTTCCACCCGTAGGTCGTGCTTAGCTTGGTGAACTGCACGGCAAACAGTCGGCTGCTCTGCGCTTCTAAGGCGCTTGCCAAAGCCTCAATGCGAGCCACGTGGTACGGTCCAAAATCCGAGAAGACGATTGCGACGTTCATGTTCGGTCGGGGTTTAGGAACTACGATACAAAATTTGGCTTCTCTACCTTTCCTAACACCCACTGGTACAACTGCATCGTAGACCGGGCCACCCGCCCCCAGGTAAATTTCTCTTCAACCAACCGGCGTCCGTTGTGTCCCATGGCGCTTCGTTGGGTTTCGTTCATGGCAAACAGCGCTTGCATACCAGCGGCAATGCTTTCCGGCACGGTATCGGTCTCGATGGCCGCGCCCGCCTGCAAGCCTTCCGGCAGATTGCAGAACGGGGTCATGACAACCGGCAGGGAGTACGACCAAGCCTCCAGGACCGCAATGGGTAACCCTTCGCTGAACGAGGGCAGAATAAAAGCATCCGCATCTACGTAACAGGCTTGCTTGTTTGCATTAAACTGCCCACCAATGAACTGAACTGTGTCTGCTATATGCAGTTGCCGCATAAGGTTCAGCAATGACTGTTGGTACGAAACATCCTTAGCTTCTCCGGCGATGACCAGTTGCCATTCGTGCTGCCGGGGCTGCGTCAAGGCCCAAGCCTTCAGTAAGTTTTCTAATCCTTTCTTCGGGTGTATTCGGCTCAGAAACAAAAGCGTTTTGCGCTCATTGGTTTTATTCCAGCGGCCGGCCGGCAGGGCGCTGTCGTTCCGGGAAACCACCGGGGGCAGGTCTATTCCGTTTGGAATAACGGCGACTGGATTGACCAAGCCAAAGTTGCGAATGGCTTCTTCCTCGGAGCGACAAAGGGCATGAATGCAGTTCGCTTGCCGCAAATGCTTGGCTTCGTACAGGCCAAGGACCATCTTTTTGGTTAAGTCTTTCCAGGCCGATTGCTTTAGTTGCCACGCATCCAGCATCCCGTGGGGCGATACGACGTAGGCCGTGTTGGTTTTGGCGTGGTAGCGTTTGTTGACGGAAGATAAGTACATCCAAAGACCTTGAGTATGAATGATGTCGGGATTAATTCGGGAGATCTGAGCGTACATGTCCGGCGAGAAGCCTAAATTTTTAGGTCCTCTGACCGAGTAGCTATGCAGGGGCAGCGGTTCGTAGGATTGTCGGTCTTCTATTGAATATTCATCATCGTACATCATGTAGTGCACGTTGACCTGACAGCACTTACTGAGATTAAGACCCAAGGCTCGGGCGGTATTGAATATCCCGCCTGAATTTCTGGAGTTAGATCCTCCAAGAATTAATGCTTTCACGTTGAATTCGTCAATGTGCAGTCAATGACCGGTTTGATTACCGACACCATCGTTGGCTAAATTAACGTTTCGTTCCCGCGCGGAGTTGGGCCGGTGTTTGACCAAGATGCGCTGGTACTCGTGCAGCGTTTGCTCCACATTGAATCGCTCCTTCACCAGCCGTTGCGCACCCTGAGAAGCTACGCTCAGTACCGTTCCGCCCATCATGAACCAATCCAAGGCCCGCGTCAGGTTAGCTACCGACAACTCCAACACCAGACCTGCCTTGTGGGTAATTACCTCGGGCAGATTGCAGCCCTTCGTCACAATTACCGGTAGGCCATGTGCCATAGCCTCAAGTACCGCGTTAGGCAGGCCCTCACTTTGCGACGGCAAGATGAAGCTGTCGGCTGCCTGAAAATGAAGTTCCTTATTGATGCCCGTCACCAGACCCGAGAAATGGACCATTGACTGTAAGCTCCCTTCAATTATCAGTCTCTCAATCTGGGCTTGATACCGGGTATCGCTGTACTCACCGGCCACCAGCAGGCTGAAGTTTCGCTTGTGAGTCGGCAGCAGCGCCATTGCCTGAAGCAGCACGTGGAGACCCTTCTTAGGATGCAGCCGGCTCAAGTACAGCAAAACCGGCCGGTGGGCATCGAGACCCAGGCTGCGCCGAGCCTCAAACTGGTGAAAACGTGCGCCTACCGGCTGCACACCGTTGGGAATAACCAGAATTTTTTCAGAGATAACGCCAGCCTTCCGGACGTTACGGGCTTCCGACTCACTGTTGACGATTAAGCCGGTGGCCAGGCGAAGGTTATGGCGCAAGTAAAGCAAGCGGGCCAGTTGCTTCTTAAGCGGGCTGCGGGTCAGAATATACGGCTCCAGCATACCGCAGACCCGGATATAAACAGGTTTATGCTGTTGCCAGGCCAGCCGCAGGGCAAAGCCGTCGACGGGTCCCCAGATACCAGAGGTAAACAGAACATCGTGCTCACGGATGAGTTGGCGAAGGTCGCCGATGGCCCGTAGCCACGAACGTCGGGGAAACACAGGATTGTCAAACTGAACATAGTGAATGTCGGGGTGGAGTGGCAGACTCCGGTCAATGGGTGTCAGGCTGGCCACGGTCACCTCTATATCAGTCTGGCGCAACAGCATATCCGTCAGCCAGACCACTTCTATAGCTGGCCCGCCCGATTCTGGAGCCATACTTTCAATTAGGAAAAGTAGTTTCATTGTGCTGTTGCGTAGTTGAGAATAGTCGTTGATGCCAATACATTATTGCTTTGTTGGAGAGTTTTGTAACCAGTGCTGCCTACGATAGGCCGGTTGGTCGGCGGTCGTTGGGCTGCTTTAGACGCTCTCGTAAATACCTTTAGCCGGCAGCCGTTTCGTCAATGCTTCGATCAATACTTCAACCGCCGTATTCCAGTTCCCCAGTTTGTGGGCGGCCCCCAAGGCGGCTACGGCCATACGCGTTCGCAATTCCGGGTCATCAGCCAGCCGTTGCAGGCGGTCCGCCAGGGCGTTCTCGTCGGCCGCCGGGACAATGAATCCTTCCACGCCATCCTGGATCAGATCATCCCCGCCGGTGTTGGTGGTGATGAGCAGGGGAACGCCGGCCGCTAACGCTTCGCCCTGCACTAACGCTAACCCTTCTTCCAGACTGGGCAGAATGAAAACGCTCGCCCGCCGATACTGCTCCTTGAGTGCTTCGCCCTTGAGCGTACCCGTGAAGACAACACCGGCCGGAATCGGCGTTTGATCCAGGCCCGTCAGGGCCGTTTTAGGTCCGACGATAATGAACTCCTTCCGGGGGTGCTGTAACCGCCGAAACGCGTCAACGGCGTACCGCAGCCCTTTCCGGTAGTGAATCTGACCGACGTAAAGCACCCGAAATGTTTCGGGGCTGGCGTCGGTCGGTTCGGTCGGCAACGCGTCGATGGGCGGAAAGCCGAAGTTGACCTTAATCAGTTGCTCCGGCGCGAACCCTTTCGCCAAAAACGACCGACGAACGAATTCCGACGGACAAAGAATGCAGTCGGCTTCTTCGTAGGCCCGTAGTCGGAGGGAATAATCCGGCGAACGTTCCCGGTGCCCGCCTAACCCCAGACGCTGTAATTCCTCTTGCAACAAATCATCCTGCACGGCTACGTGACTGTTTACTTCCTCCATCACGCACAGGGTAGGCAGGCCGGCCCGACGCAGCCGCTGCGTTGTCAGGTAACCCTGGGTCCGGTAATGGATAAACACGTCCGACTCTTTGGCCCAAGGGTACGAAGCCTGATCGAGCCGGTAATTCGCCAACCGGTTGAAGGTGGTCGTAACCGCCTGGGGCGATTTGAAGCGAAGACTGGCTACGTACAGATTCTGAAAGAAATCGTGCCGTTTCAACTTATCCTCAACGGTAGGAAGCGCCGAACGTGGACTGAACCGACTAAATCCCGACACGAACGCGTGCAGGTGCCCCGCGCGGTGCAGCGCGTCCGCGTAGGGGTAGTGGTGGGACCGGTTAGGCGCGGTATAAGTGATTTTCATGACGTTTACCAAGTTGGGCCACGCGAAGCACGATGATTAGAATCAGGATGGGGTACAGAAACGTAACCAGCGCCAGAAAAGCCCGGTAACCCCAGAAAGACAGAAAGATACCCACCCCCAGGATGCCCACGGAGATCGGCTGTTCCCGGCGCGTTCGGTAGCCAACCCCGTCGAAGAACAGAAAGAAAAGGGCATACGTAAGCGAATACGCCAGGATGCCCCAGATGCCCCCGGCTTGGTAGGCTTCGCCCACTACGGAATACGAAAGGCTGGTCGTTCCCATAAAGAGCGGCCCATCCAGCACAAACGAAGCCTGCTGTGATAGGTCCTTAGCGCCTAACAGAATAGGTTTGCTGGGCCACAAAACGCGGGGTATCGGGTTGGCCAAGACCGTGATGTAATGGTGCGATCCTTCAAAGTCGTACTTCTCGGGATAGCCTTTGACCATCAGACACAAGAGGTACATGTTGTTGTCCCGGTGCGATTCGGTAGGGTCGAAGGTCGTTGCGGATGCTAAGCCTTTATCCTGAGCGGCCCTCACCGGGTCGGCCAGCACGTCCAGTAGGTTTCCCCGAAACCGCACCTGGAGTTCCATGATACCAATCAGTAGAAACAGCAGCGCCGTCACAATCAGCCAGAACCGCAAGCCACGCTCCCAGTTGTAGTAAATTAGAAAAAACAGGACGGGAGCAGCCACGAACATCATGATGCCGCGCGAGCCGCCGAGAAAAAAAACGAACACGACCAACAAGCCCGCCCCCAGCGACAGTAGGGCCAACGGGTTAAACTTGTTTTTTGCCGTCGTGAACGCAATCGCTCCGAACAGGGGCGTTAGCTGCCAGATTG
>CAXUEB010000095.1:9248-17507 GCA_964249775.1 uncultured Spirosoma sp.
GGTTAGCAGCCCGCCCCCCGATCCGCCGACGGAACGACCCGCGGTGATGGCCGTCCACAAAATGTCGAACGAGCCGTAATAGAGATAAAACAGGAACGGCGGCCCCAGAAAGAGCGCAAGCGTTAATCGGGCGTAAACGTTTGCCGTTAGGTTGATACCATCCAGAAAAGCAAACGATTGAATGGAAAAGCGACTCAACGTTTTCCAGAAGACGACGTAGCCTAAATTGCCAAACAACTGAAACAAGGCAATCCAGAAGAGGGTCTCCATCCGGTAAAGCGGAGGAATGTAGTCGTGCGCGTCGTAGCCGGGCAGCACGGTTTCTAAGTACAAAAACCAGATGGGAGCCAGATTGAAGGCACTGATGCAACTAAACAGCAGCAGGAACCGCTTGTGATACACCGCGTAGAAAGCGGGCGTAGCCGCCAGTCCAATGGCCAGCATACCGCACCCAACGGCCGCATCGTCCGACTGCGGCAATAGCAACGAGCCGAACAGATACGTAACGGCCGCCCAGTACTGGAGGACCACGCAAGTCCAGGCCAGTTTTCTGAGATGGACCAAACTATCTACGTCACCCGTTCGGACCACGTCCGGGATTTGAGTTGCAACTACCATGGGGCTGTTTGTTCGATCACGATCGTAGGTTTCGTTGGTTAGAGAGCGCAGCTCGCGCGGGCTGCGCCCTTAGCCGGAATCAGCCGCTTGGCCATACGCCAACCAAGCCAGTTATTTGGGCACTGATTTAGGCACTGAGCCGGGCATTGCTTTCCGCGTCATCAGGATGAGTGCGTTCGCTTCCGTCCGCAGACCCGTCATGAACCCAGCCCAAGTATCGCCGGTCAATATCAAGGACGTTTTAAAGACGTACGGAATCAAGACAATGTCGCCGACCAGCGTTGAAACGGCCGCGCCTTCGATGCCGAACCCATACGACAGCAGGGCGCAGGCAAGGGCCGACAGGCCGGCCGCGATTAAGTAGCGAACGGCTAAGGGTCCGTGCTGATTGGAAGCCATGTGCGTGACGCTGCTGGTGAACCACAACGCATTGAAGGGTATCGGCAGCAAAAACAAAAGCAGCAGTCGTTGCGGCATGGGAATCGCATTGCCGGTCCACAGTTCGTACAAGGCGTTTCCGAATAGGGCCAGCAAACCCACGCTCAGACCGGCCACCAGAATGGAAACGGCGACTCCAATTCGGTGCAGCCGGGCCACCTGGAGCAGTTTACCCGCCCCAAACAGCACACTCAGTTCGGGCCACAGAATCTGATTGACCATTTCCAGCAGTTGATTAATCGAACGCACCAGCGTGCGAACGGTGCCAAAAATCGCCACGGCCGTTGGCCCCAGAATCAGTTGAACAAGCAACAGATTGCCTTGGAACAACAAGGCATTCCCCAACGGAAACGCTTGAAACGATAATCCTTTCCGGACGAGCAGCCGGTAGTGCGCAGCGCCGACCAACGCCCTGTTAAACACCAGCGTTGGCCAGGCCCGCCAGCTATACCACTTCACCACCAGCAGGTAAACGACGGTTGAGCCGAGAATGGCCAGTGCTAAGTAATCGAAACGCTTGGTGAATTGTAGGGTCACCAGCACACTCAACAGTTCGAGCCACGGACGAAACGTGGAAAGAACGATGCCCAAGTGCGCCTTGCGGGCCGCCCGGAACCGAGCCGCGTAGGCATCCACGAGAAAGGAAAGTAGCGTTGAGATGGTAAACCAGATCACCGCCAGCGTAAGCTGATTGTGCTGAGCCGCGGACGTTTGAAAAAGAACTTCCCACGGAACGAAGGGCGCAATAACCGCCGTAATCGCTGAACCAACCACGAGAATGCCGCCGAGCAAGGCTAAAACGGTGGCAAACACCCCACGAGCTTTTTCGTCATCTTCGGCCGCCACCGCCATAGCGATTTCGTTAGCCGCCACACTGCCGAAACCCAAGTTGGCCAGCGCAAGCCAGGACGGAAACGAATACAAGACCAACCACCGTCCGTACTCTTCAGCCCCTAAAGCCGAAAGCAGCAAAGGCACCTGTACAAACCGAAACAAAACGGTTGACAGCTTGCCGAAGCCACTCGCTAACGAGTTGCGGATTAGAGGAATTTTGAGTTGCATGTTGGACGAATGGTGTTGAAGGGCTGATGAGTACGGGCAGCCCGCCGAAGTGTTACTCGGGGTCTAAAGCTCTTTGCTCACGGGCAACGCTTTCTTCTTGGTTTTGCCTTTCGCCTGCCCATACCCGTACCCGTAACTGTAGGCGCTCACGTTTTGCTTTTTGGCATCGTTGAGGACAATCATCAGGTCGGGTAACCCCTTGGTTTTCGCAATGGTGTTGACCTGATCAATCTGAGCCTTGAGCGTGTAGTTATACCGCATTACGTAAATAGTGGTGTCGGAAAGCGGGCTTAAACTAAAGGCGTCCGCTACCTGACCAACCGGGGCCGTATCGATGATGATGTAATCGAAGCTCACCTTAAGTTCGTTGACCAAGTACGTGAGCTTGGGCGAGGTCATCAGCTCAGCCGGATTCAGGGGTATTGAGCCGGAACCGGCGACGAACAGATTGGTTACCTTCTCGACCGGTGAGATGATATCCCCAATCGAAACGTCATCCGACGACAGATAATCGGCAATGCCCGTCCCTTCCAGTACACCAACTTCGGCCAGCAGGTTGGGCGCTCGGAAATCCAGTTCCAGCACCACGACCTTTTTGCCCATCAGGGCCAAACTGGCTCCCAAGTTGATGCTTAAAAACGTTTTGCCTTCTCCGCTCATGCTCGATGTCACGAGTAAGACCCGGTTTTGTTTGTACGCCGTGATGGTGTTCAACTGCGCCCGGATCAGGCCAAACATTTCGACAATGGGGCTGAAGTTTCCCTTAGTGACGACGAGCGTTCCCCGCTTACTGTGCAGCAGTTCGCCCAGAACTGGCGTGTTCGTTAGTTGCTCTACGTCTTGCCGCGTCTGTATCTTGCCATTGAGCTTATCGACGAAGTAAATCAGGGTGAAGGGTAAGCCCAGTCCAACCAACAGGCCCAGCAGATACATAAGCTTGGTGTTGGGACTGACCGGATTTTCGGTGGCCATGGCCGGATCAATCACCTTCGACTTAGAAACCGTAGCGGCTAAGGCTAAAGCCGCTTCTTCGCGTTTCTGCAACAGGAACAGGTACAGGTTTTGCTTGGTGGCCTGCTGACGGCTTATTTCCAGCAGGTCCCGCTCGATGGACGGCACTTGCTGAATTCGATTCTCAAACTCACCCGAACTGGCTTTTAGGTTTTGGCTGGTGATGGTCAGACCACTCTTGATGTTGCGCAGGTTTTCCAGGATGTTGGCCCGCAGGTTGCCGAGTTGCTCGTTCATGTTCTGAACGAGCGGGTTGTTCGCCTGAGCGGTTCGTAACATGCGCTCCCGATCCAACTGCAAATCGTTGAATTTAGCGATTAAGTCCAGCAGGGTCTGGTCCTGAAGACCCAGCGTACTGGGTACCATCTTGTACTGACTCGAATTTTTGCCTAAGTAGGATTCGATGGATTCGAGAACGTCGATTTGAATGGCCCAGTCCGACAGCTTCTTGTTGTAGTCACTCGCCTGCGCCAGGTAGTTTGACGCGTGGGCGCTTACGTCGGTTACTTTGTTACGGCGCTTGTACTGTTCAACGCTTCGCTCGACTCCGCTCAGCGAGGCCGTCAGGCGCTTCATCCGGTCGTCAATGAACGTTAGAGTGTTGGCGGCCAATCTGTTCTTGTCTTCCAGCCCTTCCTCGTTGTATACGTCAATTAGTTTGTTCATTACGTCCTTTCCGCGCTGCGGAATGGGATCGACGAGACTCAGATTGAGTACGTTCGCATCCTTGTTGACCGGTAGAACCGTCAGATTCCGGTTGTAACGCTCGGCGAGCGTGCGGGCGCTGAGAAAGGTAACAAGTAAACGTTTGGGCTGGTCATTTGCCGGGTTTACCTTACTCGCCGTCGCCACGACGGTGAACTCACCGTAAGGCTTTCGGATGGGCTGCCCGAATCGGTAAGCCCCCGTTTGCCCCGATGATTCGCCCCATTCAAACGAATTATCCGACTTGATACGCAGGGTAAACGGCTGACCATACACCGCCGAATCCAACCGGCTAACGATGACGTTTACCGGCAGGGCACCTTTGTAAATCTCCGTGTTTCTAATCTTATCCTCTACTTGGTAACGCGTGGTTAAGGCAAGCTCACTAACGACCCGATGCATCAAACTTCTCGATTTGAGCATCTGAATTTCGTCGTTAATATTTTTCGTGGTACCCGCCTTGCCGTCACCCAAAGCACCGGCTCCTTCTACGTTTGGCTGGCTGTTTCCTTCCTTGATGAGCAGAGTACTGTTGATGCCGTACTGCGGAGTAGCGTAATACTGTAAATACAGATTAGCGGCTATTACCGACAGAACGAGGCCCATCAGATACAGGTACCAGTACCGGAGATGTTTGTGCATAATTTTAGCGTTTGTAGTGGGAAACGGGTTAGGGTTGGTGCTGGGTGGTCCGGCCGGGTTCATGGCGCTGTTTTGAATTATAATCTTGTTATGACACCGGTCATTAGGATCGCAATAACGGACGCAATCGACACGTAGATTGGCAAGTTAACGCTTCGCTTACTGACTTGTAAAGCCCTGGTTTTGTCGGGTTCGACGTACACGATGTCGTTCTGCTGCAGGTAAAAATAAGGCGAGTTGAGTACGTCCTTGTTGTTAAGATTGAGCCGGGTCATGCTCCGTGATCCGTCTTTCTCGCGGATGATTAAGACGTTTTCCCGTTTGCCAAAACCAGTCATGTCGCCGGCCAAGCCTAAGGCTTCCAGGACGTTGATGCGCTCGGTTGGCACCGTGAACGTGGATGGTCGGCTGACTTCCCCGATGACGGTCACTTTAAAGTTGAGAAACCGGACGTTGACAACCGGACTCTTGACGTAATTCTCGCCAATAATCGTCGTCAGTTTATCGGTAGCTTCTTCCCGCGTTAAACCGGCCAGTTTAACTTTCCCAATTGCGGGTAGGTTAACCGACCCGCTTCGATCCACCAAATAACCTTCGTTCGACGGGGCAGCCAGTTCGGCGGGCGTCGAATTGCCGGCCGTCGGCAGGGCAGCGTTGTTGAACAGGCGGTTTGATTCCGTACTCAGGCTGCTCACGCTAATGCTCAGCAAATCGTTTTCCTGAATTTTCGGGACGATGTGGTTCTGGATGGGTACTCTGTATTCCGTCGAATCCCGTAGATTACTAAAGTACGTTAAGTTACGCTGGGTACCGCACGACGTAAACAACAGAACGGTTAGTACGGAAATAAGTATTCGAGTCATTCCCAAGTCAATCTAAGTGGGTGATAAAGGTGAACGTTTCTGTGAATAGCGATCCAAACAAGGCTGGCCCACATCGTGCCACGGCGAGGGCTTACTCTCATCACCGATCTGTCTCTGTTAGGGTTGGTACGGGCAAAGTCGGGCGCTCACCAAGCTCAGTCAATTGTTGATGATCCTCAGCCGTTTGTTTTGAACGAGTCGTAAGCCGAATAACCGTTTGTTCAAACGTCTTAAGAATGTTTTCCCGGCTCAGGTACGTTTCAGCGTACAGCCGGGCCTTTCTGCGGTAACCCTCCAGGTCAGTCGCCAACGCCTGCTCAATACCGGTGCGTAATGCGTCAACCGATTCGGGTTCAATGAGAATACCCAGTCCGTGGTCGCTTACAACCTGGTACAGCGTCGTACCCGGCAGGGCCGTTACGATGGGACAGCCGCCGACGGCCAGTATACTGGTCAGTTTGGAAGGCATGACCAGGTCCGAGGCCGATTTTTTTTGCAGCACCAGGTGTATATCGGCCGTGGCCAGCGTAGCCGACAGCCGTTCGTAGGGTTGCAATGGGAAAAACCTGACGTTCGTCAGGGCGTAGCGCTCGACCAGTTCTTCCAGTTTAGCCTTGGCTCCGCCCGAACCGACAATGACAAAATACAGATTCTCGTGATGACGCAGGGCTTGGGCGACCTCAACAATCAGTTCCAGTCCTTGTTTTTCGCCTAAAGCCCCGGAATACAGCACGACCTTGTCCGTTTGGCTTAAGCCAAACGCAGCCCGTAGCGAATCGGCTTTCGAGACCGGTCGAATATAAGTTTCGTCGACCCAGTTCGGAAACAGAATGCACTTCGCCTGGTCAATTCCTTTCGCGTGAATCTTTTTAATCATGCCCTCGCTGATGGTCGATACGCGGGTGCAGTGATCAAGAATAAACTTCTCGGCTTTAAACAGAATCGACAACAGCGTCCGATTGGTAATCATGCCTAAATCCTTAGCCGCGTCTACCTGCAAATCTTGGATGTGGTAGATCAGCGGCACCCGGCGCAACTTGGCGTACAGCAGGGCCGGGAAAGCCAGGTGAAAAGCCGGAGCAACGCAGATGATTACGTCGTAGCGCTTTTGAAACAAAGCGTTCAACCAGTAGGGAAAGCTGTTGGCTACGAACGAAAATTCGTGGATCATTCGCTTGACCGACGTGACCCGCTTGGGTACGTACAGGGGCGCACGGTGGACGTTCACTCCGTCAATGACCTCCGAAAACCAGCCTTTGCCCCGGTATGCAGCCTGCACCTGCCACTGCGGATAATAAGCCGGAGCCGTAATCACCTCAACTTCGTGCGTATTTCGGGCCAGCCAAGCGCCCAGTTCACCCGAATACTTTCCAATGCCGGTCAGTTCAGGGGCGTAATTGATACCGTAGATTAAAACTCTCATTCGGCAATGGCTTGAATGGTAATCAAAAGGCGTAACCCAAACGTTAATGAGACGCCCTTTTGGGTAGTAGTCACAGCAGCGCGCTGAACCAGCAACGACCTGCTGACGTCAAATCATGAAAACAAACAACGTCGAGGACTACCACGCCTTAGAGTTTCCCTTAAACATTGACTCCAGCGTCCACCAACAGATTTGCAGATCACCCCAGAACGAATTCTTCCGAATGTAGAACAGATCATACCGCAGCCGTTGCTCCATTTTCCGAACATCGTCGGTGATGCCCCGCGCTCCGCGAACCTGCGCCAGGCCGGTGATACCGGGCAGGACGGTGTAACGTTTGTCGTAGCCCGGCAACGAAAACCAAAACTCGGAATCATGCTGAATGGCGTGGGGGCGTGGCCCAACCACACTCATGTTGCCCATGAGCACGTTCAAGAATTGCGGCATCTCGTCTAAATTCGTCCGTCGCAACCAAGCGCCAAGCCGCGTGACTCGCGAATCCCGAAAGACCGTTTGCTCAAAGGGCGTTCGCTGTTGGTTATGGACCATGGTCCGAAATTTGAAACAGCGAAACGGTTGGCCATCCAATCCGGTACGCCATTGCACAAATAGGATTGGTCCAGGAGACGTACATTTGATCAGTAGACCAACTATAGGTACAAGCCAAAGAAGAACGGACACCGTTACTAAACCAGCCACCAACAGATCGAACAACCGTTTCTCTAAATTTAAGGTACTCGGTTGGTTGGTATAAACAACTGGGTCAAAATCACGTTGTAAGACTTGAACGCTCGGAAAGGTTAGCATAATGAAGATGTGTATAGTTTGTTAAAAAGTATCAAACGCGAAGACAATTCTATTTAAAGTACTGACCCTCAACGTAAAATCTGTCTTGGTGCCAACCAAAACGGTCTAATACGCTTGTCAGCGGTTACCGCTTCTCAATGGAATCCAACGGTAGCAAGCCCGGCTGAATGTTCCTAATTCCTTGGTTCGTCTCTTCTAAGCGGACTACTCAAAACGCATTTACCCATTCCGTTGACTACGTGTTTAACGCAGCGATGGCATGAAGTTTGCCGTGTCTTAACGTTGTAGAATCCATCCAACCCACCCGTTGTCGTTTGTTCTACATACACCGCATCACGCTTAGTCCGTTGTTAACGCTTACGGGGATTCGCGGATGTACTCTGTGCTCAAACGTTTACAAACCGTTTGGATCAGAACTGATTCTTGCACGGAGGACCGAGGTGAGTCAATGTAAATTGTGCGTTAACTGGGTAACCAATCTGTCACCAAATTTGAATTGTCAATGACTTATGCATTAACTCGACCCTATTAAGACACGTCTAAAATTAGAGATAGCGTAGTCAAATGCAAAAAAACGCCTGCACGAAGCCCAACGTATTGAAACATGCTGTTTTAACTTAGATGATTCCTACTTAAATTATGGTTAAAATATAAGTTTAGCTATTTGTCAATGTGTAACAACTATTTATA
>CAXUEB010000096.1:0-1032 GCA_964249775.1 uncultured Spirosoma sp.
CCGGAATATGCCTAACACGATCAAGTGGTAAATTTACAAGAAAAACCCCACCGCGGCCACGATGCCCGGAACCTGCATGAGTTGTCGGACGAGCGACGGGGACGCCGGTACGACGGTTTTTGGGGAATCGCTTTTAGAAACAGGGTCAATCATTGAGTTGTCTGGTTAAATAAATAGCGGCCCGATTGAACGGTCCGTTAGTCAATACCGCCAAAGCAGAGGTACTTGATCTCCATGTAATAATCCATACCGTATTTTGATCCTTCGCGACCCACGCCCGATTCTTTCATGCCACCAAACGGAGCCACTTCGGTTGAAAGAATGCCTTCGTTAATGCCCACCATCCCGTACTCTAAGGCTTCGGCCACGCGCCAGCAGCGGGCGACGTCTCGGCTGTAGAAATACGACGCCAGGCCATAGGGCGTGTCGTTCGCCATCCGAATCACGTCCGCTTCGGTCCGGAACCGGGCGATGGGTGCCACCGGGCCAAAGACTTCTTCGCGGGCAATCACCATATCGGGCGTGACGTCGGTCAGGACGGTCGGCTCAAAAAACAAGCCTTCCAGCGCATGACCGCCGACGAGGACGTTGGCTCCTTTCGCCCGCGCATCGTCCAGGTGCTGCTTGACTTTGGCCAACCCCTTTTCGTTAATCAATGGTCCCAGTTGGGTCGTGTCGTCTAAGCCATTGCCCACTCGCAGGGCCGCGACGGCGGCCGAAAACTTGCGGACAAATTCGTCGTAAACGGTATCCTGCACGTACAGCCGGTTGACGCAGACGCACGTTTGTCCGTTGTTCCGAAACTTAGACGCGATTGCCCCTCGAACGGCCGCGTCGATGTCGGCATCATCGAACACAATGAACGGCGCGTTGCCGCCTAACTCCAAGGATATTTTTTTGAGGTTGGAAGCGCACTGGCTCATCAGCAGTTTGCCGATGGCCGTTGACCCCGTAAAGGAAAGCTTACGGACCTTATTGTTTTCGCACAATTCCTGGCCCACTTCCGGGTTTCTGGAGGTCGTGACCGTATTG
>CAXUEB010000096.1:1042-2477 GCA_964249775.1 uncultured Spirosoma sp.
GTGGGAAACCGGCCCTTTCGGCCAGATGGGCGATGGCTAAGGCGGTCAGTGGTGTTTCGGAGGGTGGTTTTACAATGACGGGGCTGCCCGCTGCGAGGGCGGGGCCTACTTTGCGGGTAATCATGGCCAAGGGAAAGTTCCAGGGCGTAATGGCGGCCACCACGCCAATCGACTGCTTGATGACCACCAAGCGTTTGTCTTTGGTGTTGGCCGGAATAACGTCGCCGTAGGTACGTTTGGCTTCTTCGGCAAACCACTCGATAAACGAGGCCCCGTAATCGACTTCGCCCCGGCTTTCCGACAAGACCTTACCGCACTCCAGCGTCATCAGCCGGGCCAGTTCTTCTTTGTGTTCGACCAGTAGTGAGAACCACGTACGCAGCAGCCCTGACCGCTCTTTGGCCGTCAAATCCCGGTAGGCAGGCCAGGCTTCGTACGCTGCATCGACGGCCCTTCGCACGTCGGTCGGGTCCAGGTCGGCTACCGTGGCAATAACGTCGCCCGTAGCCGGGTCGGTTACGGCAAAGGTTTCGCCACGGGCGGCATCGACCCACTTTCCGTTTACGTAGGACTGAGTTCGGATTGACGAATGGGTCGCCGGAATTGACGGCGACAGAGAAGTTGAGTTCATGGTTAAAACAGGATTACCTGCCGAATGGCTTCGCCCTTGGCTAACCGTTCAAAGCCTTCGTTTACGTCGTCTAAGCGAAGTCTGTGGGTCAGAAGTTTATCGACGGGAAGACGGCCCGACTGGTACAACGAAATATACGCCGGAATGTCGCGGGCCGGTACGCAGCTACCAATGTACGACCCCTGCAAGGTTCGTTCTTCGGCCACCAGCCGAACCGGCGCGATGGACATCGTTTTGCCCGGATGGGGTAACCCGGCCGTAACGGTTTTGCCGCCCCGGCCGGTCGCGTTGTACGTGAACTCCAGCGCCGATACGACCCCGGCAAATTCAAAACCCACGTCGACACCGCCGTTAGTCAGGTCTTTCACCTGCTCGACGGCGGTGTCCTGCGCCGAATCAACCGCAGCGTGTGCGCCCAGTTCGAGCGCCTTTGCCAGTTTATCGGCGTTCACGTCGGCCACGATAATTTTGCCGGCTCCACCGGCCAGCGCTCCCAACAGGGCCGCAAAGCCCACGCCCCCCAAGCCCGTGATGAGTACGGTCTGGCCCAGCGATAACTTAGCCGTGTTAATAACCGCCCCAACGCCCGTCATGACGGCACAGCCGAACAGGGCGGCCATGTCAAAGGGCAGGGTTTTGTCAATCTTTACCACCGATTTCTGGGAGACAACCGTGTATTCGGCAAAACCCGATACGCCCATGTGGTGATGAACGGGCTGGTGCTGCTGGTTCCGTAGGCGGAGACCACCCCCAATCAGTTCGCCCCGGTTGTTGGCGGCCAATCCGGTTTCGCAGAGGGCCGGG
>CAXUEB010000096.1:2487-3556 GCA_964249775.1 uncultured Spirosoma sp.
TCGTGCCCCAGCACCATCGGCGTTTGGCGCGGGCGATTGCCGTCGATGACTGATAAGTCGGAATGACACAGCCCGGCCGCCCGGATTCGGACGCGCAATTCGCCCCGCTGCGGAGCGTCTAATTCCACCTCTTCAACCGTAAGCGGATGGCTAATTGTATACGGGCGTGACTTGCCCATTTCGTGCAGAACGGCGGCTCTTATTTTCATACGGACATGGCCCACAACCGGGCTACTGAGCAAGGTAACAACAGCCAGTACCGGCTGGTGGGGCACTTACGTTCCCCCTTCTAAAAACTCGTCGATGTTTTGCCCGATCTTCTCAATGAGCCGCGTGCGGGCTTCGAGGCTGGCCCAGGTGACGTGCGGAGTTAGTACCAGCGCGTCTTTGTTTTTTACCCCTAACAGAGGATTATTTGCCTGAATGGGTTCGTTTTCAAACACGTCGACGCCCGCTCCGGCGATTAACTCCTCATCCAGAGCGCGGGCCAAATCCGCTTCGTTGACGATGCCGCCCCGCCCCACGTTAATCAGAATGGCCTCCCGTTTCATGCGTTGCAGGCACTCGTAGTTGATGAGGTTAGCCGTGTTTTCGGTAAGCGGGGCGTGAATAGAAACCACGTCCGACGTACGCAGCAATTCATCCAGTTCCAGCCGCGGGTACGGCTGACCCGTGTTTTGGCCGGACGTGGAATAATAAACAACTTCCGCCCCGAACGCATCGGCGATTTTGGCAACCTGCCGACCAATCGTTCCGAGTCCGATGATACCGAACCGCTTGCCGCTCAACTCCCAAAACGGCGGGCCGAAATAGGTAAAAATGTCGCTTTGGGCGTAGCCGCCTTGCTTAACGTAAGCATCATAAACCGGCACGTGGTTGAGTAGGTGGAGCAGGATTGCAAACGTTCCCTGCGCCACGCTTTGGGTCGAGTAGTCGTGGGCGTTTTTGACGGGAATACCGCGTTCGGCAGCCGCCCCCTTGTCGACGTTGTTGGTGCCGGTGGCCGCTACGCAGATGAGCTTCAGGTGGGGGGCCTGCTCAATGGTGGCCCGGTCGAGCACGGTTTTGT
>CAXUEB010000096.1:3566-17003 GCA_964249775.1 uncultured Spirosoma sp.
TGTGGGCGTCCCGAATCCGGTCGAGGGTTTGCGCGGGGTCGGTAGTCTGAAAATACGCCACCGACCCGTAGTGCTCCAGGCGGTTCAGATTCGGGACGTTGCCCACGGTTTTAACGTCTAAGAACACAAGTCGGAGCGTCATGACTAATTCCGGCCCGCCTTCTTAACCTGACCAATCCCGAACTGATCGCCCGCGGCAACGGGCTTACCGCCACTGAAATGAATTTCAACCATTTTCTCGCTTTGTACGCTGTTGTACTGCTGGTCTTCGAGCGTGGCCACGATTTTACGGGTTTTCACGTCGATGATATCGCCGGTGTTGGGATAAGCGTATTTACCGTCGAGGCTGAACGTAATCCAGCCGGGCGTGTCTTTTAGGGCTATCGTTGTTTTCTGAACGGGCGGCATCACTGTGTTGTCAAATACGTGCAATCGATAATTGGCCCCATCGCACAACCAGAGTTCTCGTTCATCGGGCGTTAGGCCAATTCCGTGACTGGGGCAGCCGTGCCGTTTTACTTCACCAATATTCCAGCCTTCGACCACCACGCGATAGAGGAATTTACCGGTTACTAAATCGCCGACTTCAAAGCCAAGCAAACCGTTTACATTCACATACACGAGCGTTTGTGAACCGTTGATGGTGAAGGGGCGTATGTCGGCACCGAACGGACCAACTTGCTTGGTAACGGTGTGCGTCTTTGTATCCGCTACGTTCAGCATCGGTGATTTTAACCCGGCTAAATAAACAAATTTGCCATCGGGTCCGTAAATCGTGTTGTGCGAACCGGAGTTGGTGACAATCTTTTTGATTACGTCGCCGGTTTTGGCGTCCAGCACCGTCCAGAATTCTTTTTCCAGCGACGGCATGTAGATGATTTTGCCGTCGGGCGAAATCGAAATCCGGTCGACGCCCCCTTCGTAGGCCCGTTCCCAAACCAGTTTTTCGGTGGTCAGGTCAATGCACTGAATGGCTTCGAGGGTACTGACGTATAAGCAGTTGGTTGCCAGGCTAACGTCCACGCCTTTGACGTTCGAGGGTTTGCCGTCTTTTTTCAACCCGCCCTGACCGGGAATGAATTTGACGGGCTTATGGCCGTTGTCGATGTCGAAGACGTGGATGCCGTGGCCACCGTAGCCGAGGTAATTCCGAATGCCCGGCGTCACGACGTAGAGGTAACGCTTCAGGGCAGCTTTGGTAGTTTTGGGGCCGGGTTTTTTACCGGGACTATCCCAGCCCGTGGTCGTGAACAGACCAACGAGGATGGCCCCAACATAAAGAAGCGTACGGATCGTTTTCATGCGTTGACTGGCCGACGGGCGCGGTTTTGGTTTAGGAGTCGGGTAAACGTACTATAAACCGAAAGGAAGATTCCGCTCAGAAATACCCTGGATTCTGCGGAAATAAGGTGGGGTTATTCATCAACCTGACCTGCGCCAGCGGAATGGGCCAGAGCGTCATGTGCGGTTTCATGCCGAGTTTCTGCAACACCGTCAGGGCCTGCCCGGTCCGCACGAGGTCGAACCAGCGGTGGCCTTCAAACGATAGCTCCAGCCGGCGTTCGAGCGCAATACGGGCGCGGGTGTCGGCCTGACTACCGTCGGCGTAGGGCGCAACGCCCGCCCGCGTCCGCACTTGGTTGAGGTGGGTCAGGGCGTTGGTTGGTTTGCCGTTTTCGGTGAGGGCCTCGGCCAGCATCAGCAGCACGTCGGCATACCGGATTACCTTCCAGTTGGCCGGGCTGTCGTTGCCGGTGGCTAAGCGAATCATGTACTTTCGGGTGAAAGTCGACATGTTGTTGGAGGTCGGCACGATCGGAACAAACACACCGCTGGCGTTGGTGAAGCCATTGGCCGCCGTAATATCCTTTCGTTTGTCTTTAACCTCAAACAGGTCGAACAGGCTTCTGGGCGGAGCGTTCTGATCGTCCTGCCCACCCAGAATCCCAAAATAATCAATGACGGCGGGGACTTTAGGTGCGAAGCGATTGGTGAACAGGCTGCCTTCGCCACCCAGCCCCGGATCATACTCAATGTCGAAGATGTATTCGGCGTGGTGCTCGTTTTTGGTATAGTCGAACAGATCGGCGTAATTGGGCAGCAGGGCGTAGCCCATCGTGGTTACCTCCTGCAACTTGGCTTCGGCCTTTTGAAAATCCTTTCGGGTCAGGTGCACCTTGCCCAGCAGCGCTTTGGCAGCCCCTTTGGTGGCCCGGCCTACGTCGGCACCCGTGTATCTTAGGGGTAGCTTGGCTTCGGCGTCCGCTAAATCCTTTACAATAACCTCATCATAGATTTTATCTACTTTCTCCCGAGCCGTCTGGTACGATTCTTCGGCCGATAAGGGCGTGGCGACCAACGGAACGTCCCCGAAAATCCGAACCAGATCAAAATAAGCCAGCGCCCGCAGAAACCGGGCTTCGCCCACGTGCCGATCCTTATTTTTCAAACTGGCCGCGTCGACCGACTCGATTTTGGTCAGCACCGTATTGGCCCGGTAGATAATGCTGTAATAGTTCCGCCAGGTGGTTATCAGCAGGTTGTCGTCGACATTGAGGCTGTAATTATCGACGGCCCCGGCGGTGCCTTTCACCAGTTCATCCCACGAATCGTCGGCCCGCACGTCGCCGAACAGGTACATGTTCTGGTACTGCGTTTGGTAAACGGCGTAAATACCCACCACGGCATCCTGAAAATCTTTGTCGGTTTTGTAGAGCAGATCGACCGTGACGGTATCACTCGGCAACAGGTCGATGAACGATTCCTTACAGCCCGTTGCGCACAGGATCAGGAAGGTTACGCTGAAAAATATCTTTTTCATAGTCTCGGAAGGTCAGTTGTTTTAGAAACCCAAGTTGATACCGAAGAGGATGTTTTTGGCAATCGGGTAATCGTAGCGCTCATTGCCAGGGGTTAGCGGGTTATCACTCCGGCTTACGTCCGGGTTGAAGCCAATGTGCTGCGTAAACAGAAACGGGTTGGTAGCCGTGGCGTAGAACCGCACCGAGCTAAGCCGCAGCTTCGTCGCTACGGATGCCGGCAGTTGGTAGCCGAGATTAATGTTGTTAATGCGCAGGTACGAACCTTTGTCTAACCAACGCTGGCTGTAGGTTCCCCGAAAGTTGCCCGTCGGCACGTCGTTGGGGCGGGGCGTCTGACCGTCGCCCGGTTCCTGTTCCGATTTCCAGTAGTTGTTTAGAATGGCCAATTGTCGGAAGCGGGCACGGTTGTTGGCAAGCTGTTCCCGCGAAAGGGCCAGAATGTCGTTTCCCTGCACACCTTGCAGGCTGATGCTCAAGCTGATGTTTTTGTAGGAAAACTGGTTTGTCATGCCGTAGTAAAAATCCGGGTAGGGCGATCCCATGATGGTCCGGTCGCGGCTGTCAATGCGCCCGTCGGGTACGCCGTTCGGCCCGCTGATGTCCACAAACCGCACGTCACCCACCCGCGACTGATCGCGCCCGCCGGGGTTGAAAATTGGGCCTTTGGTCAACTCCTCGCCCGTCATGAAGATGCCATCCGTGAGCCAGCCGTAGAACATGCCTACCGGCTGGCCGATCATGGTGATGTTGCCGCCGACGATAATCGGGTCGCCCTCCGGCCCCAGCCGCGTGACCCGGTTGCGGTACGTCGAGACGTTAAAATCCGTCGACCAGCGGAACGGCCGCTCGATGTTAACCGTCGTGAAGGCAAACTCCCAGCCGGTGTTCTGCACCTCGCCGATATTCTTCAGGGCGGTGCTGAATCCGGTGATGTCGGGAATGTTTACGTTCAGCAGCAGGTCCGTGTTCTTCGAGCGAAAATGGTCAACGTTGAACGACAGGCGGTTATTGAAAAAGCTCAGGTCCAGTCCGACGTTTACCTGCTGCTGGGTTTCCCAGGTCAGGGCTGGGTTGGCGGGCCGGCCGGGGGCAAATCCGCCGATGGCTACCCCACCCAGGGCGTACTTCTCGTAGTTGATGGTCGCTAAGTGATCGTAGTTACCGATGTTGTTGTTACCGGTTTTGCCGTAGCTGGTGCGCAATTTCAGTTCGTTCAGGAACCGAAAGGGTTTCATAAAATTCTCGTCGGAGATGCGCCAGGCTAAGGCCACCGATGGAAACACACCGTACTTGTTTTCGGCCCCGAACCGCGACGACCCGTCGGTACGAAGGGAAGCCGTCGCGTAATATTTGCTGTTAAAATTGTAATTGATTCGCCCTAAGTAGGAGATCAACGACCATTCGTAGACATTCCCCGACCCGTTGGTGATGATCCCGCTAACGGCACTTAGCGTGGGTACCAAGTTGTTTGGATACCGGTTGCTGGTGAGTGTGTTCGACTCGAAGGTTTCTTTCTGAGTGGTATAACCCAGCAGTCCGGTCAGATTATGCTTCCCAAAACTCCGGTTGTAGTTCAGGGTGGTTTCGGTTAGCCAATTTAGCCGCATCGACGCGTTGTCGGTCCCAATGGCCGGGTCATTAAAGAACGACGGCAGTTGCGGTTTAAACCGGGACCCTTTGATGCTCATCAGGTTAACGCCCAGCAGTACGCTTAACTTTAGATCTTTGAGCAGGGTATAGTCCGCAATCACGTTGCCCAGCAAACCGATTGCCCGCTGTTTCCCCTTCACCTCATTGGCCAGCGCCACCGGATTCTGTGTCGAAACCACCGCATCCAGTCCATTCCCAAAAGGATAATAACTTCCGTCGGGATTATACAGCGACTGGTACGTTGGAATCACGAGTGCATTGTACAAAATGTCGGTATTGCTGCCAATGTCTTCCACGCCCGACCCGCCCACGTTGGTTTTGTCGGTATACGACGGATTCAGGTTCAATTTAACGGACAGTTTTTCCGAAAGCCGGGCGTCGATGTTGGCGCGGGTCGATAGTCGTCGGAAGTTGCTACCCAGGATGATTCCGTCTTGATTAAAGTATTCGCCACTCAGGGCATACTTCACGTTCTCGCTGCCCCCGGTGGCCGATAGCTGGTACTGACTCTGCGGAGCCGTGCGCAGAATGGCATCCAAGGGTTCTTCGTTGGTCGTAATGGTCTCGTTCAGCACCCCAATGATAGTATTGGGTACCGGAAACTTCCAAGTATTGGGAGCACCCGATACGGGGTTGCCTTCGTCGATGTTCCGGTTGCGGATGCCGTCGTAGTAATGCTGCGCCTGTTCCCGGCCGGTCTGGAAAACGGGAATTTTGGCGATTTGCTGAACCCCGTACTGTACGTCGAAGTTGATACTTGCTTTACCTGCCCTGCCGCGTTTGGTGTTGATGATAATGACCCCGTTGGAGCCGCGCGACCCGTAAATGGCCGTCGCCGACGCATCTTTCAGCACATCAATCGTTTCGACATCGTTTGGATTCAGCGACTGGATACTGGCAATCGGAAACCCATCGACTACGTATAGCGGTCCGCCACCGGCCGAGATGCTGCCAATGCCCCGGATTCGGATTTGGGGCGCGGCACCGGGTTCGCCGGAAACGGGTTTAACCTGCACACCCGCTATTTTCCCCATCAGGGCCTGGTCGACGCGGGGAACGGCCAACTCCCGAATGGCTTTACTGCCCACGGAGGCTACGGAACCCGTGAGGTCTTTCTTTTGAATGGTGCCGTAACCGACCACCACCACTTCGTTCAACGACTTTATGTCGGGCGACAACGTTACGTTCACCGTGGTCTGTGCCCCCGGCGTAACCTCCTGCGATGCGTAGCCGATAAACGAAAAAATCAGCACGGCCGTCGGTGCGTCGGGTACTCGGATCGAGTACAGACCGGCGGCATCGGTCACGGTGCCGTTTTGGGTTCCTTTCACCAGCACCGTAACGCCCGGTAATGGCTCGGCATTATCGCCCTGAACGCGTCCGGTAATCAGACGATCTGCTGAAGGAGCCGCCTGGGAGTCGGAGAGAATACCGAGCAAGAATAGCCATAAGGTAGACCTGCCCGCTCGGCTGAGAAAAACACAAAGCCGACTTGTAGATATTGGTTTCATATCGAGTTTAGTAAGGGTTAAAAGGAACAGGACACATCTTGTCGACAATAAATTGATAAAAATGTATACTTTAGAGATCAATAAAACAGCACAATCGTATGCATATTAATTGACTAAGCAAAATTTAATTGTATTTTTTGTTAATGAATCTGATTTATTTCATGAAGATAGGGTGGTTTTTTTCCGGTTGTTTAAGTAGACATTGGATCTTAGTCTTTATTCATGTATACAATTAATCAGTTTCGGATAAGTAATATTGGTGTTAAGCAGGTCGTAGTCTTCTGCCCAAATCGAGCTTAGGTGGTTTAATCAGCCTCGTGCAAGTTTCTATTTATTTCATATAGCTACAATTTCTTGTAGTATTGCATACAAACAAGGACTGGTTGAGGTCATTGTACAGGGACCTAAGTAATTAGAATAAGATATCTATGAATTCTTCGTCATTGAACGAATTTGATAAAGCGTATTCGAGCATCAGGAAGTTGATTGTCGGCATGAAAATTAACCCCGGTGACGCCATTACGGAGTTAGCCCTTGCTGAGCAACTGGCCATTGGACGAACGCCCGTGCGCGAAGCACTCAAACGCTTAGAGCAGGATGGGCTGATTATTACCCAAAACCGGCGTAAAACAGTCCACACCCTGTCGGCGAAGGAAGTGGCCGAGCTATTCGACATCAAAATCTGTCTGGAATCGGCTACGGCCGCCTGGGCGGCTGAGCGTGGAACCGATGCAGACCGGGCTGAGCTTAAAAAGGCGCTCGACGAAATGCGTCTATTAGCGCAGGAACCACCCGCCGATGTCTGGCAGGACACGGATTCGGTTTTTTTACAACGGTGGCTGGCGGCCGACCAACAACTGCATCGCCTGCTGTTTCAGATGGCGGGCAACAGCCGGGCCGCCGAAATCGTGCAGAAGCTTAACCTACAATGGCACCGCCTGCGCGTGGGCATCTATACCATTGAGGGCCGCATTGAACGGGGCTTCGCGGAGCATGAAACCTTTGTGCAGGCCGTGCTTAACCGCGACTCGGAAGCCGCCCGGACGGCCATGAGCGATCACCTGACGAATTTGAAAAATGAGTTAATTCGATTGATGAAAGTGTTTCACTACCCCAGCGCGTAAACGTCAATTAGGCGCGGGGTAAACTTCCAGCGGTAATCGCCCGCTTTTGCCTTGACGCTGGGCGCGTATTCTAACGTGATGACCGAGGTTACCAAAGGCAAACGGCCCATGTCGGCGGGTTACTGGATGCGGTTGCAGGCCAACTATGAACAGAACATTCAACGGCTCCGGCGGGCAGCCGCCGTGTAAGAAAGAGATAAGCATGTTTGTACAGCGCTGTCTGACGGGTGATGCGCAGCCCGAGCAGATCGACAACTGTATTGATCAGTAGAATCGGGTGAAATCCGGCCTTACCCTGCATTAATACGTCGAACTGAGTTTGCAGATTGGCGACGCGGAGCTTTTCGCGCTCTTCTTCCGAGCGGGCCAGTTCGATTTGGTAACGCGATGAATCCTGCCGATAAAAGAACAGTTCGTAGATCGTCAGGTGACAAACCGCGTAAAAGAACGCGTCTGATAATTCAATGGTGAACGTGTTTAGTTCGAGCCGGATACTGCCTAAATTTAAGTAAACGGGTTTATCATGCAAGCTGAAATTAGCCAGCGTACCCGTCCCGATCACGTACCAAAGCACATCGAATTGCCACATAAGTAGGGTGTTCGCCAACACGCAGGCCAGGAACGTAATACCCAGCGGTAGGGTCAACCCGCGTGGGTTGACCCTTTTTGTTTAGTCGGTTGCCTCGACCGTCACCGTTTCAGGCTTGCTCTGACCCGTTAGTTCGGCCAGTAGTTCGTCGACGTTGACCGTGGCGAAACTGCTGGCGTAGTCGGCCATCGCGTAGGGAATAATCAGGTCTTTGCCGTTGATAAGGCCCCCGCAACTGTAGACGACGTTGGGTACGTAACCTTCGCGCTCATTCTCGTCGGGACTAAGAATCGGCTCAGTCACGCGGCCAATGACTTTGCTGGGATCGTTCAGATCGAGCAGGAACGCGCCGATGGCATACTTACGCATGGGACCGACTGCACCTACTCTTAGCGAAAATCAGATTTATATCATTTGACTTGTGTTTGTCGAGATAGTACATTACATAGGATTTCTTAACCTTAAAATACGCGTGTACTGCTATGTCCAGAAGATACAGTGATCCATTTAGTCATAATGATTCGAGTGTCGAAGGTGACGGATACGGTTCGTTTAAAATGCGGCCACCTTCATCCCCGTTCGACAGGCATCCCCAGGTAGATATTTGGGCACGCGACAAAATTGATGATGGAGCTTCGGAAAGAAACTTCCACTTCGCCATGCAGGCAGCGCGACGGCGAATAAATACGATAAGAGGTTTAGAGGATAGCCGGTTGGAACGAAGTGTACACGAAAAATTTCGCTTGATGAAGGCAGAATCAAATGCGGCAGAGACGAAAACCAATGGTAAAGCAGGGGCACCGTCTCGGCCTGACGACCTTGTGAACCAAGACAAGACAACTGAAGAACCGGACATCATCACACTCGAACAACTCATCCAGATATTCCCGAGAGCCAACAAAGAGGTATTAAGGCAGGTACTGGTTCAGCTACAAGCCCACATGCGGGAGTATGGTATCACCAACGCAGTTCAGTTAGCTCACTTCCTGGCTCAGGCCGGTGCCGAAACGGGCGGATTTGTTCAGGGCATACATGTCGAGAATTTAAATTACAGTGCAACCAGACTGCCACAAGTGTGGCCTAATCGCTTTGGTCCTGGCAAAAAGAACCCGACTGATTATGCGAGCAAACCCGTTGAACTGGGGAATTACGTATACGGAAACCGATTAGGTAACGGGCCAGAATCGTCGGGGGATGGCTATTTGTATCGGGGGAGGAATTCTTCAACTAACCGGTAAAGACAACTACAGTAATTTTAATTCTTTCTATCATGAGCACTCGGGAGATAATGTTGATTTTGTGGCTCATCCAGAACTGATCGGAAATAATATGAACTATGCCGTTCTCAGCGCCTTATGGTTTTTTCAGAAAAATTTAATAAATAATAAGCGAGTTGACTGGATGTCCGTTACTTCGGTGACGTTAGCTGTTAATGGTGGCAGAAACGGACTCGCAGAGCGAGAAAAGTATTTTAAACGGGCAGTTATGCACTTGATTTTGCGGCCTAACATTATTGATAAGTAATATGACTAAAATTTGTTGGATAATACTTCTCGTTTCTTTCGTAACCTGTAAAGTTTATTCTCAACAGGTTCGCAAAGGACCAACAAAATCGCCGGGTATCATAGGTACCTGGCAGTCACGCGACGATCCGGGATGGCGCGTTAAATTCACTGACAGTCTATGTTACTGGTACTACCCTCAAACACCATCTGATACGGTTAGGTACAAACTGCTAAAAGCTTGCGAAACCCACAGTTCGGCCAAAACTGAGGATGCCAATTATCTATCTTTCTGGTTCAAGGACGGTAATCATCAGTGTAATGAATTTCTTGGTGTCTCGGCCAGTTCTCTGAGCTGGATGTACGAAACAGGTAAAATACATTCGTTTAAGCGGGTAAAGAAATAGCCTGGCGAAGTCAACTATCACAGTTGACTTCGCCAGGTTACGAAAATTAATCGGTTTTACTGCTTGTTAAGGGCAATGCCATCCAAAACGGGTTTGGAGTTCACCTGAACTTTTCCCGTTAGTTCGGCCAGTAGTTCGTCGACGTTGACCGTGGCGAAACTGCTGGCGTAGTCGGCCATCGCGTAGGGAATAATCAGGTCTTTGCCGTTGATAAGGCCCCCGCAACTGTAGACGACGTTGGGTACGTAACCTTCGCGCTCATTCTCGTCGGGACTAAGAATCGGCTCAGTCACGCGGCCAATGACTTTGCTGGGATCGTTTAGATCGAGCAGAAACGCGCCAATGGCGTACTTGCGCATGGGACCGACGCCGTGACTGAGCACTAACCAGCCCGCTTCGGTTTCGATGGGCGAACCGCAGTTGCCTAATTGCACGTATTCCCAGTGGTAGGTCGGCTTAACGATCAGTTCTTTGGTTTGCCAGAAATACAGATCGTCGGAATACATCAGGTAAATGTTTTCGCCATCCTGCCGCGAAATCATGACGTATTTCCCGTTGATCTTGCGCGGAAACAAGGCCATGCCTTTGTTGGATACCTCAGCTCCGTTGAGCGTACTGACGCTGAAGTGCGAAAAATCTTTGGTTTCGAGCAGTTGCGGAAACGTCACCCGGCCGTTGTAAGCGGTGTACGTGGCGTAGTACGTCACGTCGCCATTATCGTCGGTAAATTGGACGAACCGGGCGTCTTCAATACCGTTGGTTTCGTTGGGCGAGTTGGGAAAAATGCAGCACTCGTCGAGGCTTTGATCGTCGTCGAAGTCGATTTCGTAGTTCGACCGGGCCAGAGCCAGCACACCGCCCGCGATAGTTTCGTACTCGGCGTTGTAGCGGTACTGCGCCGATACGCGCTTGACCTGCTCTTCCAGTTCGGCCAGGTTAAACGTTTCCCCTAAACCGGCCATCATCCTTTCCTGAATGCTGTTCGTCAGGCGCAACTCGTACAGTTTACGCTCGAACTGGGTCCGGTTGAAACGGTGATTCGACACGGTTTCGGGTGAAGTGACGTAACGCGACGGCTTGCGGAGAACAATCTTGCTTTCCTCGTCAATGTAGCCCATCCGAAACGAGATGGACGAGACGTGCCCTTCGCCGGTGGCCCGTAAGCTCAAAATGAAGCGCTTGTAGCCGGGCGGCACGTTGGTTTGGTCGGGGTGCCAGATCATCGACGGGTTAAACAAGGCGGCCGATTCGAGCGAGTATTCCATCGTAAAATACGCGCCCAGCAAAAGCTTGCGGTCGAGGCTCAGCGGCTCGTCGGTCAGCAGGTGCGGTTTGATTTGCTCAAAGCGCTGCAACAGAAAGCGTTCGAGTTTGTAGTGCCGACCACCAAATTCGCGAATGACTTCGTCTAACTTCCGGTCGGCTTCCTCGTCGGTCATGGCCCCCACCCTGGCAATGATCTTAAGGGTGCGGGTCGTGCTGCCGAAATCAAACGGGCGGAACAGGACGCGGGTAGGATCGGGGCGAAGAACAATGCCCGTTCGGGTTGCTTTAATGCTCATACTGTACTGGACTATCGTTGGTCTCGTTGGTCACTTGCAAAGCTAACGACGATTGACCAACGACTATTGACTAACCATCGACGGAATGGCTACGTTTCTGGACTTGGTTTCGGCCCGTTGCTTCTGCACGTTGTACAACTCCGCCAAAGCAATCAGATAGGACAGGGTTGATTCGGCTCCCTGATTCTGGTTTACGCGGTCGACGTGCAGGCCATCGCGGCAGCCGCCCGTCTGCTGATCGTACAGCGGTAGGCCCAGGTCGTTGAGGCCCGTAAACCACTTAAACACGCGAATGGCGTGGCGATGCCACTCGTCTTCGCCCGTCACGGCGTAAGCCGCTAAGCAAACCGACACCGTACTTTGGGCTTCCAGCGGCTGCTGATCGAAGTACGCCCGCGCGTGACCTTTCGTATAAAAACCGTTCGAGCCGATGGGCTGGAAGTGGTTCCGGGCGGGGTTGCTAAGTTCGGCCGTTTGCAGGTCGATTAGCCACCGCAATGACGACAAGCCAACCTGCACCAAGCGCGCGTCGCCCGACCGCAACAGGGCGTGAACCAGCACCGCGTTGTCGTACGACAGTGTGTTCTCGAACCAGGGCCAGTCTTCGGTGGCCGTTTCGGTGTAGCGAAACATAAGCTTGTCGAGCAACTGCCGCTGAATGGTTTTCGCCAACCGGTCGTCGCCAAACTTTTTTTGGTATTCGTAGATGCCCAGCAAGGCAAACGCCCACGCACGGGGCGAGGTCATGCTCGTCATACTCGGCAGGACGCGTTCAAGCAAGCTCATGGCCCAGGTAACCGTGTTGCGGTCGATTGCCCGGCCAATGCACGTACCCAACGCCCAAATGGCGCGTCCGCTGCTATCATCCGAACCAAAGTCTTCGAGCCACCGCCGGTCGTAGCTCATAAAATTGCGGAATCGGCGGTATTCGTCGTTGTAAGCGTGGTTGATAAAGGCGCAGTAGTTATCGGCCGCCTTTGCCAGCTTCTGATCGCCCAAGCCAGCCTCCTGAAGCATCAGCGACAGAATCAAGGCGCGGGCGTTGTCGTCGGTGCAGTACCCTTCTTCGTAGAACGGCAGGTGGTGCCGGGCGTGCTGCACAATACCCGTCGAATCGGTGAGCCGGTACAGGTGATCGAGCCGGAGTTGGGGCAGTTTGAAAGCCGTGCTACCGTGGCCCCCCATCGCGTAGGTAGTTTGGTTATTAACGGTCATCATTCGCTCCTGTCGGGCCTTGGCAAACGAATCGGCGTAGGCCTGAATTGTCCGCTCCCAAGTCATTTCCCGCCCCAACAAATACGCCCGTTTGCGCATGGCGTGGCGCGTCGATTCGTCGGTTAGCAGGTTAATTACCTGATCGGCAATGGCGTCTGAATCGCCGAACGGCACAAGTACACCCCGGCCGTCGGCTAAGAGTTCCTCGGCGTGCCAGTAAGGCGTCGACACCACCGCCTTACCGCACCCAAAGGCGTAGGACAGCGTGCCCGACGTAATCTGGGCGGGGTTCAGGTACGGCGTAATGTAAATGTCGGCCGAACCCAGATACTCCAGCAGATCGTCTAACTCAACAAACTGGTTGTAGAACCGGACTTTATCGCGAACGCCACAGTCGGCGGCTAATTTCTTCAGACTGTCGCGGTACGCTTCGCCTTCGTGCTTAATCAGGTGCGGGTGCGTGGCTCCCAGCACCATGTAAACGACGTTAGGGAACTGCTCGACAATGTGCGGCAGGGCGCGGATCATGGTTTCGATGCCTTTGTTGGGCGACAGCAAACCAAACGTCAGCAGCGTTTGCTTACCTTCCATGCCGAATTTGTCTTTGTAAAAATGCGGGTCCACAAACGGCATGTCGGGAATGCCGTGCGGAATCACGTCGATTTTCTCGGCGGGTAGTTCGTAGATGTTGATCAGGAAGTCGCGGCCTTTCTCGGACATGCAGATCACCCGTGACGACAGATCAGCAATGCTTTTCAGCACCAGCAACTGTTCTTCGTTGGGGTCTTTAAGAATGGTGTGGAAGGTCGTCACGATGGGCATGGTTAGGTTGCGCAACAGCGTTAAGATGTAGCTGCCGGCCGGCCCGCCGAAGATGCCGTACTCGTGTTGCAGGCAAACGACCTCGGTGTCTTTTGAATTCAGAAACTCGGCCGCTTTGCGGTAGGCTTCGTGATCGTGCTGGTAGAAGTCGTAGCGGACTTCGCTCGGGTAATCGTAGCCATCGGTCGGGTCATTCACCGAAACCACCAGGGCGTTTGCATTCGGGATAACTT
>CAXUEB010000096.1:17013-17507 GCA_964249775.1 uncultured Spirosoma sp.
TCTTGGGATTGCGGGGCCATACCGTTGTAGCCGATCCACCGCGGTCCTGGGTTCCGGCGGAATGAGTGAAGTTCGTCATGGCGTTGCTTGGGTCATGCGTCCATCCGTTCAACGGACGCCGACAGAGGCATCCAACGGTCGATACTGCTTATCCATAAGCTGTTTTTGCCAGGTTTTGTTTAAGCAAACAAAACGCCTGACCACTCAACGCTTCGTTCCAGTAAGCCAAACCAAATTTTAGCTAACCCGAACAGACATTCACCCAATTAGCTACGCCAAAGGCCGGTTGGTCTTCTTACAGCATGCAGAAGAACCAACCAGCCTTTGGCTAACTTCGTTATCGGCTACCGTTTTTTAAGTTGCCGAACCGTGCGCTGCAACCGCTGATTCTGCCGCCGAAGCTGGTCAACTTCACGTTTGAGCTGAATGACATACAGCATCGTCTCTTCCACCTTTTCGAGCAGTTTGGCGTCCATCTTGGCTACGTCAATACC
>CAXUEB010000097.1:0-11964 GCA_964249775.1 uncultured Spirosoma sp.
GCCCGCGCGCGGGCGAGAAACCAGGCGTCGTCCGCCGTGCGCGGCTCGGGCGGGCCGCCGGTTTACTTGGTCCGTGTTTCAACGGCCGGAAGTCAAACTACGGCTGGCGGCTTTACTCTTTTCGGCCGTCGACGGCGCTTTTCTCAAAAAGGCCATCGTCCTGTCTACGCCGATGATTGCTTTTTTTTACTGGTGTTTGTTTGGCTTTGCCCTCACCTTCGGGTGGATTCTGCTGACGATGCGCTCGCGCTGGCAAGAACAAATCAAACTGCTTTTCTCGCACAAAATCAAGTACTTAGCTTTGGCGCTGACGGTCGGCATTACGCAGGTGGCGAGTAACGTCGCGCTGGCCGGTATGCCGGTTGGTTACGCTTTAGCGTTGTTCCAAACGTCGGCGTTGGTAAGCGTTTTATTCGGTTATCAGTTCTTTAAGGAGCAAGGCATCCTCCGTAAGCTCATCGGCGCGACCATTATGATCGCCGGCGCGGTGCTAATCACGGCGCTCGGGTGATTGCGTGTTCTTGAAAAATGTTAACTTTAACTAATTCATTTTACGTTATGGCCCAGTACCAGCTTGTCGAGAAGCACGACATCGAACACCACAACGAGTACTACGAAATTCGGACAACGCAGACTGACGATCCGCGCAGTTTGTTTTTCACGACCAACGAAGAGAATTTAGAGGACGTGGCCGCCGAGATTGTCAAAAATGAATTGGCCGGCGCGGAGCACTGGACCATCATTCCGCACCGTAAGAGTCACGAAAACAAGATGTACGACATTGAGTAGGGCGTGAGGTGTAGAGGGGTAAGGTATAAATGGCTGACGCAATCACTTATACCTTACCCCTTCTACACCCTACACCTTTACACCTTTTACCCCCTTCTTATGGAACCCCTCTTTGCTACCGCCCAGACCGAAGCCCTGGTTCCCCGCATCCGCGAGTTTGTTGTAAACGAACTGGTACCGCTCGAAACGGTCGAACACCTGACCGGTAATTTCTCGAACGTAGCCTCCATTCTGGACCAAAAGCGCGAACTCGTCAAACGGGCGGGCTTGTGGGGCCTGCAACACAGCCTCGACGAAGGTGGCTTGGGGTTAAGCCTGTGCGAGTTTGGGCAGGTAAGCGAAGCGCTGGCTTGGTCGCCGTTCGGGCATTACACGTTCAACTGCCAAGCCCCCGACATTGGCAACATGGAACTGTTGCACAAGCACGCGCCCGCCCACCTGAAGCAGCAGTACTTAGAGCCGCTCAAGGAAGGTTATATCCGCTCGTGCTTTTCCATGACCGAACCCGAATACGCCGGATCGAACCCAACCCGGCTGGGCACAACGGCCAAGCGGGACCAGTCCGCCGGTGCGGGCGACGACTTCATCATCAATGGCCGCAAATGGTTCACGTCGTCGGCCGACGGGTCGGCGTTCGCCATTGTGATGGCCGTAACCAATCCCGACGCGGCTCCGCACCGGCGGGCCAGTATGATTTTGGTGCCGACCGATACGCCGGGTTTTCGGATCGTGCGCAACATCAGCATCATGGGCGACGGTGGCGATCATTGGGGAAGCCACGCCGAGGTTGATTACGACAACGTGCGCGTGCCGGTCGCGAACCTGATTGGGGGCGAGGGCGGGGGCTTTGTCCTGGCGCAGGAGCGGCTCGGACCGGGTCGGATTCACCATTGTATGCGTTGGATTGGTATCAGCGAGCGTTGCTTTGACTTGATGTGTCGCCGGGCCGCCACCCGCGAACTGGAAGACGGCGTCATGCTGGGCGAAAAGCAGTTCGTGCAGGGCTGGATCGCCGAAAGCCGCGCCCAAATCGACGCGGCCCGGCTGATGGTTTTGCGCACGGCCCAGAACATCGATCAGTTCGGCGCGGCTGCCGTGCGGAATCAGATCTCGGAAATTAAATTTTTCGTGGCGGATATCATGCTGAGCGTCGTCGATCGGGCCATTCAAACGTACGGTGCGATGGGCGTTACGGACGACGTACTCCTGCCGTGGTATTACCGCCACGAGCGCGGTGCTCGCATCTACGACGGAGCCGACGAAGTGCACAAAACGGCTCTGGCGCGGAGTATTTTGAAAGAGTACGGGCTGGAAACAAAGAAGAACAAGGCGGCTGCGCAGGTGTAGATTACTAACCGCAAAGGCACAAAGTAAGCGCAAAGGTCGCGAAGTATTTCATTCCGACCTTCGCGCTTACTTTGTGCCTTCGGTTAAAGTTTCGGCTATGATAGATCAAGACACCCCCACCTCTACCCGCCCCGGTGAAGAACTCAACACCGCCACCTTACAAACGTACCTGAACGACCACGTTTCGGAGTTTGGCACAGTTACGGCGGTAGCCCAGTTCCCCGGCGGTTATTCAAACTTGACGTATCTGCTTAGAACCGACGACCGCGAGTACGTCTTGCGCCGGCCACCGTTCGGGGCTAAGAACATCAAAGGTGGGCACGACATGGGTCGGGAGTTTCGGGTGCTGACGCTGTTGCAGGGCGCAGGCTACCGGCAAATTCCCACGCCAATCGCGTTTTGCGACGACGAGTCGGTGCTGGGTTGCCCGTTCTACGTCATGGCGCGGGTACCCGGTGTCATATTACGGGCGCAGACGGCCTTGAAGCTAAACCCTCCGGCCGAGACCATGCGTCGGCTGTCGGAATCGCTGGTCGATACGCTGGTCGAGTTGCACGCGCTGGACATTGAGAAAACAGGCTTGACTCAGTTGGGTAAACCCGAAGGCTACGTCCGGCGACAGGTGGAAGGCTGGCATAAACGCTACGAAGCCGCCCAAACCGACGACATTTCGGCCATGACCGACCTCGCCCGTTACCTAACCGAGGCCATCCCCGCCGAAGACGCACCCGGAGCGCATAAACCAACGCTGCTACACAACGATTTTAAGTATGACAACGTAGTGTTGAATCCCGACGACTTGCCCGACATCCGCGCCGTGCTGGATTGGGAGATGTGTACCGTCGGCGATCCGCTGATGGACGTGGGTACGGCGCTGTCGTACTGGGCCGAAGCGGGCGATGATTCCTTCCGCCAATCGTTCAACCTGACGCACCTGCCCGGCAATCTAACTCGCCAAGAGTTTGCCCAATGCTACGCCGACCGGAGTGGACGCGACGTGTCAAACCTGCTGTATTATTACGTCTTCGGCTTGTTTAAGAACGCGGTTGTCCTCCAACAAATCTACAGTCGTTACAAAAAAGGTTTGACGCAGGATGCCCGGTTTGCCGGTTTGCTGGCGGGCGTACAAGCACTGGCGGAGGCTGGTGTGCGGGCCGTTGACGCCGGGCGGATGTAACTCACGAACTCTTCGGCCGGAACACGGTCATCTTTTCTTCGTTCGTCGTCAAATACGGGCCGCCGATGAGGTCGATGCAGTACGGAATAGCCGGAAATACCACCGATAAGCACTGCCCAATGGCTTTGGGCTTGCCCGGTAGATTGAGCATCAGCGTCTGGTTGCGAATGCCCGCCGTTTGTCGTGATAAGATGGCGGTTGGTACGTACTTCAAGCTTTCCTGCCGCATCAACTCGCCAAAACCGGGCATCATTTTCTGGCAAACGGCTTCGGTCGCTTCGGGCGTTACGTCGCGGGGCGCGGGGCCGGTGCCGCCCGTTGTCACAATCAAACAGCAACCTTCCGTATCGGCCAGTTCAGTGAGTGTGGCTTCAATCTGACCCTGCTCGTCGGGGATGACGCGGTAAACCGGCTCCCACTCGCACGTCAGCCACTCGGTCAGCAAGGCGACGACGGCTTTACCGGGAATGTCTTCGTAGACGCCCGCGCTGGCCCGGTCCGATACGTTAATGACGCCGATGCGAATCACGGCTTTTTGCGTTTTAACGCCAGATCGTGCGCCGTGTCGTAGTACGACCGTAGGTTGCTCCAGTCAAACACTTCGGCGATGCTTTCGACGCGGTTGCGCTGCGCAATCCGATCGCGCTGGGCCATTTTGACGAACCGGAACAAGACGTTGGCCAACTGGTCGGCGGCTTCGTTGAAATTTTGCGTCCGGCGGTTGATTACGTAAATGCCCCGGTTCTCGTAATCACGCATGATCTGCATAATAAAGTCGCCGAAACCCGACTGGTCGCTCGTGACGGTGGGAATGCCCCGCACGACGCATTCTAACGGCGTGTAGCCCCACGGCTCGTAGTAGCTCGGAAACACGCCGAGGTGACAGCCCCGCACGAACTGACTGTAATCCAAGCCGAACAAGGGATTGGTCGATGCGATGAAATCCGGGTGATAAACAACTTTCACGCGGTCGTACTCATTGTTAACCAAGTTTGCCCGCCGGATAAAGCGCGTCATATCGTCTTCCTGCACCAAGTTGTGGGTCACGAACGGCGGCAGATGCTTGGTTTTCCAACTTTGCACCGTGCGCCGGAGTCGAAGCCGCCAGTATTCGTCCACGAACTTATTTAGGTCGGGCAGCGTCGTGCCCTGCGGGTCGGAAGCCGCGGCTTGGAACAGGCGTTCGCCTACTTGTTTTTCGATGCTCTCGCAGGTATCTTGAATCTCATCGAGGAGCGCCCGCGAGTGCAGTACGTCGGGATTAATGGACGTGTAAGGCTGTTTGGTGACCATAAACATCACCACCGTCATGTCCATATTGACTTCCCGCATTCGGAAGTTCAGCCGGGCGAGCGCTTCGAGCGTCAGGTCGTAGCCTTTATTGGAAAACTCGAACCGGCCGGACGTGAAGAAGTACAACGTGCGCTCCAGATCAAACGAGTAGCTTTGGAAGAAGTGCCCCATCACGAACTCGTGGATCTTCTGCTTGTACTGAACGTGCAGATTCTGGAATTCGTGAACGGCCGCAAAGCGCGTAATATTCAACCCGTTCGGTAAAATCAGGTCCGGGTTGCGACCCAGAAAGACTTCGCACTCCCGCGCCGTTACGTCGCTGACCGTCGTAAACACGTGCGCCTGCTGAGCGGCCAGCCGCTCTACCGTTGCCTGCGTATCAATGCCGTAATGCTGGGCCTCGCGCTTCCAGTCGAAAAAGGGCAGCTTCCCATAGAATCCCGGCTCGTTCTGGGCTAAGTAGCGGCCGAGCATCGTCGCGTGGGTCGTGAAAACGGTCGCTACTTTAACGCCATCCCGGCGCAGATCGGGCAAGCCCGTGCTGGCCATCCACTCGTGAAAATGCGCCACAAAGTCCACCCGGCGGGCGTGGTCACCAGCCAGCAGCGTAATAAACTGCCGCACCATCTCGCCAAACGCAATGGTTTGGTTGACCAGGTCTTCGACGTTGAGCGTTGACAGTTGATGATTCTGCCAGAGTAGGCCTTTAACCGTGTTAAGCTGCTCAACGCGCATGCTGTTAACGTCAAACAGCACCACGCGCGGCCGGCCCGTTACGAGCCAATAGCCGTATTCAACGCTGTAGCCCATCTGCCGCATCTTGCGGACAGTCTGGCCAATCTCGGTTTCGTCCGAGTCAGTAATTGGCTCAAACTCGGCGGCTGCCCGCTGCGGAAAGTAAGGCCCGAGCGCCACGTAGTTGTCGTCCCACTTCTCGACCATCGCCGGCACTTTCGACCGGATTACTGTATAAATACCGCCCACTTGATTGCACACCTCCCAGGCGACTTCAAGCAGCAATTTTCGTTTCGACGTTGAAAAGACTGATTCCAAGATAGTTCGTAGTTTGGGCCAATTAGGGGATTGTACAGACTACCGCGTCGCATTCCGATAATCTACAGGTATAAACAATTGGGGATAATTTTGTTTATTTCAAATACGCCTTGGCATCGGACACCGTCGTTCGACCCTTCTGCGACAGCGTGTAGGTAAATCCAGGCTGAATACTGTACGCGCCGTACTCGCCCTGCTTGTTGACGGCCAGAAAACCAACTTGCACGTCCTTGTAATCTTGCTTCTTAACGATGCGTAGGGCCGCTTCTTCGCAGGCTTGCTGGGGCGTCCGACCTTGCCGCATCAACTCAACAACCAGAAACGAGCCGCAGGTCCGCATCACCAACTCGCCCAAGCCCGTCGCGCAGGCTCCGCCAATCTCGTTGTCTACGAACAAGCCCGCGCCGATAATCGGTGAATCGCCGACGCGACCGTGCATTTTGTAGGCCAGTCCACTGGTCGTGCAGGCACCGGACAGGTTGCCTTGGCCGTCGATGGCCAGCATGCCGATGGTGTCGTGCCGTTCAATGTTAATGACGGGTTTGTACTTCGCCGTTTTCAGCCACTCGCGCCACTTCGCTTCGGATTCTTTGGTGAGCAAGTTTTCTTTTTTGAATCCCTGCGCCAGGGCGAACGTCAGCGCACCTTCACCACTGAGCATCACGTGGGGCGTTTTCTCCATGACGGCCCGCGCCACCGAGATCGGGTGCATGATGTGCTCCAGAAACGTAATCGATCCGGCGTTGCCCCGCTCGTCCATAATGCAGGCGTCGAGCGTTACCCGGCCGTCGCGGTCGGGCAGACCCCCGTAGCCCACGCTGGTATCGAGGGGGTCGGCTTCGGGCACGCGAACGCCCGCTTCGACGGCGTCCAAGGCCCGGCCGTTGCGGTCGAGGATGGCCTGCGCGGCCCGGTTCGCCTTGGGCTGCGTCCAGGTCGAAATCACCATTGGGCCAGCGGCTTTTGGAGCGTCGGCCGATAGCGCACCGGTGGGCGAAGGCGCAGCAGAAGCGGCCCACAAGCCGTCGAGCGATAGGGTTGGTAACAGGCCGGCTAATGAGCTGAGGGAAAGAAAACGGCGTCGATTGACCATGGGTTGATTGCGTTCACGCAAGATATGGTAAAGTCGGATTAGCTTCGTCGGTATTTGGCAAAAACTTACGATTGGGCAGACAAAGCGTTGTATCTTGGGTCAGTCTTTCCCTGCGTCTTGCACCGTACCTACCCGTTGAGGCTTGCTTCTAAACCCGTTCGTAGGCTTGACTAAGCCGACAGAATTCATGCGCGTATTTGGTCACGTTTCTTTTTATCGTCCGGGCGATACGTTTAAAACCCGGATTGAGTTAGCGCAAAGTGGCGTACACAAGGCCCTGCGAGCGGGCATCAGCGGCTCGGTCAATGAAGGGGCTGATTCGATTATTTTGTCGGGCGGCTACGAAGACGATGAAGACTTTGGCGAGGTAATTCTGTACACGGGCTACGGTGGGCGCGATCTTAGGTCTGGAAAGCAGGTTACGGATCAGCAGATGGTGGGTTATAATCTGGCTTTGGCGCGGAACGCGGCAACCGGTTTGCCGGTACGGGTTATCCGGGGTGCGAACGGCAATGCTCAGTATGCGCCACCGACGGGGTATCGGTACGATGGGCTTTACCGGGTTACCCGATACTGGTACGCGCCGGGTAAGGCAACGCATTGGGTTTGGCGTTATTGGTTGGAGCAGATTCAGAACGAACCCATCGGTAACGCGTTGGGGGAAGCTGCGGGCCGCTATCAGGCTGCGCCCCGAACGTTGCAGACCGTCCAACGAATTGTTCGGGACACGGCCGTAGGTCGACAGGTTAAAGAACTTTACAACTACCGGTGCCAAGTTTGTTTGATTCAATTGAAAACGAACGCGGGCGTCTACGCTGAAGCGGCCCACGTTCAGCCGTTGGGAAGTCCGCACAACGGGCCGGATGCACTGGGTAACGTATTGTGTTTGTGCCCCAATCACCATACCCAACTTGATCTGGGTGGTTTCTCGATCAGCGATGACTTGCAGTTGTTGGGTATGGACGGTCGCTTAACCGTAGATCACCGAAGCCATCAAGTAATGATTGACTGCCTTCGGTATCACCGCGAACACTTTTACCTCGTCCGTTAACCGGTTCGGGTGAACCCGTTGTCGGACGTTTGCGGTTAGCGACCAAGCCGTCTAAAAAATTTCGTCAACGGCCTGACGAATAGAAAGGGTTGGGCGTTAACAAGGAAACGGTTGAAGCAATGAAAAAGACAAAGTGGGTTTGCCTGTTGGCCGCGTCGTTGCTGGTAGTCGACGTACCGGTTGAGACGCGGGCGTCGGCGACGACAAAAGCGGAAGTGACCGCCATCGGTCGAAAGCGGAAAGGTTACAAACCCAAGCGGGGCGGGTTGTTCAACACGGGTTTGTTTCGGAAGAAAAATGCGTGCGGCTGCCCCAAGCATTAAGTCATTGTTAAGAAATTGTACTTCTATCAGGAACAAAGCCCACCAGCGGGCTTTGTCTGTTTTATGATTTGTAAAATTCTGGGTTTCAGCCTAAAATTTCTTACCTTTGCGGCCTGAAATCGGAACGTAATCAGAACCCGGTTGTTATTACTAAAGCAGCCGTTCCGGTCGCATCGGCCGGTGCCATCAACCTTGTATGCAATCAATTCGTAACATAGCCATTATCGCCCACGTCGACCACGGTAAAACTACGCTGGTCGATAAAATCATTCACGCGTCCAAAATCTTCCGCGAGAACCAGGAGTTTGGCGATCTAATTCTCGACAACAACGACTTGGAGCGGGAGCGGGGAATCACCATCGTTTCCAAGAACGTATCCGTCCGTTACAAAGACGTTAAGATCAACATCATCGACACGCCGGGCCACAGTGATTTTGGTGGTGAAGTCGAGCGCGTTTTGAAAATGGCCGACGGCGTTTGTTTGCTCGTCGATGCCTTTGAAGGTCCCATGCCGCAAACGCGCTTCGTGCTGAGCAAGGCCTTGTCGCTTGGTTTAAAGCCGATCGTGATCGTCAATAAAGTCGATAAAGAAAACTGCCGCCCGGACGAAGTGCACGAGCAGGTGTTTGACCTGATGTTTAACCTCGGCGCAACTGAAGATCAGTTGGATTTCCCGACGGTTTACGGTTCGTCGAAACAAGGTTGGATGGGCGCGGATTGGAAGCAGCCGACCGACAACATTACGTACCTGCTCGACACCATCGTCGAGACGATTCCGTCGGCTCCGCTCAACGAAGGCAACCCGCAGATGCAGATTACCTCACTCGATTATTCGGCCTTCGTCGGTCGGATTGCCATCGGCCGGGTGCACCGCGGTACGTTGAAAGAAGGCGCGTTCATGGCGCTGGTGAAGTCGGATGGGTTGGTTAAGAAAGTGCGCATCAAGGAACTGCACACGTTTGAAGGCCTGGGCAAGCAGAAAGTAACGGAAGTACAGTGTGGCGACATCTGCGCCGTGACGGGCTTGGAAGATTTTGAGATTGGTGATACGCTCACCGACGCCGACAACCCCGAAGCTCTCGACCGGATTTCGGTGGATGAGCCGACGATGAATATGCTGTTCACGATTAACAACTCGCCTTTCTTCGGCAAAGAAGGTAAGTTTGTTACGTCGCGGCACCTGCGCGACCGGCTGTACAAAGAAATCGAGAAAAACCTGGCCCTGCGTGTGGAAACAACCGACAGTGAAGACCGGTTCTTGGTCTTTGGCCGGGGGATTCTGCACTTGTCGGTCCTGATCGAAACCATGCGCCGGGAAGGGTACGAATTGCAGGTTGGTCAGCCGCAGGTGTTGTACAAAGAAGACGAAAGCGGTCAGAAATTAGAGCCGGTTGAAACGCTCGTCGTCGACGTGCCGGAAGAAACGGCCGGTAAAGTTATTGAACTCGCTACTCAGCGCAAGGGCGAACTGCTGGTAATGGAGCCAAAAGGCGACTTGCAGCACTTGGAGTTCGAGATTCCGTCGCGGGGTTTGATTGGTTTGCGTTCTAACGTCTTGACCGCCACGTTCGGGGAAGCCGTCATGTCGCACCGCTTCAAAGAGTATCAGCCCTACAAAGGCCCGATTCAAGAGCGCATCAACGGATCGCTGATTTCGATGACGGCCGGGCAAGCCACGGCTTACTCGATTGATAAGCTACAGGACCGCGGTCAGTTCTTTGTCGAGCCGGGCGAGGAAATTTACACTGGCATGGTCATCGGTGAGCACAACCGACAAAACGACATTGTTGTGAACCTGCAAACGGCTAAGAAGCTGACTAACATGCGGGCGTCCGGCTCGGACGACAACGTTAAGATCGCGCCCAAGATTACGTTCTCGCTCGAAGAGTCGATGGAGTATATTCAGAAGGACGAGTACTTAGAAGTCACGCCGAAGTCGATTCGGATGCGCAAGATTTTCTTGGATGAGAACGAGCGCAAACGGAACGAAAGCAAGTTTGCGATGGCTTAAGGACGGCCGAAAGCCACCCGAAACCAGAAGAACCCCAACGGAGATTGCACAGCGCATCTCCGTTGGGGTTCTTCTGGTTTCGGGTGGCTCCCTTACTACGACGGCTTAATGAGCCGAAAGGCGAAGGTGTGCTTCACGTCGGCCGTTACCGACGAAGGCGACGCATAGGCCGGGTCCGACGGGCTTGCTTTCGTAGCCGTGTACTGCGCCTGTCGACGCGTTTGGTAGTAACCCGCCACGAATAGCAGGATACCAATGCAGGGAATGACTAATTTTCTCATAACGGCAGTGATGGCTAAAGATCAAATCGGCAAACAAAGGTTTAACGAGAACCGCAAAAAAAGTTTTACCGACGACCATGTTGCACAACGATACGGGTAAGACATATGTTTAACCGCTTGGTTACTTTCTTTTGTACGGGATTGCCACACGGTTGGATTGACCAACAGATTTATTAGAAACTTACGCCCGCTCGAAACGCCATCCGGTTGTAAACGCGCGTTTCATGTTTGGCCAACTCGTTCCAGAATAGCGGTTTCTCGACATCCGCTTCCTGCCGTTTGTAACTAAGCGACAGAACGAGGTTGGCGCTGGTTGGCCGACCAATGCGAAAGCCAACGCCGGGCGACACCACCCAGCCGCCCGACGTTTTGTAACCCGTTGGGTCTTCGTTCAGCCAGGTAAGGCCCCAGCCCGCGTCCAAACTGCCGAATACGCGCAGGTTTTTCTGGTTCGGCCGGGCCAAATCGTAACGGACACCCGCGCAAACGGGCGTTATAAGGGCCAGATTGTACCAGTCGACGCCGACGGTTGCCCCCAGGGCCAGCCGGGGTTTCAGCCGAACGCCGTTGAACGTCTGGGCCGTCACCGTAACGCGTTTGGCCACCGCCTGCGCCGTTTGGGTGCCGAAGCGAACCTGCCCCAGCAAAACACCGGCCTCGGTCTGGTTAGTGAATACAGGTTTAAACGGCGTTGTCTGTGCGACGGTCAGCAGGGGCGTCAGGAAGAGCAGAATAATGAATAGGTTTCGCATGGCTGCACCGGTCTAATAAGGACGGTCTACGTCAATTTTGCTCAGGATTCGCAACTGCTTCGGATTGGCGTAGTCAAACTGGTACAAACCATCCTGGCCAACCATGAGTACATGTTTACCCAACGGAATAACGTCATAGGCGTGGATACCGGCTACGTGCTCAATCTGTTTAACGTCCAAGTTCGCGGTGGCGTCAAACCGTTTCAGGCCGTGCTGCCCTTCGCAGATAAACAGGTTAGGAAAATCGACGCCCAAGCCGTGCGGATTTTGCATAGGGTAGCTTTTAAGCAGCCGCGGACTGGTTAGGCTGGTAATGTCAATGACATCCAATTGGTTTGTAAAGCCCCCGCACTGATTGCCATTGCGCAGGGTAACGTAGGCCGTGTTGCCGTGCACCACCACCGGGTCGCAGACGCGCGCGTGCTGAAACGTCGACAGTTGGACTGGCTTGGCCGGGTTGGCGTTGTCGTAGATGTGCATTCCCGTCTGCGAGCCAATAAACAATTTGTCTTTGTAAGGAAAAATAGTTTCGATGCCCCAGCCTAAGTTAACGCGGCTGTGGGCCGTTGGGTTGGCTGCGTTCTGGATGTCGAATAACTGCATGGTCGTTTGACTGACGGTGTACAGAAAGTTATCGTACAAGGCAAACCGCGCCATCGAACCGGCCGTCCCGTTGGTATTCGGTGCGGCCGTGCCCGAAAAAGCGAACTGGGTCCGGCTATCAAACGTCATGCAGTTTGGGCAGTTACCCCACCCAGTATTGGTGCTCGCGTTGCTTTCACAGTCCGTTTTAA
>CAXUEB010000097.1:11974-16560 GCA_964249775.1 uncultured Spirosoma sp.
AAGTCCATGTAGCTGTCGGCGTACAGAATGTTATTGCGAACGGCCATGTCGCCGTTGCCGGGAATGCGCAAAAAGGCCAATTGCCGCGGGGCCGTTGGGTTGCGGTTGTCGATTAGGTGAATGCCTTCCTTGATTTCATTGACAAAGAGATAGCCGTCTTTGGTGTAGATCTTGCCAGGTTTGCTCAAGGGACGGGCATCTTCGAGCCGGACGCCGGCCCGAACTTCCTGGAGCGTTAGAGTAACCGGCACGTAACGCCGGAACGTGCGGGTTTCTTCGCACCGGTCGGTGCAGCCGGTTAGCCACAGGAGGGGTAGTACCAGCAAAAGCGGGAGAAGAGTTGCTTTCATACAAAGGAAAAACGTTGTGGTTTTATCGACAGGATTCCGGTCGTTGCCAAAGCGTTGGAAACGTCGATAAAAAAATTACCCGGCTGTCTTGACTACGGCCGGGTAATATTAGTCTTACACAAAAAGTCAGCTTACTCGTAATGCGTATCAAATCTTTTCGTACACCAAAACGCCCGGTTGTGTCCCGCCGTAATGCAGACGAAGCCGGTTTTGATTCGTTAATTCGTAGCGATTGACGGCGCGCAGGTTCGTAAAATATGTTTGCTCGAACTGCGTGGCTTCGGGCGAGCCGCCAATCTTCGTTGCGACAACCCCTCCAACACTGGCCGTTCGCGCTGGGCCAGCTTCTGGGTGTGTTCCATCGCTGAACGTAACCCGCTGGAAGTATGTGTTTACCGGGGCACGGCCAGTAAACATGTAAGCCCTGACTCCGGCTATGGTAGAGACGGAAGCGTCAACGGCAATATTCATGGTAACGGCGTATGCTGAAGCCGGTTCAACCAACCGCCATTCGCCAACTAATTGTTCAAACTGCGTTGAAACCGAGACCTCTTCCGGTTGGCAGGCAGTAAACAGGAGCATTGACGTAATTAGTAACAGAAGCGCTTTCATAGATTTGTTTGGATTAGCTACTCTGTAAGTTTAAGTACCCATTCACTCCAATCGTTTGTAAACCAGCACCCCCGAACCCCGTGCGCTGCCGTAATATAACCGAATCCGGTCCGGTGCGTCGACCTCAAAGCGCACGACGGTCCGCAAATTATCTAAGTACGTCTGCTCAAACTGCGTAGCCTGGGGCGAACCAGCTATTCGGGTGCTGCTCACCTGATCAAGCGTAGCTTTTCCGTCGGCCGCTGCGAACAACCGGGCGCTGTAGGTATTAACGGCCAACTTGCCGCTGGCGTCGAACGGCGTAATGTCAGCGGGCGGGTTATCGGCGTCGACGGCCAACCGCAGAGTCGCGCCGTAGGTCGAATCAGGCATCGCGAGCCGCCACGTGCCAATCAGCGGTTGTACCGACTCCGCCACTACGGGTTCTCCATCGGAACCGCACCCAAGCAGCCAAACGGCCAAACCGACGATACACGTAGTTCTCACGCCTTTGTTTTGGTTGGGTCCGCTACTTTGCCGATGAACAAGATAGTACCCGACGTTTTTTCGTGGATCACAAACACGAATGGCCGGTTGCAATCAAAAAATTCGTCCGGGTTGTACGAAACAACGCCTACACCCACCGACGTAGCCGCGGCTGCCTCGGTGCCTTGCTCATCTACGGCCACAAACGTGCCCTGCTTCACTGACGTGAGATACGTCCGCTCGGCTGCGCTTAACTTTGAGAAATCAGCCCGATCGGTAAACGCCGTCGGCATACCCATTTCGCGCAGCAAGCCAGTCAGATCATAGGACAAGTCTTTCAGGATAAATTTGGGCAAACCAACCGTAACCAACTGGGAAGTGAGTTTACTGTTTAGCTGCGCCCATTCCGACGAGGTCAGACCGTTCAGCACCGCTTCGGCCGTCGTGCCTTCGTTGGGCAGGAGAACCGTCATCGCAAATTTGTCGGCACCGTACGGCAGTTCTAAGGCTTCGTAATTGGCGCGCGTTGCCCGGCGAAACGCGTCTTTGATCCGCATCATGCGCACAGTTTTCGGTGTGCCATCGGCGGCCGTAAATAACTGGTCGGCCGTCGCATCAGCGTCGAATTTTGTTTTCCAATCGCCTTTGAAATAAACCGTGTTTATCAGAAACATCACTTCATCCGGCCTGATCTGATCCAGCACCTTCGGGATGCGCCCCTTTGTTTTTTCACTGACCCAAGTGTTAATCCTGGTTGGCGTTGCCGCGTCGGCGAAGTTTTCGGCCTTAATATCGGCCTTGAACGTTTCGCGCAACAAGTCTACGAACGTCTTTTCCACGGCAAAGGTGTTCTGGTACCAAACCGAGTTTGCCAGGCCCATCTGCACCTTCGTATCAACGGCGGGCAGGTTCTCCAACAGGTTTCTGTAGGTTTGGTTGGCTTCAGCGAGCGTCTGAGCGTCCAACTTCAGCGTTTTCTGGATTTCCTGGGCCGTTGGGCCGTTCGCGCCGTTGAGGACCATCCCCAGCGCAATGTGCAGGCTCAGCGGTGAAACAAACACATTTCGAGTAGCACCTTCGGCAACCGTAACGCGCTTGGCGAAATCAAACGCAAAATCGGTGGTTTGCTGCGCGAACGGGGCCGACACGCGCAACTCACCGGTTGGTGCCGAGTCAGGGGCTACGGTCGACGTACTGCAACTCAGTGCAGTAACGAGTAAGCCGACGATAAACGCAGCCAAGATCAGAGATGGGGGTGTTTTCATAGCCAGATTGGTGTAAATGAATGACATCGTTATAATCAACTCACGGCCTTGTCTGATTCATCGACACGCGCTAAAGGCGGTTCGGTGTTCTCGTAGGGCCGTAACGAGCGACTCGAAACCCGGTATGGTTTTGTTGTACTCGAACGTAACGCGGTGCTTCCGGTCGCCGGCTTGCAATTCGACATACTCCGCTCCTCCGTCGGCGCAATCGGGGCAACCCAACTGTTCGGGCTGTTTACTGAACTGGTCAAAATCGACCGTTGCCCGGAGCTTAGCCCAATCCGCTTGGCTAAGTACGGATTGACACGTCTTCGTCGGCAGCGCCGTTTGAGAATTATAGCTTTGCTGGGTTAAGGTGATGCCGGCGTCGGTAAAAACGTAATCGGTATAACAATACCCCATGCATAACCCAAATGACGTTCCCGTGCGAATAATCAAGGCGTCAGCCGCATTGGCATCAATCTGATTGATGTTTGCGCACCGGCTGAAACCAACCACCAGTAAGATAAAGATGATACCTAAGCGCATCACGGAAGACTATTAAAGTGGTAATCAACGCCCAAACTCATGCCGACCGACGTCGGCTGACTCCGCACGACCGAGCCGGGCCGGGTGCCTAAACCCAGCGACGGCTGGTACAGCCCCGCCAACGAAGCCGACCACCGGCGCGACGGCCGGTACCGGAAGCGTGCTCCCATTGATGCCGCCCACGATACGGGTCGGTAAACACCGGCCTTGCTGGTGATAACCACGTCATCGGCCACTGTGTTCCGCACGAAAATGTTCGTCAGAAAACCACCCAACAAGGCCAAGCCCAGCCGTTTACGGGGACGTAGCTGGTAACCGATCTGAACCGGCACCTGAACGTACTGGTAATCATTCGTCAGGGTCTGCCGAACCGGGTCGGAGTACGTGGTCAAGACGTGGTAGTTATTCGTTACCAATTGATCTGCGTTGGCCGTTGGGTCAGCCACCCGCGCGACGGACACCTGACTGCGTAGCGCATCCACGTATAAATTACTCGTAACCGCCCCGGTTTGGTCGTTAGACCGGTACGCGTAAAACGACGTTTGCGCGGGACTGTGGACCGTCGAACGGCCGGACAAGTAACCAACCCCCGATTCAACGGACCAGCGTTCGCCCAGTTGAATGCCCACGCTGGCTTGATACGCTACCGAAAAATTGGCCTGGCTGTTTACGGTGGGTACGCTGGTCCGCGCGTAGTTGAACGCAGCCACGTTCGTAAACGGTGAGGTGTTTGCCGTCTGCAAGGCAACGACGGGGTTGAACGCGCCCGGCATTAAACTGATTGACGCCCAGGCAGCCCGCGTTCGCTTTGGCTGCGCTTGCGGTTCAGCCGACAAAACATCGTCAGCCAACGCGCTCTGGATCGATTCGCGCCGGGCCGCCGGCTGGCTTGCCGCCGGTTGCGGAGCGGTGTTAGTCGACGATGCGGCCGGGTCGACAACCGCCGTCGGTGAAGCCGGGACAAACGCAACGCTGTTGACCGAACGAGTCACCGGGGCGGGCGTTTCGGTGGGTTGCGAAACCGGTTGACCAGCTACCAGCGCTGCCGCCGGAGCGGGCATTGGCTCGGTCAAGCGCGGGGCGGTTGGGTTGAGCGTCTGAGCGTCGGCCTGAGCCAATGAGTCTGTCGGACGTTGGGCTGCCGCGCTGATCGGTGCTTTCAACTGCTGCGCAACGATTGGGCGATCAACCTCGAAGGCAAGCACCGGCGAGTGCCCAGCCGACGTCGGCCGGGCGTCGGCTGACCGGCTCCGTTGACCCGCCGAAGAGGTTGGTGCCTGAACGGAAGGCGCGTCCGGGCGCGTCCGGCTCGGGCGCGTACTACCAAGCTGGGGTTTGTTGACCTGGGCGACCGACATTCCGGCGT
>CAXUEB010000097.1:16570-17352 GCA_964249775.1 uncultured Spirosoma sp.
TCGTTTGGTGGTTCAACGCCCACCAGCCGACCAGTAGCAAGCTCACCGCAGCCGCCAGACCCGCGCCCCACCAAAGGGGTCGCGACGCGCCCGCGGTGCCCCAAATCGGCAGCACCCGTGGTCCTTCGGACTCATCTAACCGACGCTCGATGGCGTCCCACACGCGGGGCGGGGGCGTTTCGGTGGCTTCGTCAAACGCTTTCCGCCACAAATCGTCCGGTTGTTGCTCAAACTCGTTCATGTCAAATCGGTTGTTTGGCGGGGACGCCCTTCGGTAGTCCGGCCGTCCGCCCCTAATTTTTGTTGTAACAAAGCCCGCGCTCGGGCGTACTGTGATTTAGACGTTCCTTCGGCGATGTCGAGCAAATCGGCAATCTCCGGGTGATTATAGCCTTCGATGGCGTACAGATTAAAGACTGCCCGGCAGCCCGGCGGCAGTTCGCCAATTAATTTCAGCAAGTACTGGTAATTCAGGGCGGGTAGGCTTTCGTCGGCCTGCGGCAGCACCGGGGCCATGTCCTGCACGTCGACGGTTTGGTCCCACGGTTTTTCCCTCCGGAGGTGCTTCAAGGCCGTATTGATTACGACGCGCTTCAACCAGGCTTCCAGCGGACACTCGAAGCGGAACGAATCGATGTGCCGAAAAATCTTGACAAACGCATCCTGCAACACGTCTTCCGCTTCTTCCGGGTCTTTGACATACCGCTTACAGACCACAAAGAGCTTCCCGGCAAACCGCTCATAGAGCTGTCGCTGCACAATCCGGTCCTGCCGACGGCACC
>CAXUEB010000098.1:0-17294 GCA_964249775.1 uncultured Spirosoma sp.
ACGGGGGGGGGGCCTTGCGGCCTACCACCGCCCGGACCCCGCCACCCCCCAATCCACCCACACACTTAATTACCTTTTTTCACTTATCATTCAGAATCAAGGGTACGTTGCCCCGGCTGCCCATAATCACGATCTTGGCGTTAGGCGATGCGGCCAATTCGCGCTGGGCTTTGATCTGCTCATACTGCAACTGTTTGTCGCTCAAACCCGTCGACAGAATCTTCTGATAGTCGGCAATACCCTGCGCTTCTACCCGCTTCCGCTCGGCTTCCTGCCGCTCTTTGGCCAGCACGAACTGCATCTTCTGCGAATCCTGCTCCGCATTAATCTTCGACTCAATGGTTTTCTTAACCGACGCGGGTAAGTTGATGTTCCGAATTAGTAACTGCTCCAGCATCAGACCACGCTTGCGGAAATCGGCTTCGATGGTCTTGTAGATTCGGCTCTGGAATTCGTCGCGCCGGGTCGAATAAAGCGCAATGGCGTCGTAATAAACGGCGTTGTCGCGGATGCGGGTGCGCGTCACCGGTCGCACAATTTTATCTGAGTAGTCCGTTCCAATTTCGCGGTAAATCTTAGGCGCGTCAGCGGGCACTACGCGGTATAAGACCGTTAGATCGATCACCACTTCCAAGCCGTCGGCCGTCAGAATGCGGATGGCGTCGTCGCCCTGCCGTTCTCCTTCGTCGTGGAGCGCCGACATCGTGTAGTTCTGCGTTTGTACGTCAAACTCCGTAACTGTGGCCAGGGGATTAACGAAGCTTAAACCGGAGTTAAGCGCTCGGTTGCTGACGTTACCAAAGAGCGATACAACGCCTACCCGACCAGCATCAATCTGCCGAACGCTGGCCGTGATAAGGCCAAGGGCAATCAAGAGAACACCCACCACTTTAACGGGTCGCGAGTAGCGCGAAAACGTCAGCGCGGGCGTATTGATGGCAAAGCCGGCAATCAACGCGGCAATGCCCAGCACAAGAAGAAACATGGATTAATAGATGGTTAGTGGCAGACGTGGATCAACGCGCCAACCGTGCGTCTACCGGGCAGCGGTCGGGCTATGGCGAATGCATGAAGCAAACAGGAATGGAAAGACAGATGCCCGCGAAACAAGGTCGGACAGGTCTGAGAAAAGGGAATTAAGGCGGAGTCATGGACAAGAGAGAAGCCGTTGACAAGCCAAAGATACGCCCTTTCAAGGGCGAGAAATCGCGCTTTTACAGGAATGGATACGGGCTTAGGCGACCGGTCGGAAAGGCGGATAGCACAAAAAAAGGCATCCGGTAAAAAACCAGATGCCTTTCGGGTACTACTTAATTAACCCTTCAGTAGATTACCGGGAGGTTTTCGTACCTTTTCTCTTGTCTTTGGGAGCCGTTGCTGCGGGGACAGCGGCCGTTTCGGCGGCCTTCGGCGAAACAACTTCACCCTTCAGATACAGAACGACCTGACCCGATTCGGCGTTGCTCGTGACCGTCACTGACTTGTTAAACGGTGCCTGCGATAAGGCGTTGTAAGTGGCCGAGATGGTACCCGTCTTACCTGGCAGAACCGGTTCGCGCGTCCAAGCCGGCGTTGTGCAGCCGCAGGAAGCCTGAACGTTCGAGATGATAACCGGATCAGTACCCATGTTCTTGAACTCGAAAACGTGCGTTACCGGCTTACCTTGCTCAATCTTACCAAAGTCGTGCGTTTCTTTAGCAAACTTCATAACCCCCTTCTGGGCGTAGCCGACTGCGACGAACACAAATAAAGCTACGAAAAGTGAAAAAATTGTTTTCATTGGACAAATAAGCATTATGGTTTGGTTGTTATAATACGGAGCTTATCAACCATTTGTCAAAGCAAACAATCTGCCAAATAGTTGCTGGTTTGTAAAGGCTCAACAAAGAAACGCTAAAAATCGTTTTTTTGAAAGCTGCCTTGTTTTGCCTTAATTTTACTTCCCCCGATTGCCGGTTTCGGCCGGTTGTCGGTCACTTCATCAAGACACTTAAATCGTAGACATTCTAACCGTGGCTCTGTTGTGATAGCAAACGACCAACTCCGCTCAACTGATACCTTAACTCGCGAAAAAATCCTTCAGGATTACCGGTTGGCCTGCGAAAGCCGACAGGTAAGCCTGTTAGGTCGGCGCGACGTGATGGGCGGACGGGCGAAGTTTGGCATTTTCGGCGACGGTAAGGAGCTGGCTCAGTTGGCGGCCGCCCGCGCCTTTAACCGGGGCGACTTTCGGTCGGGCTATTACCGCGACCAAACGTTCGTGGCGGCCCTGGGCGAACTACGCTGGACGGAGTTTTTCGCGCAGCTTTACGCCGACGCCGACGTGACGCGCGATCCCAATACGGCCGGGCGGTCGATGAACGGCCACTACGCCACGCGCTGGCTCGACGAACAGGGTTTGTGGCGCAACCAAACCGAACAATTCAACTCCGTTTGCGACATTGCGCCCACGGCCGGGCAAATTCCGCGTTCGCTGGGTTTGGCCTACGCGTCCAAGCTGTTTCGGCATAACCCGGCCTTGCGCGAGATGACCAATTTCTCGCGTGGGGGCAACGAAGTGATATTTGCCACCATTGGCGACGCGTCAACGTCGCAGGGCATGTTCTGGGAAACGATGAACGCGGCCGGCGTCTTGCAGGTTCCTCTGCTGATGTCGGTTTGGGACGACGGTTACGGCATTTCGGTACCGGTCGAGTACCAGACGACAAAGGGCAGCATCTCGAAGGCGCTGTCGGGTTTTCAGCGCGACGCCGACGAGCGGGGCTTTGAAATTTTTACGGTCAAGGGCTGGGACTACGTCGCCCTGCTGGAAACCTATCAGCAAGCCGCCCGCCTTTGCCGTGACGAACACGTGCCGGTGCTGGTACACGTGCAGGAGTTGACCCAGCCGCAGGGTCACTCGACTTCCGGTTCGCACGAGCGGTATAAGTCAAAAGAGCGGCTGACGTGGGAAGCGGAACACGACTGCAACCGGCTATTTCGGCAGTGGATTTTGGCGAACGGCTACGCGACCGACGAACAATTAGAAACCCTCGAAGCTGAGGCCAGAGAAACGGCTAAGCAAGCCCGCATTACGGCTTGGACCGCGTTTCAGGCGTCAATGAAGAGTGATCACGACGAAGCGCTCGACTTGCTTCAGCAGGCGGCCCGTCATAACCCGAAGTCAGCTCAACTGATGGCCATTCGGGAAGAACTCCGTAAGATTGCAACCCCCGTTCGCCGGGATAGCGTAACCGCCGTTCGGCGGGCGCTGCGGCTGCTGCGCAACGACGGCGGAACCGGTAAGCAGCAACTACGGGCGTGGTTCGACCGAACTGACACCGAAAACGCGGACCGATTCAGTTCGCACCTGTACAGTCAGTCGCCGGAGTCGCCGATGCAAGTAACGGGCGTGCCGGCGCAGTACGCCGACAAGGCTCCACTGGTGGACGGTTACCTGCTGATGCAGCACTATTTCGATGAATTATTCGCCCGCGACGCCCGCGTCGTGGCGCTTGGCGAAGATGTAGGGCACATTGGCGATGTCAACCAGGGTTTTGCGGGTTTGCAGGAAAAATACGGCGAACTGCGGATTACCGACACCGGCATCCGCGAAACGACCATCGTCGGGCAAGGCATTGGGCTGGCCATGCGCGGCCTGCGGCCCATCGTCGAGATTCAGTACTTCGATTATATTTTTTACGCGTTGGCTACGCTCACTGACGACTTGGCTACCCTGCACTACCGCACCAAAGGCGGTCAGAAGGCTCCGCTCATCGTCCGAACGCGGGGGCACCGGTTAGAAGGTATCTGGCATTCGGGTTCGCCGGTGGGGGCTATGCTGAGCAGCCTGCGCGGCCTGCACGTGCTGGTGCCGCGCAACATGACTCAAGCCGCTGGTTTCTACAACACGCTCATTCAGGGCGACGACCCGGCTTTGGTAATTGAGTCGCTGAACGGCTACCGGTTGAAAGAAAAACTGCCCGCCAACCTGGCGGAGTTCTCACTACCGCTGGGCGTTCCTGAAAAGCTGCGTTCCGGCTCCGACGTGACGGTAGTAACCTACGGCTCAATGTGCCGGATCGTGCTGGAGGCAGCCGCGCAGTTGGCCGACTTGGGCATCAGCGTTGAGGTAATTGACGTGCAGTCGCTGCTGCCATTCGACGTAAACCAGTCCATTCTGGAATCGATCAAGCGGACAAACCGGGTTGTTTTCGCGGACGAGGACGTGCCGGGTGGCGCGTCGGCTTACCTGATGCAGCAGGTTGTTGAAGGGCAAGGCGCTTACCAATTCTTAGACTCGGCACCCCGGACGCTGTCGGCAAAAGCTCACCGTCCACCCTACGGCTCCGATGGGGATTATTTTTCCAAACCCAACGTTGACGACGTAATCGAAGCGGTTTATGCGCTCATGAGTGAAGCCGATCCCAAGCGCTTTCCAGCACTTTAATCTAAACGCAGAGGAGCAGCGGTTGCGCAGAGTTCATTGAGATATATGCTCTGTTAGCTCTGCGAAACCGCTGCCCCTCTGCGTTTAAAGTCAAAAATGTCCTACTTCAAAGACATACAGAATGGCGTTCGCACCACCCTGAAGGGATTAAGCCTGACGCTGCGGCACCTGCGGCAGGCAACGCACCCCCGAACGCCCGAAGGTATTGCCAGCGATAACTACTTCGACCAGCAGAACGGCCTCGTTACGCTGCAATACCCGCACGAGCAACTGCCCATTCCCGACAATGGCCGCTACCGGCTTCGTAACGAAATCGAAGACTGCATCGTCTGCGACAAGTGCGCCAAAATTTGCCCCGTTGACTGCATCACGATTGACGCCATCAAAGCCACCGAGGAAGTCGGCCGGGCGTCGGACGGATCGCCGATTCGGTTGTACGCGGCCAAATTTGACATCGACATGGCCAAGTGCTGCTACTGCGGCCTGTGCACGGTTGTTTGCCCGACCGAGTGCCTGACGATGGACAAGAAGTTTGATTACAGCGAGTTTGAACTGGGCAAACTGACGTACAGCTTTGCCGAGCTGACCCCGGCCGAAGCCGACGAAAAACGGGCGCTCTATGAGCAATTCGTTCGGGAAAAAGAAGAGGCTAAGGTCGCCCAAGCCGTGGCCAAAGCATCAGACGAATTAGCAGCAGCACCCGTAACGAAGCGCCCTGTGTTCCGGCCAACGGCTAAGCCAGCCGCCGAAGCGTCGGATGCCCCCAAGACTGACATATTGGGTACGGACCGGCCCAGTACCGACGCAACGCCGACGCCTGAACCGACTTCGCAGCCGAAAAGGCCGGTTTTCCGGCCAACGCAAAAGCCGAACGCGGCCCGGCCGGACGCGCAGTTCCCCGCCGAGACCCGGCTAAATGCGACGGAGCTAAAGTCGGTCGATGCGTCAGCCGATCAGCCGGAGCCGGTTGCAGATTCGGCGGTCGACACTGAACCGAACTCCGCAGCGGTGCAACCAGAAACGCCTAAAGCGCGGTCGAACGCGACTCCGACCGTCTTTCGTCCGTCGATGAAGCCGGCTGGTCCGATGCCCGGCGTGGCCAACTCGGAAGATAAAGAAGCGCGCAAGCCCGTAACGGAGCAAAACTCGGCTGGATCGGCGCTGGCGCACCCGCTAACGGACGCCACGCCAGACGAGATGCAGCGTATTGCCGAAGACGGTCGCGAGTCGGTTGGCTTGTCCGACGGACCGCTGGTGCCGGAGCCAACCCCTGAATCGAAACCAAAGCCGGCGGGAAAGCCAGCCGCGTTTCGGCCAACCATGAAACCAAAGCCCGCAGCGTCCGCCGAGCCACCTTCTGATGAGTTGCCAACCGAACCCAAACCGGACGACGCGCCAAAACCAAAGCCCGCGTTTCGGCCGACGATGAAATCAACCGGCACCGGCGGACCAGCGTCTCCGCCAAAGTCCGAATCAGGCGACGCCGAATCCGCTTAATCCAATAAACCAGCCGATTGTGGTTCAACTTGCTTTTTACGCCTTTTCAGCACTCACCCTCGCCAGTGCCCTCGCCGTTTTGCTCACGCGCAACGTTATGTACGCGGCTTTTTTTCTCCTGCTGACGCTGCTGGGCGTAGCCGCGTTGTTCGTGCTGGCGAGCGCCGATTTTTTAGCGGTGGCGCAGATTATGATCTACGTCGGGGGCGTTTTGGTGCTGGTTATTTTTGGCGTCATGCTCACCCACAAGCCGGACCGAACGACGAACGCCAACAGCCAAACGCCCAACCAAATTGCCTCACTCAACCGGTCGGGTGGGCGATGGACCTGGATTGTAGCGCTGTTAGTGGCGGGTAGTTTGTTCGTGGCGCTGTACAGTCTGCTGGCCCGCGCTACGTTTTCACTGCTTGCCCAACCCGTCGGCTGGGAAAGCACGGTGGGTACCATTGGCAAACAACTGATGACCGAATACGTCGTACCGTTCGAAATCGCCGGTATTTTGCTTTTAGCGGCTTTAGTAGGCGCTACGTATCTGGCCGGGCCGCGTGTGGCCGGGCCAAGCGTAGCCCGGCCACACGCCAAAACTTCATTCCATGCAGCCCGTCGATAGCTACTTATTTTTACTCGTCGGCGCGGCCCTGTTCAGTATCGGGCTGGCAGTGGTCTTAACCAAGCGTCATGCCATCGTGGTCCTGATGGGCATTGAGTTGATGCTGAACGCGGTCAACATCAATCTGGTCGCCTTCAGTCAATACGATCCCGACCGGTTGCAGGGGCAAATGCTGGCCTTATTTGTGATGGTCGTGGCGGCTGCCGAGTCGGCCGTGGCGCTGGCCATCATACTACAGGTTTACCGCCATTTTCGCACGGCGCACTTGGATGAGTTAGACGAAATGAAGCAGTAAGTACGGACAACGTACCGCAAATTCCAACCTTCGGTGCGAGGACTATGTGTAGCTAATATGACTTCTTTTGAACCCATTATCGACGGCATTCTCAACGACGGCTACGGCGTGGTGGACGATTTTCTGACGCCCGACGAAGTTGCCACGTTAGCGAGTCGCCTGCATACCCGACGGGCAGCCGGCCAATTCAAGGCGGCCGGCGTTGGCAATCAACGGGTGACGGTTGAAAATACCATTCGGGGCGACGAAATTATGTGGCTCGACTGGGCAACGGCGACCCCCGACGAACGGGCTTTCCTGCAACGCATTGCCGAATTCGTGGAGTACGTAAACCAGACGTGCTACTTGGGGTTACGCGACTCCGAATTTCACTACGCTCTCTACCCACCGGGTACGTTATACAAACGCCACCTCGACCAATTTCGGGGCGATTCGCGTCGGAAGCTGTCGATTATCTGCTACCTCAACGTTGATTGGCAGGAAGCCGACGGTGGCCAATTGGCTTTGTTTTTACCCCAGGACGACGGTCCTGAACGCCGGGTTGTGGTTTCGCCGGTTGGTGGCCGCTTGGTCTGTTTCGAGAGCGCTCGGCTCGAACACGAGGTTCTGCCCGCTACCCGCGAGCGGTTGAGCGTAACGGGCTGGTTAAAAACGGCGTAAGCGGTTCTTCGTGCGTCGGCAAAGCTTATGCGCCCCGTTCGAGTCAGGGCCGCCCGTAGCGCCACGTTCGGTAGAACGTCTGCAAGTAGTACGGCCATGCGGTTTGCCCTACATCCCGGCCGTAGGTAAGCAGGCGATTCCGCTGGGGAACTGTCGCGAGTAAGGGCATCCTGGCTTTGGCGTATCCCTGACAGTGCAGCGACTGAAACCGGATCAGCCGGTCGTGGTAGTAGCCATGCGGCAGGCCGTTTCGCCAAACAATCTGCTTGCCTAAGCCCCACCGATCGGGCCGGAAGCCGCTGACGGCGCTGACATTGTCGTCGTGAACGGCGTCCGCAAATTCACGTTGTTTGAGGAGGTTAGCTGTTCGATCGTCGTGTTCTTTCTGATACAATTCCAGCAGCGTCATGTCCGAAATACCAATCAAACTTGGTTCGTGGCCGGCTAAATAACCCTGGTAGCGGTCACGAAGGGCTTCCAGTCGAGCCGGGTTCGTGTACTGCTCGGTGATGTACTGACAGAACTGGGTCAGCGCGGTCAGACTGTTGATGTACAGCACGTGCGGAATCCAATGCACGTATTGCAGCACGTCGCCACCCGTCCAATCGTTAGAACGGGACAAATCATCGTAGAGTAGAACGTCGGAATCGAGGTGAACGCACGTGGCCAACCCGTGCTGGCGCATAAAGGCGAGCAGGACAAACCAGCGCTCGATGCAAAACCGTTCGTAAGGCTCGGGTCGCGACGATAGATGAACGTAGTGGCGGCCGAATTGAATGGCTTCGGTGCTGTACTCGTCAATCAAGTGATGCGTAACGCCGGCCGGTGTACGCTGATTAGTTTGATCGCCGAGCAGGTAAACGGGTGCATCTGGGTTGCTGTAGCGGGCCTGCGCTAAGCAATACGGCAGGTAGTAAGCACGTCCCCGGTGCAGAACAACAATGGGTTTAGGGTTTACGGCATCCACCCGACAAAGGTACGGGTCGGACTATGTCGGCGCAATTGGGCGGTTGATCTATGCATCCGGCCGAACGGTTGGCAATTGAAACGGCCCGCTTTGCCCGACAGCATGGGGATTGGTTTGCTTCCCCAACGCAGAATCGGGATATTTGCGCCCGATAGCCCCTTGCCGCGAATGCCACCCGACGATTATTTTCCGTTCGCCCTTCTGATTGCCACCGTTTTAAGCCTGCCTTTCGTCGGGGCGGTGGTCCTGACGGTGACAAACCGGCGGGTTGCGGGCGGAGTCGCCGTTACCTTAACCACCCTCGGACTGGCTATTTCGGCGCTGTTAGCCCTGAACGTTTCCGGCGAACCAATCACGCTGCAAACCGATTGGGCAACCGTGTCGGGCGTATCGTTCGGCGTTAGTTTTCGACTCGACGCGCTGGCCGTGCTCATGCTCGTCTTGGTCCATTTTGTCGCGTTGCTGGTACAGATTTATTCCGTCTCGTACCTGCACGGTGAAGCGGGGCGGGGCAGCCTCGGCCGTTATTTTTCGTTTCTGCAACTGTTTATCGGGGCCATGCTCGGCATTGTGCTGGGTGGCAATCTGTTGGTCCTGTACGCTTTTTGGGAACTGGTGGGCCTGGCGTCGTACCTGCTCATCGGCTTCTACGCCGACCGCCCGGCAGCCGGTCAGGCCGCCAAGAAAGCGTTTTTGTTCAATCGAGTGGGGGATATGGGCTTCCTGGTCGGTATCTTTTTGACTTACCATCATTTCGGTACGCTTGATTTGGCCCAATTAGCAACCATCGGCGCGGATGCGGTGCTGCCAACGGCGGTTGGCCTGTGTTTGTTTATGGGCTGCGTGGGTAAGTCGGCGCAGTTTCCCCTGTTGACGTGGTTGCCCGACGCGATGGAAGGTCCCACGCCCGTCTCGGCCCTGCTCCACGCGGCTACAATGGTGGCGGCCGGTATTTTTCTGCTGGCTCGTGTTCATCCCCTGCTCTCGCCCGACGCCTTGGTCGTCATTGCGCTCGTGGGCACCATCACGACGCTCTGGGGCGGCTACTCGGCCCTGTTTCAAACCGACATCAAAAAGGTGTTGGCGTTCTCGACCGTTTCGCAGTTGGGGTTGATGGTGGCCGCGATGGGCACCGGTAACGTCGGCGGGGCCATGTTTCACTTGCTGACGCACGCTTTTTTCAAAGCCGGCCTGTTTTTGAGCGCGGGGGCTGTTATTCACGCCGTGCATACGCAGGATATGCGGCAGATGGGCGGTTTGCGGAAGCCTATGCCCGTTACGTTTGTTGCGTACACTGTCTGCGCGGCTGCGCTGGCGGGTCTGCCCCTGTTCTCAGGATTTTTGTCGAAAGAAGCGATTTTAGGAGGAGCCATCACGTGGTCTGTCGTGAATAGAACCGTACTGTTTTATTCGGGCATATCGCTGATTATTCCGGTGTTGCTCCTGGTTTCGTCGGCGTTAACGGCGCTGTACATGGTCCGGCAATGGCGGTTTGTTTTCTGGGGTACTTACCACAATAAAGGGGTATCGCCGGCCGAGGTTCACGACCCCGATTGGTTGATGCGCCTGCCAATCGGGGTGCTGGCTGCGTTATCGATGTTCGTCTGGTTTGCGCCCAATCCCTTATCAACCCATCAAAGTTGGGTATTCAACGTGCTGCCCGTTCCGGCAGAGTTGACCCTGCCGTGGTTGGCTCCGGTTTCGATTGGTCTGGTGTTGCTCGGCGGCTGGCTTGGCTTTCGGATGGGTGAATCCAATCACCGCCGGAGCTACGTGCGGTTGTCCGTCGAAGCTGGTTTTCTGGATATGCTTTATCAGTACTTAATCATCAACCCGTCGCTGAGGCTGGCTTCCCTCCTGAACCGCACTGATCAGCGGGCCGTGGACGGTGTGGTCAACGGTGCGGGCGTCTCGACGGTCGTGCTGGCGCACCTCACCGGTGGGTTAGACCGCTTCGGCATTGATGGGGTTGTCAACGGAATGGCCTGGCTGGCCGGGCGGCTGGGGCGGCTGACGCGCTCGGTGCAGAACGGCCGGGTGCAGTCGTACATCACGGCCGCCGTTGTCGGGTTGTTGCTGGTACTTTGGTGGATTTTGTAATGTCTGCGACAGCTCCTGGCTGTCGTTTTATGCAACGCTGACAGTCAAAGGCTGTCGCAGACGAGTTATGCTGTCGTTACTGATTTTTTTGCCGCTGCTGGGTTCGCTTTTAGTGGCCTTGCTTCCCGAAAGCCAAACCGCCCGGTTCCGCTGGATTGCGCTGGCCGTAACCTTGGCCGAGGTGGTGCTGGCCGGTCTGGCTTATCGTTTCTTCGATCCGGCTCAGGCGGGTTACCAACTGCTCGAACGGGCCGATTGGATTACGTTGTCGCTGGGTAATTTGGGTACCGCGTCGATTGATTACATCGTTGGCGTGGACGGTATCAGCCTGCCGTTGGTGATGCTGTCGGCGGTGGTAATGCTGGTGGGCGTAGTTTCGTCCTGGTCCATGACCCACCGGCTCAAGGCCTATTACGCCCTGTATCTGCTGTTGACCGGCACGATCATGGGCTGCTTCGTCGCCCTCGACTTTTTCTTGTTCTTTCTGTTTTTCGAGTTTATGCTCCTGCCGATGTACTTCCTAATCGGCTTGTGGGGCGGGCCACGCCGGGAATATGCATCAATCAAATTCTTCCTCTACACGCTGCTCGGCTCGCTCCTCATTCTGCTGGTGATGATCGGCCTGTATTTGTCCGTGATGGACCCCGTCAGTACGGCGGTGGCGGCCGGTTTTGCAGATGATTCTTCGACGGTGACGGGTGAAATCGTGCGCGTTCTACAAACGCACCTTCGGAACGGGCAGTTGAACCCGGCGCAGGTGGTGCATACCTTCGACATGCGTTACCTCGCCGACGGCCGAAACTACCTACCCGACGCTTTCCTGAACCCGGCCGCCGAGCCAACCGTCTTGGGCTTACCGGCCCGGATGCTGGCGTTCTGGGCGGTGTTTATCGGCTTTGCCGTTAAACTGCCCATCGTGCCCCTGCACACGTGGTTGCCCGACGCGCACGTCGAAGCGCCAACGCCGGTATCCGTTGTGCTGGCGGGCGTATTGCTTAAAATTGGTGGCTACGGTTTTCTGCGCATCGTCTGGAACTTCTTTCCCGACGGCGCGATTGAGTATGCCCAAACGCTGGCCGGCTTAGGTACGCTGTCCATTGTGTACGGCGGTTTGAACGCCTTGGCGCAATACGATGTCAAAAAGATGATTGCGTATTCGTCGGTGTCACACATGGGCTTCGTCCTGTTGGGCGTGGCGTCCGTAACGGCGGAGGGCGTCAACGGGGCGGTGTACCAGATGGTCAGTCACGGCGTCCTGTCGGCGATGCTGTTTCTGATTGCGGGTGTCGTTTACGACCGCACCCACGACCGACGCATCGACTCGTATCGGGGTTTGATGCAACCCATGCCGCAGTACGCAACGCTGACGGCAGTGGCCTTCTTCGGGTCGTTGGGCTTGCCCGGATTTTCGGGTTTCGTCGGCGAGTTGTTTACCCTGATGGGCAGTTTCCAGTCCGTTTGGCTGCCCGGCTGGCTGACGGCCGTGGCGATGACGGGCATCCTGCTGGCGGCTGCCTACTTCCTTTGGACGCTCCAGCGCATGTTTTTCGGTCCGTTTTGGTCGCGCCACCAGGTATCATCGTCGAATGACGGCCTTCCGGCCGGTGTATCGGCGTTAACTGATCTGACCACCCGCGAAAAACTCCTGTTGATTCCGCTGGGCGCGTTGGCGTTGGGCTTGGGCTTGTTTCCCAATCTCATTTTCAACCTCACCGGCGCGACGGTCGGGCAGTGGCTGGCGCGGTTTGCGGTGGAGTAGTCAATGTTTTTTATGAATCGTAAGAGGAATAAAATCTGTTATCTCTGAATACACTAAATTTTGCTGTAGAATGCAGACGCTCTTTGTAGACATAGTAAACCCTGGCGCTGCCCGACTATTGGAAGATTTGACAAACATGAATCTGATTACACGTAAAGAACAGTTTTCGCAGAAGGACTACGAACAGTTACTGAACGAACAAGGGCTATTGGCGTAATCAACGTCCATACCTTCTCCTCCGCATTACCTGCCACACGACGCCGACCAACCCAATCAAGGCCAGCGGTCCCAGCAGGTTAAGCAATTGCCAACCCGTACGACCGGCATCTACCCGTATCTTGTCCAACGGTCGGAGCGTGACGGTCCGGGCGCGAGCCGCAATGACGCCGTTTGGGTCAACTAAATAATCAATCGCGTTCAGGGCGAAGTCTTTGTTAGCAAACGTTTGGCGTGTAAAGCGGTCAAAGCCGAGCGGATAAGGGGCGTTGCGTTTGTAATCGACATCGTTAATAAGCAAATCACCATCGGCGCAGACCAGCACCCGCGACGGTTCGCCTTCACTCCGAAAGCCGGTCGCCCGCGGATCGCCGGGTAGAATGCGGTTGGCAAAAATTGACTGAAATCGGCCTTCGAGCAGGCAGCCGATGATGCGCGGACCACCGTTGTACGTCTGCGGGTCGGGTTGCTGCCGGGCTTCGTTGTACGAAATTAGGGCGGGCGCTTTCAGGATTTGCGTGTACGGCGACGTGAGCAGCAGGGGCGTTTTCTGAATTTCCGGCGACCGCACCGTATCGAGCGTGCTCGTGAACCGGCTCAGCACCCGGTCGAGGTTGCGCACGATGGGATTGCCCGACGTACCGAAATTGTTCAGCAGCGGATAGAACCGCCACGGTACCAACTGCACATTGGGCTTGTCGCCGAGGTTGCCGACGTTGAGCGGAATGGGGGCGCAGTACAAGTCTTTCACCACGTCGCGGTTGACGCGGACGCCCCAGCGGAAAAACAGATCGTCGAGGTTCAGGCTTAGCGGCTGAGCATAATTGCCTTCGTTGCTAACGCTGTCGACGCGCTGCCCATCGACGAAAAACAAGGCCCGCCCACCGTTGACGACGAACTGATCGAGCTTGAACACCTCATCTTCGGAAAATGGCCGGTCGGGTTTGGGTACCAGCACGGCGTCTATACCGGCGATGGGACCGGGCTTGGTCATGTCGATAAAGAACAGGTCGTAATTCTCCTGCACCGACGCCAGCAGATCGGCGAAGCGCGAAGGTGGCACCTGGGTGTGACCATAAAGCACTCCGACGCGTCGGCGGTTGCCTTCGGTCTGGGTTAGTCTCCGAATGGCCGACGCCAATTGAAACTCCACGCCTTCGTAAGACTGGTTTAGCTGCTCTTCCTTCGACGCGGCTTTGTTGCCTTTCAGAAACAGCACGGCCGTCTCTTTACCCTTGTACGACACAATAGCCCCCGGAAAGACCAATTTTTCGGTGCGCTTGCCACCTTCATTCGCGACTAAGTTGGTCGGCAGGAGGCCCCGTTGTTGTAGGCGGTCGATGAGCTTGCCCTTTTCGTCGGCATTAGTTAAGGCGTCGGGATCCGTAAACCGGTACGTAACGTCTTGACCAGCCGCCCGAAACTCGTCCAGCGTTTCCCGGACAGCGGTTTCGAGTCGCTTGAAAGCCGGAGGCAGGTCGCCCGTCAGGTACACCGTTACGTGCACGTCGTCGGGCAGATTCGCCAGCAGGTTTTGGGTGGCGTCCGACAGGGTGTAGCGCTTTTCTTCGGTTAGATCAAGCCGGAAAAAGACAAACGCCGACAAGACGTTGACGGCAATCAGCGCAACTAAGATAAGCAGCGTGCGCGACGAAGCAGATTTCATATACCCTTATAACGAACGACAAGCCGCAAACTGTTTAGTTCAGCCGTTGTTCGGGAATCGCCGTCAGGTTAATGGCCCGGGCATCGTCTTTAGCCGCTTCGACCGTGTCAATTTTGTCGGGTACGATGCCTAACTCGCGCATGAGCCGGTGCTGACGAGCCTCTAAATAAGCCAGCCGCGCCATAATCTTGTTCATCTGGGCGGTTTGCTGATCCTGGCGGGCCAGCAGGTAAGCCGTGCGCTCTTCTAACTCGTTCAGGCGTTGTTTGTCGCGTTCGGTCATGGATTGTAACGGGTAAGTACGGGAGCAAGATACGGATTTTTCGGCCGTGCTTGGCCTGACGCTCCGAAACTTCTGCCGCCAACGCGACCAGCGGTTGGAATCAGTAGGGACGACGACTTCCCCTTTCCTCAAACTTTTTAACATTCACCCATAAGTCGGGTTGAGTGATAGAGTTATCAACAATAATCCAGTTATCATGGCACAAACAACCGATTTAGCAAAAAGTGGCGTGTTGGATATGGCACCGGTGGACCCCATGCCCAGCGGGTCAAGTACCATTAACGTCGGACAAACCGAACGCTACATCTCGGCCGGCGCGGGGGCACTGCTGACAACCATCGGCCTGCGGAGCCGGGGTTTCGGTAGCCTGCTGCTGACGGCCGTGGGCGGCTACCTCGTTTACCGGGGCGCGTCGGGGTACTGCCCCATCAGCAAAGCCATCGGCCGCGACACGTCCGACGAAAAGACCGAAACCGACGTATTGGAAATCAGCAAGAGCGTCACCATCAACAAGCCGCGGGCCGAAGTGTACCAGTTCTGGCGTAAGCTGGAAAACCTGCCCCAGTTCATGATGCACCTCGAATCGGTAACGCAGCAGGACGATAAGCGATCGCACTGGGTCGCGCGGTTGGATACCGAAAATCAGTTCGCTAAACTGCTACCTAAACTGGAGTGGGACGCCGACATTGTGGAGGAAGAAGAAAACAGCCGGTTGGTCTGGCGGTCGGTGCCGGGCGCGTCGGTCGATAACTCGGGGGAAGTCCGGTTCGTGGATGCGCCCGGCGACCGCGGCACCGAAGTGCACGCGACGATTTTGTACCGCGCGCCGGAAGGAATGATTGGCCAAACCGTCATGAAGCTGTTTAACCCGGCCTTCAAGCAAATGATTAAGGAAGACATCCGGCGCTTTAAACGGCTGATGGAAACGGGCGAGATCCCAACCAACGAGAGTCCGTCGGGCCGCAAACCCGAAACCACTAACCCGGCCCTGCACCAACTGCCGATGGTCATCGACCAGCCTAACCCATCGAATCAACCCGGCGAAATCGACGAAATCAATGAAAGCGCTGTGTTATAACGGACAAAACGACCTGCGGGTCGAACGTGTACCCGACCCGGAGATTGTCAAGCCGCAGGACGCCATCGTGCGGATTATCATGTCGTCGGTTTGCGGGTCGGACCTGCACCTGATCAACGGTTACGTACCGACCATGCAGGCGGGCGACATCATTGGTCATGAATTCATGGGCGAGGTAGTCGAAGTGGGTTCGGGCGTCCAGAAATTGAAACGGGGCGACCGGGTCGTGGTCGGTTCCGTGCTGGGCTGTGGCGAATGCGGTTACTGCCAAACGCAGTCGTGGTCGCTGTGCGACAACTCGAACCCCAACGCAGCGATGGTTGAACCGTTGTACGGCTACTCGCCGGCCGGTATTTTCGGCTATTCCCACGCTTTCGGCGGCTACGCGGGCAGCCACGCCGAATACATCCGGGTGCCGTTCGCCGACAAAGGCGCGTTCGTTATTCCCGAGGGCGTCAAGGACGAGTCGGCCGTGTTCTGTTCCGACGCGTTCCCGACGGGTTTCATGGGGGCCGATATTGCCGACATTCAGCCGGGTGACACCGTAGCGGTGTGGGGCTGCGGAGCGGTAGGGCAAATGGCCATTCGCAGCGCGTACCTGCTGGGAGCCGAGCGCGTCATTGCGATGGACCGCCACAAGCACCTGCTCGAACAAGCCAAAAACGTTAGTAAAGCCGAAGTGCTCAGCATTGACGACGTTGACATTCAAGACGCACTGAAAGAGATGACGGGCGGCCGCGGGCCGGACCGTTGCATCGACGCCGTAGGGATGGAAGCCGTCAGCAGCAGTTTTCAGTACTACTACGACAAGGCGAAACAGTACGTCCGGCTCGAAAACGACCGGCCTATTGTTTTGCGGGAAGCCATTAAAGCCTGTAGAAAAGGCGGGACAATCTCCATCGTGGGCGTCTACGGTGGCTTGGTGGATAGCATCCCGTTCGGGGCGGCCATGAACAAGGGCCTAACCTTCCGTATGGGCCAAATGCACGCCCAGAAGTACATTCCCCGGCTGTTGGATTACGTCGCGTCGGGCCAGGTCGATACGTCGGACTTGCTAACCTACAAAATGCCGTTGGAGCAGGGGCAGCACGGCTACGACCTGTTTAACGCCAAATCGGAAAACACCATGCGGGTGGTCTTTACGCCACAAGCCGCTTAACTCACGAAACCATTCTTATGAAAGCAATGATTTATCACGGGCTGTACGACATGCGCACCGAGCGCGTACCGGACCCCGTTATCGTGAATCCGCAGGATGCCATTCTGCGCGTCATCGGCTCGGCAGCCTGCGGTTCCGATCTGCACCTGATCAACGGCTACGTGCCGACCATGAAAGAAGGTGATATCATCGGTCACGAGTTCATGGGCGAGGTGATGGAGGTCGGTCCCGGCGTCAAAACCATTAAGCGGGGCGACCGGGTCGTGGTTTCGGCGACGATCGGCTGCGGGGAGTGCGGCTACTGCCAGAATGGGTCCTGGTCGCTGTGCGATAACTCGAATCCCAACGCGGCCATGATCGAACCGCTCTACGGGTATGCACCGGCCGCGTTGTACGGCTACTCGCACGCCTTTGGTGGCTACGCCGGTGGTCACGCCGAGTTTGTGCGGGTGCCGTTTGCCGACAAAGGCACGTTCGTCGTACCCGAAACCATCAAGAACAACCAGGCCGTTTTCTGCGCCGATGCCTTTCCAACGGGTTTCATGGCGGCCGACATGTGCGGCATTCAGCGGGGC
>CAXUEB010000099.1:0-1309 GCA_964249775.1 uncultured Spirosoma sp.
GGCAATTAGCGTTCAGCGATGCCAACTGCAAGAAAATACAAGCCGACCTGTTGGGTAATTACAACGAAGTCAACCGACGGCGGCAACTGTATACGGTTGCCCGGCAACAACTGCAAACGCTCAGCCAAAACCGGCAGGCCAGTGCGGTGCTGGTGCAATTGGCCAATGATAAGATATCGGACATCGAGCGGGCCATGAGCCGTTTACAGTAGGTTACGAAGCGGCCTGCGTTTTAGTAGACAGCCGTTCAGCCAGCACAAGGTCAGTCCATACTTGATTTGTTCGCAACACCGGCCTACAAATAAGGAATTCAGTTCACCCGTTTTAGGCCGGAACCTTTACCTTAGTCCTTTACCAACGTTTGGGGTATGAACCGAGTCGTTGCCATTCATCCGCCCTTGGGCTTTTCGCAGCGGGGTCAGCGCGATAACAACGAAGATTACGTCTTGCCGCCGGCGGGGCAGGCGACAACTGACAACCGGCTGTTTGTGGTCTGCGACGGCGTTGGCGGAGCGGAACGGGGCGAGGTGGCCAGCTTAATTGCGGCCGAGTCGCTCGTTAATTACTTCCAAACCAACCCAACCGAAGCCATCGACGCCCGCTTTGTCAAAGCCGCCCTGGCCTACGTTGAAGGCGCGTTTGATCAGGCCATTGCCGAAGAAACCGACGTTGACCTAACCGGCATGTCGACGACGCTAACGCTGCTGAGCTTGCACGCGCAGGGCGTAACGATTGCGCACGTCGGCGACAGCCGGGTGTACCACGTGCGCGATGGGCAGATTTTGCACCAAACGCACGATCATTCGCTGGTGAACGAACTCATCCGCACCAAACAGATTTCGCCCGAAGAAGCCGCCCATCACCCCCGCCGAAACGTAATTACGCGGGCCATTCAGGGCAGCACCCGGCCGACGACCGGCACGGTCCACATTACGCAGGACGTGGCCGCGGGCGATTACTTTTTTATGTGCACCGACGGCGTGCTGGAATGCATCGACAATCAGGACATCATGTACCTGCTCACGGCGCGCACGTTGACCGATGCGATGAAGATTGAACGGCTGTTGTCGGCTTGCGCGGATGGCTCGCGCGATAATTATTCGGGGTATTTGGTCAGGGTAGCGGCCATAGCCCCGATTGAGCGACCAACCCCGACCGGCGACCCACTGGCCAAGGCTCCGGCCAAGTCGTTTCAGCTTTTGATGGACAACGACTCCGGGCTGGCCCGCAACGATAGCCCAACCTGGCTCAAACGGTTATTTTCTTGATTGTTAACCCAGATTACCCTGTTTTTACCGCATTGTTTACC
>CAXUEB010000099.1:1319-17163 GCA_964249775.1 uncultured Spirosoma sp.
ACCAAGGCATTAACGCTATTTTTTACCCTGCTATTCATCTTCGGGCGTGGAGTATCGTAAACAACAGTTTCAGACCTACGAGGAATTCACCCGGCAATTCCCCTGTGATTACAGTATGCCGTTTGCGCGCGGTGGGCACGGCGAACTATACCGGGGAATCGACGCGGAAACCAACGACGAGGTCGCCATCAAGCGGAGGCTCTACAGCGTTGGTGATGACTTCTTGTCGCTCGAAAAAGAATATACTAACACCCAGGAAGTACCCGCCAACCGGTTCGTCGTCCGGTATTTGTACTACGGTCGCTACGCGACGCCCTTTGGGACGTATGAATATTTAGTAATGCGGTATTACCGCGACGGCAACCTGACGAGTCAGGTACTACCGTGGTATCAGTTGACCGAACTCCTCCGGCGCCGGTTTATCGAAGAATTTCTGCACGGACTCAATCACCTTCATACGCACCACATTATTCACCGCGACGTTAAGCCCGAGAACGTTTTGCTGGTTCGCTACACTGACAATGGGCAACCCGCTTACCGGCCCGTACTGGCGGATTTTGGCATTAGTAAAGTGTTGACCGATCACCCCGAAATTGCCCGGACGCTGGTGCAGAACAGCATGCGCGTCGGCACGGTCACGTACATGGCTCCGGAGCAACTGCGGGGCAGCAACATCACCTACAATTCGGACCTGTGGTCATTCGGCGTCATCCTGTACGAAATTATCACGGGCAAGCACATGATTGCCCGGCGCTCGTTTCCCGAACAGCAACGCGAAGAAGCCTACGGGTTCTGGCGCGACGTGGACGACGGTCGCCTGCCCGACGATTTAGACACCGTGGCTCAGCCGTATCAGGCGTTGATCCGCCAGTGTTTAGTGGTGAATCCCCGCAACCGGGTGCAACGAGCCACCGACCTCATCGACCTGTTACTTCATACGCAGACGACACCGGCGCAGGTTTCGACCGACCATCCCGTTTCGACGGGACTAACAGGGGTTCCGGCGAGCCGGATGGAAGCCGCGTTAACCGAACAGTTGGACGACGACCTGCCAACGGTACTGCAACGGCCGACGCCCGTCCCTACCCAACCGGGCCGATCAACTCAGGCGGACCAACCCGTTGCCAAGCCCAGCCAGGCTGTGCCGGCCAGTCAGTTAACGATGCAGTTAACCGAACTCTTCGATGTACCGACGATAGGCCAGGTTGTTCCGGTCCATCGGCCCGAACCGCAGCCGATTAAGGTGGAAGCCCAGGTCGAACAGTCCGAGGCTGAACAAATTGTTTTACCCGTTGAGCAACCGCCCCAAGAAGATCTGTCCGGCGTAGCCACCGTGCCCTCACCGGTTAAAGAAGTAGTACAGCCCGTCGAATTGGTTCATGAAAAGCCGGAAGAACCGCCGATTGCCTTTGCTCAGGATACATTGACGCAGGTTGAGCCAGCTCCGGTTGATTCCCTCCTGATTTCAACCGAGTCAGTTCAGGCCGAACCAATTCAAGCAAAAACTGAGTCAACTCCGGTTGAATCGGTCGCCATCGAACCCGTGCAAGCCGAGCCAATTCAGGCCGAGCCAGTTCTGACTGACGCCGATCCGGCTGTGCCCGTACAACAATCTATCGAATCAATCCAGCCGGCGGTGCTATCGTCCGAACCAGTAACCTCATTGGAGGAGCCGGCTACCGCAACGCCCGACGCGCCTTCCACGCCAACAAATCAACCAGTCGCCGAGCCAGCCCCAGCCAAACCCCTTAAACCGGCAAAGCAGCCCGTACTCAAACAACGAACGGTTAAACCAGCTCCGTCGCTTCGTCCTTTGGTTAATCAGGCTCGGCAGGTAGCTACCCAGTCGGCAATAGCCGTGCACCGATGGGGGCAAACGCGGCTGATTCCCGGCGCGACCGCTACCTTCGGACGCGCTTCGCAGGCCATTATGCGCGGGTCGGATGCGCTTTCCAAGCAGCCCTGGTTAACGAAACTGATGCTACAAGGTTGGGTCGTCGTTATCTTGACGGTTCTGGTGTATTCGTCCGGCCCGGATATTCATGTACCCACGGCCATAGCCCAGCCGGTAGCTGTAAAGCAAAGCGAGTCGTATCAGATTGCCCGGCAGCGGTTTAATCAGGCTCAACGTTTGTACCGAAAGACTGGCGTGTTAGACGCCTACCTTTGGACATTCATTAAGTGTAATCCCACGTTTGAGGACAGCCTGACCCAATCGGCCATTTACCGGTCTGATTCGCTGCTGCTAAATAATCAGCGCCTGTTTCCAAATTACCGGGGCAACCCAGCCGGTCTGAAACGCCAGGAACAAAAGCGGCTGCTGTTGGACAAAATAAGCTGGGAATCGAAGCCCCACGACGCGGACGAACTCTCGTGTCAGCCCCAGCAACCCTGATGTATTTATACGCTTCTTGTTACGACCTTATTCCATGAACCTATCCAGCGAAACCAAGCAGGCCGTCCAGATCGCGCAGGCCTTCGTAAAAGAATACAAACAGAACGCCATTGCGCCCCCCCACCTGCTGCTGGGTCTGCTGCACAACGACGTTGGTTTGGGCGCGTGGCTGACGGCCATGGGCAAAGACGTGTACTTCATCCGTGACTGGGCTGAGTACCGCCTGGAGATGATGCCTCGCTCGGGTCGGGTCGATGAATTACCCAGCGCGGACGCGTCGGTGCAGCAAGTCATGAAATTAGCGGATTTGATTGCCTTGCAGGCCGAAGCGATGGCCGTGGAGCCGGTTCACGTGCTGGCGGCCTTGCTCAAAGCAGGCGTCGGCTTCACGGCCGACCAACTCAAAACGCTGCCCATTACGCAAAAGGAATTATTGGACAGTTTGCAGGACGAGAAAGCCGTATTAGCATCCGCTGTACAGCCGGGCCTAAACTCATCGAACGCAACGGACAGTTCGGCGGATAACCGCCCGGCCGAACGCGGTCCGGCCGGCAACCAGTCGGCGCTGGAACGCTTCTGCTCGAATAAAACCGAACTGGCCCGCGAAGACCGCTTAGACCCGGTGGTTGGCCGCGATCGGGAGTTACGGCTGATGCTCGAAATTCTACTGCGTCGTACCAAGCCCAACGTTATGCTGGTCGGTGAACCGGGCGTTGGCAAGACGGCCCTGGTCGAAGGATTCGCGCAGGCAATCGTAGCTAAGAAAGTGCCGGCTAATCTGCAAACGGCCGAATTATTTGAATTGGACCTGGGTTCGCTGGCGGCTGGGGCATCGTACAAGGGCGAAGTTGAAGACCGGCTGAAAAATATCATTCGCGAGATCAAAGGGCACGACAAAGCCATCCTGTTCATCGACGAGGTGCACGTCTTGCTCAATCCCAACGGTTCGCTCGGCACGGGCGTATCGCAACTGCTCAAACCCGAACTGGCGCGGGGCGAACTGACCGTGATTGGGGCGACGACACTGGACGAATACCGGCAGTACGTCGAAAAAGACGAAGCCTTTAGCCGGCGGTTTGAACAACTTATTATCCACGAACCCACCACCGTGGCAGCTTCGCGCATGGTGGCTAACCTGATTCCCCGCTACGAGCAGCACCATCAGCTTCAAGCTGGCGAAGGCATAGCGCAGGAAGCCGTCAGGCTGGCGCAACGTTACGTCAAAGACCGACGGCTGCCGGATGCCGCCATCGATCTGCTCGACCGCACGATGGCCGCCATCCGCACGATGGGCGAAACGGCCGAAAGCGATTTGCTGGCGCTCCAAGATAATTTAATGGCCCTGAACCAGCAAGTGGCCGATTACGACGAAGCCACCCAATTAGACGAATACCGCTGGCTGCTTCAGCAGGTGCAGCAGAAAGTCAGCCCCATTCTGCAACAGCAGTTGGAAGACGATACGCAGCCCGAAACCATTGAACTGCCCGACGTACTGCACGAGTATTTGCAGAACCGATTGGCGCAATTGCTACCCCTGGCGGGCGTGCGGCATGAGGTTGTGACGCGCCAGGACGTAGCCGCGATGGTAGCGGCCAAGACGGGCATTCCGATGGGCAAGCTACAAACCAACGAGCGCGAACGCCTGTTGGGGATGGACGACGTCTTGCGCAAGCGGGTTGTAGGTCAGGACCAGGCCGTTCACGCCCTGACGGCCGCCATTCTCGAATCGCGGGCGGGTCTGACGGGTGGCAAACAGCCCACCGGCGCATTCTTCCTGCTCGGCCCGACCGGTACGGGCAAGACCGAATTGGCCAAGGCCTTGGCTGATTTTCTGTTCAACGACGAGTCATTTCTGATTCGCTTCGACATGTCGGAGTTTAAGGAAGAACACTCGGCGGCCCTGCTCTACGGCGCTCCTCCGGGATACGTCGGCTACGAACAAGGCGGTTTGCTGGTCAACAAGATTCGCGAAAAACCGTATTCGGTCGTGCTGTTCGATGAGATCGAGAAAGCGCACCCGTCGGTGTTCGATATATTTCTGCAAATCTTAGACGAAGGCAAACTTCACGACCGGCTGGGCAAAGAAGGCGACTTTACCAACGCCGTTGTCTTGTTTACGTCCAACATCGGCAGCGAGTTAGTGGCCCAACAATTCAACTTGGGGCAGGTGCCGGCCGCGTCGGACCTGCTTGAAATCATGAGCCGTCACTTCCGGCCGGAGTTTTTGGCTCGCCTGACCGAGATTGTGCCCTTCGCGCCCCTCACCGAAGCCAACGCCGGCCGCATCTTCGACATTCACCTGCGCGGCCTGACGGCCCCGCTGACTAAGCAGGGCATCACCCTCAGCCTGACCGAAGCTGCCCGCGATTACTTGGCCAAAAGTGGATTTTCGGCCCGCTACGGTGCCCGGCCGCTCAAAGGCGTTATTCGGAGTCAGTTGCGGAGACCCATTTCGCGGATGATTATTGCCGGCGAGTTAGGGCAGGGCGATACGTTGCAGGTCGACGTCAGCGCCGACAACGAACTAAGTTGGACCGTTACGCAGGTGGCGGAGGTCGTTGACTAATTATCGTCTATTCCCTTTGGTTTAGTAGGGTAGATATAGTAGGTTTGACTACGTCCGGTTTCGATAGTTCACTAACCGTTGCAACCGGACGTATCTACTTATTCGTCTTTCCGCTATGGCTTTATTCGGCGCTTACTTAGGCATTGGCGATTTTTCCGTTTGGCTCCGTTCTGTTACCCTGAGCCTACACCGGGAAATGGATGCTCAGGATCGCCCCGTAGGCGGCACTCCGGCTAATGAGCTAACGCTAGTTTTCAACTCAATCGATAATCCGCACCTGCTGGCATGGGTCGAAACACCGGGCCAACGGCGAAACGGCTCGGTTACGTACGTCTCCGAAACGGGCCGGATCGAGCGAATCACGCAGTTTACCGGGGCGCTTTGTTTGGCTTACCAAGACAAGTTTAACAGTCGACCCGATGCGCCGACGCCATTTATAACGACCCTGACCATCTCGGCCGAAACGTTATCCTTCGACGAAGCGGCTCACTTTGCCCACTGGCCTCCTCTGGCATTTAATTAGCTTTACTATGGCTTCTTTCAGCGCTTACCTCACCGTCGGCACCTTTAAAACTTGGCTGAACGCAGCCCGCTTAACGATGCATCAGGAGGTGGATAGCTTAGGCCGGCCGCATTCGCAGACGCACGGCGGCAAGTTAACCTTAGCCTTCAACGTAACGCAGGACCCCACCATAACCGCCTGGATGGTTGATCCGGCCAAGCAGCACACCGGCTTTGTAACGTACTTAGATGACATAGGCCGGACGTTGAAGGTGCTTGATTTCTCAAACGCGTTCTGCGTAGAAATGGAAGAAGAGTTTGACGGCACGTCAAATTCAGTAAATATGGTAACGACGATTGTTGTTTCGCCCGAGAAAGTAGGCGTTGGGCAAATACCCCACGACAATAACTGGCCGCCTACTGAGGCTCATTAACGGCCAATAAGATTCACGTGTAAACGTTTTCCTTTCGCTTCTGTCCTAAAGTATGGCTGCTTCCTTTGCCTCCGAATTTCACCTGAGCAACTGCCCCGTTTTGGTAGTCATGCGCTGTCACTACAACTTCCATCAGCCCACCGACGTCAAGGGCCGTCCCAAAGCCGGCGTTCGCTCCGGTCTGATTCGGATAACCCTCTTGGGCGACGACAACGGAGCACTCACCAACTGGGCCGCCGACCCCATGAAGGCCCTCAAGGGCCACATTGTCTTCAAGGACATCAACGGTGGTACCCTGCGAACGCTCTACTTTGAGGACACCTACTGCGTCGACTACGCTGAGACGCACGCGCCGGGCAACACAGAAGCCGCTTACGTCTTTGAGTTGGGTCTGACGGCCCGGCGCATCGCTATTGACAACACCAAACACGACAACATGTGGCTCGACTGGAAGCCCGGCGAGTAGTCTTGATGCCCCCTTAACTCCGTAATTGTCTTATACTCAACGTCCCTGCATGGAATACCAGATTAAAACCGATCACCCGCCCGACCAAGAACAGATTGTAGCCGCCGTCAAAACTTGGCTACGGGGGTCTCCGACGGTGCCTACGGACAGCGGGTTTGGCAGGCTGCCCAGCCAGGAACTACGTGCTGGTTCCAACGCCTGGGACACCCTGTCTATAAGTCGAAATGGGGGTTCGTTTGGCGGAGTTGGGTCGAGTCGCTTGGCGGCTACGCCGTCAGGTTGGGGCAACGACCGCGGTCCCCAACGACCGCCGGTGACGGCTCCGGCTGGAAACATCTTCAGCAGCCACCAGATGCAGACCGCCGGGCAGACCACCATTGCCCCTGGTCTCCACCTGAGCCAGCTTAGCGATATGGGTTACCAGCACCACCACATCTTTGTGCTGCGCGACAAGACACTGCTGTTGGTCCAGCAGGACGGCCTGCACGCCCGCTGGGTCAACCTGTATCATGTCTGGCAGCAGCCCTTTATCGCCGTCCTGCCCGACATGCCCAGCCCAGCCCCTGACTCAAACGGGGGTTACTTGCAGGCAGTGGCCTGGACGGGGGGCGGGGCCGACCCTGCCGTCAGCCGACTGAGCGCCTGGCAGAAACTACTCTTGGCGGCCTACGAAGGCGCACGCCAGTCAGGTGCCGAAATTTGGGGAGTTATCAAGGATATGCTCACCTGGGAAGGAGCGTTTACTCTGGCTGCCATCGCCTTGGTGCTGGCTATTCCCGTCCTGGGGCAGGTGGTGCTGGTGGGGCTGATGGGGGCGGCCATCTACGACCTGCTGGTCAACGTCACGCGGTTGTTTCGGCAGTACTACGAAACGGCCGTCAACGCCCAAAACCAGGCTGACCTGCAAGCCGCCGGCAAGTTTTTCGCCCAGGGCTTAGTGCACGGCTTGTTGGACGTGCTGAGTTTGTTCGGGGGGCCGGCCGTGCTGGCTCGGCTGCGGGCCTTGCGCAAGGCGGGCAAGCTCAACCCGCGGATGTGGCTGCGGGTCATCTCGGAGCAGGCTAAGCAGTTGGCGGCCCGGCTGCGGGGCGGGGGCAAGAAGCTGAGCCAGTACATTGAAGAGCGAGCGCAGAGAACAGGCAAAAATAAAGCGAAGCTTGTTAAAGGTGTTACATTTGAAGAGTTTAAAGCGAGCGTAAAAGATTTTCAGAAGCCCGAAAATGAGAAGCTTGCTCGAGATGCTTATGAGTTATATCAACAAGAAAAATGGTCAGAACTTGAGACTTTGTTTAACAAACATAACGTCAATGGAGGGTGGCCACCTAACAGAGGGTTTATTGATGTAGAGAATACAACGCTCAAGCCAGGATCTACATTTGACAGATATGGCGGTTGGGTAGATGAGAACGGAGTTTTTCACGATCAAGGCACTTTCGCATCTCCCGTGAGTGAGCCTTTTCCAAACAGAGCTTTGCCTGATGCTACAAAAAACAAGCCTTATCAGAAATATGAGGTTGTCAAGCCAATTCCGGTTAAAAAAGGCAAAATAATCCCTTGGTTTGATAAGCCGGGAAAAGGAACTCAATATGAATTGCCCGAAACAGTGGATGACCTAATTAAAGGAGGATACATTCGCCCAATTAACTAACATCGTATCATGGACACGCAGTACAATAACCTTTTGCCAAGAAAAATTTATTTCTCTGACAATGAATCAACTGTGCGTGAGCACAAAGTCACTGTTGGTCTATTAAACGGCGACGAAGTTGACATTGCTGTAAGTAAGAGTCACTTGGGTGAGCTCTCAGAATTGGAAGGTAGATTAAATTTTCGATTAATAGTAGACGAATCAAATCTAAAGAAAAGCGCCTTGCTGGGTTTGTACAAAAACCAAGACAACTTACGTACGTACTACATTGAAACGCAAGCGTCAACGCTCAAACGTAATTATTTAGTAATACTATCTTTTGGAGAATCTCAACCAACTAAATACACACTTCAGATAGAAAGCGTTTGGCAGGTAATTAATTAGTTACATTAGTTAAAGCTAGATACCGAACCTGCCGTTGGCCGCTTGAGCGCCTGGCAGAAGCTGCTCTGGGCGGCCTACGAAGGTGTGTGCCAGTTTGGTCCCCAAGACTGGGAGGTTATCAAGGAGATGATTACCTGGGAGGGGGCGTTTACCTTAGCCGCCATTGCCTTAGTGTTGGCCATTCCCTACCTGGGTCAGGTGGTGCTGATAGGGCTGACGGGGGCGGCCCTCTATGACCTGCTGGTCAACGTCACGCGGTTGTTTCGGCAGTACTACGAAACGGCCGTCAACGCCCAAAACCAGGCTGACCTGCAAGCCGCCGGCAAGTTTTTCGCCCAGGGCTTAGTGCACGGCTTGTTGGACGTGCTGAGTTTGTTCGGGGGGCCGGCCGTGCTGGCTCGGCTGCGGGCCTTGCGCAAGGCGGGCAAGCTCAACCCGCGGATGTGGCTGCGGGTCATCTCGGAGCAGGCTGAGCAGTTGGTGGCCCGGCTGCGGGGCGGGGGCAAGAAGCTGAGCCAGTGGGTCGACGAGATGGCCCAACGAAAGGGTAGGAAGAAAGCAACAGGCCCAAGACGGTTACCCCTCTACCGTACCCGCCCTCCTTTTGAGCGTAATCCTAAGCACTCACAAGCCGAGTTTGACCGACAGATTCAAGCGCAGGAAGATGGGTTAAACAATATGACTGTTGAGGAGTACCTTAAGAACAGTGATCGCTACAAAACTCAAGTAGAAGTGGCGCCAAAGCGCAACAGGATGCAAGAAATGATGCTCTAAGGCAAAAAACAGAAGAATTACGCAGACGAGGAAGAAGCCCGCAACAAGCTAAGAAAGAGGCTGAAGATTGGATGCGAACTCAGGATGCGTTACACAACCCAGACCAAATCGCAGGTGGCAACCCTACTCACATCGGCGGTATGGGTGACAAAGGAGTCAACCGGTCTATCGGTAGTCAATGGGAGAAGCGAGGTATTGCCGACAACATGGACGCCGAGATTCGTAAACAAGCGGCAGGTATGACGCCTGAACAGCGCAGAACGACAAAATTAAACGTCAGATTAGGTAGATAATAAAACTATGTTCGAGAAATTTTTTGCCAAGTACCCAGATTACAAAATAGTAGAAAGACCTTCCCAAGCGGAAATAGATCAGCATCGTGGTATCTTACCGAATGAGATTCTGCAAATATGGCAGGATTACGGTTTTGGCATATACGCAGATGGGTATCTACGATTTATTAAGCCGTCAAATTTTCAAGAGTTTACGGATACGAATATAGAAAATATTGGATTTGATTATATTCCAATTGCTGTATCCGCTTATGGAGATCTTTTTGTTTGGAAAAGAAAGAATAATGGATTTTTAGAGTTGTATGACTTTCGTCATGCAACTCTAAAAACACTAAGTACTCATACAGGTTTGGATATATTATTTGATATGGATTTCTTAGACGATTCCTTTATATGGGAGGAATTAAATGCTTCCAATTATCATGAAGCTAAGGCCAAGTTAGGAGTACCAGCGTATGACAAGTGCTACGGCTACTTCCCATTACTGGCCTTGGGCGGTAGTGAATCGGTTGACCACGCTCAAATTGTTGACCTCAGAGTACATATGGATTTAATGGCGCAAGTTAGCGGGCCACTTTAAAATAAAGTTGCTCGTAATTCTACGTATGATAACTAACAAAAATCTCGCTTTTATTAAAAGGTGGCTAATGCAATGGTACTGGTCGGATTGATAGGGGCAGCCCTCTACGACCTCTTGATCAACGTCACCCGGCTCTTCAAGCAGTACTATCAGACGGTCGTCAGTGCCCAAAACTAAGGCGACACCCAACAGGCCGGTAAGTACTCCACTCAAGGTTTAGTGCACAGGCTGCTGGACGCGCTGGCTCGGTTGCGGGTCTTGCGCAAGGCGGGCAAGCGCAACCCGCGGACTTGACTAAGAGTCATCAGTGAGCAGCTCAAGCGGTTAAGCACCTGGCTGCGGGGCGGGGGTAAGAAAATATTCCAGTACGTTGAGGAAAGAGCGCAGAGAACCGGTAAGGTACCTAACTTCCCTTGAGCAGGCCAGTGAAAATAGAGAAGTTTTAACGTTTTTTGCTTTCTACGCTCAGCAAAGTCCTATAATATCTCTAAAACACTGTCGTTCGGTTAGGGTCAAACTTTTCGGGGGGGGCGCTGGTGTCGGGCGTAATAACCGGCGCGGCCAGTAAATCGACGCCAAAGCGCAACATGGTATTGCCAGCGATGATTAGGTCGTTCTGCTCTAAACACACACCGTCGTGTTCCTGCTTGTTGTCTTTGTTGACGTAGAGCTGGATGGTGTTCGTGTTGCCACCCACCTGACGCATCACGCGGGTGCCGTGAATGCTACCCATATCCGAGATGATGTACGACGGCTGCCGGTTGTGCATCCGGCTTTCAATTTGAAAATGCACCCGGCTCATCTTCCGGTCTTCCGTATCAACCGGATGGTCGCAGACGTCAAAATCCGACTTACGACCATACGTTTGGATCAACCCTTCGCCAATCAGCAACCGGCCGATGCCGCCATCGATGGTTTGTACTTCCAGATAAGCAACCCGTTGGTTGGCCGGCGGTGCATCGTCGAGCGAGATGGTCGGCGTAGCCGACGTTGCCGGCTGCGAGGTTTGAGCCGTAGTGACAACCTCACCGACGCAGTAAACGGTGCACTTCGGGCGCTTGCCGACCTGACACGCCACCGTTGCCGTCTGGTCAACGCTCCACTGCACCGAACTCTCGGAGTCGAAGCGGCTGCGACATTCAGGACAGTTAAACGTGTAGACACCCATGATGGCAAAGTTACGACATCCGACCGCATGCGGACGGTTCTCTTACAATTTGTTGCTAACCGCTTCTGGACAGTTAATTCGACACAGCTACACAGTCCAGATAGCTCCGCAACCGGCTAAACAATGACCTTGTTTTTGGTTGATGGATCGCTGCAACAGCATCCGAAAACTCGAATCTCGACTGAGCGGAAATGGAGTGCCGCACTTCGGGCACGCGTAAAGCTGCGTCATCCGGGCTTCTAATTCTCCCAAACTTCGACGCCGACGGGCAGTACGCTCCGCGCCAACCAGCCGCCCCAAAGCTAACCCGACCAAGGGCAAACCGACCATTAAGTCGGCGCTCTGATCCATCATGCTTCGGTTCTCAATCGAGGTCTTTAACGTAACGTATTCGTTCCAAACGCCCTCCAACTCGGCGAATTCTTTGGTGTAATCGTCCGGGTTGCGCGTGAATGCCTTTGTGACCCGCCGGTACATGACGGGTTGGTTACCCACCCGAATCTGGTCGTCGGGTTTTAGCCGCATTCGAGTGATTCGAAAGTCATTGACGAATGTACCGTTGGAGCTGTTGTTATCTTCCAGCCAGTACTCGTCGCCACTGCGCGTCACGTGGGCGTGCAAGTCCGTTACTGATAGCGTCGGAATAACGATGTGATTGGCTTTACCCCGTCCAATCGTAATGGTCTGCTGACCGGTTCTGATGTTGTCCATTCGGTACTTCGGCTACTGGTTCGACCGGTTCATGGATGGGTTGGCGTTGATCGGACAAACGCACCGGACTGCCCACCCGGTTGACAAGGGATGAGCAGTCCGGTTAATGAGCGCGAAACAGATTAGTAGGCAAAATGCACTTCGTGATCATCGCCCGACGCATCGGCATGACCCTCGTCGCTGCCGTGGCCGTGATCGTCAACGGAATCAATCGAAGGACTAAGCATGCCGCTGTGTTCGCTACGTGCCTCGGCCGTCAGCAAGTCAACACCCTCCGCACTCGGATCGGTGCTCAGCGGAACTACTTCCGGGTTTGTGTTAGCCGCTACAATGGGTACGACCGTCATCGGCTCGACGCTGGGCGCGGGTTGCTCGACAGGGTGGTTGTCGGCCAACACGGGCGACTCCTCACGAGTGCGGGGGGGCGACTGTGCCCGGTGATGTTCTTCCGCTGCCGCCCGGCGGGGTTGCGCGGGCGCATTGTCTGAATCGTCGGGCAGGTCCAGCGTTTCAACGAACGCCAGCCGGTCGCTCATGCTCATCTTATCTAATTCTTCCTGGAAGAACGTATTGTACATCCCCCCGTGCCAGGTGAAATGATGACCCGGTCCCTGAGCCTGACGAGCTGCGGCAAAGGCTTCCTCGAAAGTCATATCATCGAGGTTGAGGTTGCCATCCGATCCGCCCTTGCCCGCGTTGGCATCCGTCAACGCCACCGGCTGAACCAGGGAAGACGCTCCACTGCCGCCGTTGGCGTTGGAACCATCGTTCAGGCCAGACCCGTCACCGTCGTTTAAGCCCGATAGCGACGCGTCCGATCCATCACCGGATTCCCCATCGCTATCGTCCATCCGACTCAGGGCATAAGCGGCTGCTCCCAGTACGACCGTGCCGGCCGCGGCCGCGCCAACGTCTCTGCGCTGACCAGTGTTGACAGGCGCTGCTGGTTCTGAGTTTGGCTCGGGTTCCGGGGCATAACCCATGTTCTGCTCGTACGTTTCCATAAGAATCGTGTAAATTTTGTTTGGATAAGTAATACGCGACCAGTCTTCGATTTGTTAGTAGAATCGAAGCAATTTATCAAATTTATTCGGCACATGAACTATAAAGCCCGCTGACGGTGCCTTAATTTCTTACTAAACGACCTTAATTTTAGCAAAAGCCCGAATGTCTTATTAACCGGTCGCTGGCAGCTCGACGGATTGGCGACGGAACCCGTGAACGCATAATCATTCAGCTAAGCTGCTTTTGACTAACCGTCGACAACCTAACCTTTGGGCAGTGTAAGTAAATGCTCGCCAAAATAGATTTGCCACGAAATCAACGACATTAGCCCAATTTATGCCTACATTTACGTATTATAATCCAACTGTCTTTCTGCTTTTACACGTATGAGCAACCTTCGTTTACCGAAACGATCTATGTTCGCCCGGCGGACCATCGCGCTTTCGGCGGCTGGCCTGTTTGTCGGCGGAGTTTTCATCGGCGCAAATCAGAATCGCAACCTCAATGGCGCGTCGGGCGAATACCTGACGAGCCTTTTCGCCAGCCTGACTGACGATGATAAACGCGATCCTAAATACGCCGTTGGCAGCCTGAACATCGCGCCAGGTTTGGAGGCCACGCTGTTTGCCGCCGAGCCGATGCTGACCAATCCGACTAACATCGACGTGGATGCGAAAGGCCGCGTTTGGGTCTGCGAAGCGTACAACTACCGCCCGGCCATCAACGGCAATCCGACCCATCCCGAAGGTGACCGGATCGTGATTTTGGAAGACCAGAACGGCGACGGAAAGGCCGACGCCAGCAAGGTATTTTACCAAGGTCCCGAACTGGAATCGCCCCTCGGCGTCTGGGTGATGGGCAACAAGGTAATCGTCTCCAACAGCCCCAACGTGTGGGTGTTCACCGACGAAAACGGCGACGATAAGGCCGATAAAAAAGAACTGCTCTTCACGGGTATCGGCGGTGAGCAACACGACCACGGGATGCACACGTTCGTGTTCGGGCCGGACGGTAAGTGGTATTTTAACTTCGGCAACGAAGGCAAGCAACTCCTCGACAAAGACGGCAAGCCGGTGGTCGACGTGGCCAGCGGCAAAACCATCGACAAAGAACATTTCAAGCAGGGCATGGTCTTCCGCTGCGACCCCGACGGTAAAAATGTGGAACTGCTGGGTCAGAATTTTCGGAACAACTACGAAGTGGCGGTCGATTCGTACGGAACGCTGTGGCAGTCGGACAACGACGACGACGGCAACAAAGGCGTTCGTATCAACTACGTCATGGAATACGGCAACTACGGCTACACCGACGAGCTAAACGGCGCGGGCTGGCAGGCCAATCGCACCAACCTGGAGGGCGAAATACCCAAACGCCACTGGCACCTCAACGATCCGGGTGTCGTACCAAACTTACTTCAGACTGGGGCTGGTTCGCCGACGGGCATTATTGTCTACGAAGGCAACCTGCTGCCGCAAGCCTTTCGGGGTCAAGTTATCCACTGCGACGCCGGTCCGAACGTGGTGCGGGCGTATCCGGTGCAGAAGGCCGGCGCGGGCTACAAGGCCGAGATTATGAACGTGCTGGAAGGCGCGCGGGACCAGTGGTTCCGCCCCGCCGACATCTGCGTCGCGCCCGACGGTTCGCTGATAATCGCCGACTGGTACGATCCGGGCGTCGGTGGGCACCAAGCGGGCGATCAGCGCCGGGGTCGCGTGTACCGGGTTGCGCCACCCAACTCGCCTTACGCCATGCCCAATGTGAACACGGCGACGGTGGATGGCGCTATTAACGCCCTGCAAAGCCCAAACTTAGCTATTCGCTACGCTGGTTGGACAACCCTGCATAATATGGGTACGAAAGCCGAGAAAGCCCTCGCCAAGCAATACAAAGACAACGTTGACCCGCGGCAGAAAGCCCGCGCGCTCTGGCTGCTGAGCAAACTACCCGGTAGTAAAGGTCAGCGTTACGTACAGTCGGCCCTAACCGACGCCAACGCCGACCTGCGCATCACGGCGCTCCGGGCCGCCCGTCAGATGGGAGCTGCACAAACCATCGCGGCCGTGAATCAATTGGTCAACGACGCCGATGCGCACGTACGCCGGGAGTCCGCCATTGCTTTACGTAGGAGCCAAAATGCTGACGCGCCGGGTTTATGGGCGCAGTTGGCCGCCAAGCACGACGGCAATGACCGCTGGTACCTGGAAGCCTTAGGCATCGGGGCCGACGGCAACTGGGACCGTTATTACACCGCTTGGGTAAAGCAGATGAATGGCGACCCGCTCGCCAACGCGGGTGGCCGCGACATCGTCTGGCGCGCCCGCACGAAAGAATCCGTGCCGATGCTGGCCAAACTGGCGGGCGACAACAGCGTGGACCTAAGTCAGCGGCTGCGGTACTTCCGGGCGTTCGATTTTAACCCCGGCGCGACCGAAAAATCGAACGCGCTGCTGAGCATCCTGCAAGCCAACAGCGGCTCGTCCGACGTAACAAAACTGGCCCTGCGTCACCTCGACCCGAACTTTGTCAAAAACTCGCCCGTTGCGACGAGTGCGCTGACAAAGCTCATGAACGACGTATACGGAACGACGGAGTATATGGAACTGGTCGCACGTTACGAACCGGCATCTGAAAACGCCCGGTTAAAGCAATTAGCCGTGCAGAAAGCAATGGACGGGTTGGGGCGCGATGCCGCCCGGCAGTTGCTCAAGCAAAAAGGCGGCCCAATGGTGTGGGAAGTAATCAACGGTAATGACTCAGAGGCTGCCCAGAACATGCTGATGGCGCTGCGCCGGGTGGGCAACAAAGAATCACTCGACATTCTAAAAACGGTGGCCCTGGACGAGAAGCGACCGGTGGTCCTGCGAAAGGAAGCGACCCGTTCGCTCGGTGGCAGCAACGACGGCGAAGATTTGGTGATTG
>CAXUEB010000100.1:0-3565 GCA_964249775.1 uncultured Spirosoma sp.
CAGCAGCACGTTGGCGTGGTCTTCGGTGTTGATGGGCACATCGGCGTAATCTTCCGGTTGCAGCATCTTGCCCGAATACGTTTCGACCGGTTTGAGCGGCTTCTTCCGCACTTTGTGGATGGTATTGAAGTCGGCCATCACCGCCGTGGTTTTCAGACCGGTGATGTATTCTAAACTATCCATCAGGTGCGAACCGATGTCGGCGATAGCGCGCGAATCGCCCGATTTGTCGGGTTCGAGCCGCCAGTTATAGTCGGTTTCGTAGAACAGCCAGTCCTGTAAGTACGAGCCGATGACGCTGTATACGTCGCCCAGATCACTTTTTTCGCGCATAGTTTTCATCTGCCGCACGAGCGGGTAATAGCGCAGATTGAAATGTACGGCGTTGACTAAGCCGGTTTCTTTGGCGAGTTGCACGAGTTCTTCGGCTTCGTGCAGGTCTTTGGCCAGGGGTTTTTCGCAGACGACGTGCTTACCCGCCTGCAAAGCCGCTTTCGACTGCGCGTAGTGCAGGAAGTTGGGCGTACAGATGTGCACTACCTGAATGTCGTCCATCTGGAGCAGTTCGTCGAACGTAGCCGCGCGTTCGATGCCGAGTTGGTCGGCTTTCTGACGGGCGAGTTCGGGCGTTACTTCGCAGAGGGCCAAAACGTTCGTGTTGGGTAAACGGCGGAGGGCTTCGATGTGGGCCGGCCCGATGAATCCGGTGCCGACGACACCGACGTTGATTTTTTGCATTGGTTTGGGGGTATGGTTGTTACGCAGATCGGACCGCCGAAGCGGATTCACAGAGCAAAACAGAGATGCGCAGAGGTTCCCTTAAATCTCTGTACATCTCTTTTGTCTCCGCGAATCTCTGCGTAATAGTTTTATTCAACAAACTTCGTCCACTTTTCCGAAGACTTTGAGGATGCAATCACCGTGTCGATGAACGCCAAACCGCGGACGCCGTCGTGGACGCTCGGGAAGTCGTAGAGCAAATCGCGGTCGCGGCCTTCCATATGAGCTTTGACGGCGAAGGCGAAGTTGCGGTAAATATTAGCGAACGCTTCAAAAAACCCTTCCGGGTGACCAGCCGGCAGGCGGCAGTGGGCCTTAGCCGCGGGCGATACGTCGCCGACCTGCGGGCGGATAATCCGCTGCCCTTCCTGCGTTTTGTACGTGAGCGTGTTCGGCTCCATCTGATGCCATTCGAGGCCACCCAGTTCGCCGTAGACGAAAATTTTTAGTGAGTTTTCTTCGCCGTTGGCAATTTGACTGGCGTGCAGTACGCCCTTCGCGCCACCCTCGAAGCGTAGTAATACGTTACCGTCGTCGTCCAATTGACGACCGGGTACGAACGTACTGAGGTCAGCACAGAGTTCGCTGATTTTTAAACCCGTTACGTATTCAGCTAAGTTTTCGGCGTGCGTACCGATGTCGCCCATCGCGCCGGCCGCGCCCGACCGCGCCGGGTCAGTCCGCCAGATGGCCTGCTTGTAATCGTTATTCTCTTCGGCTTTTGAGAGCCAGCCCTGCGGGTACTCAACGACGACTTTACGGATCGGACCCAGTTTGCCGCTACGGACGATCTCGCGGGCTTCTTTCACCATCGGGTAGCCCGTGTAATTGTGCGTCAGGCCGAACACTAAGCCGGTTTGCTCTACAAGTTGGGCGAGGTCTTTGGCTTGTTGCAGGTTCAAGGTCATGGGCTTATCGCAGATGACGTGGAAGCCGTTTTCGAGCGCCATCTTGGCGGGTGGAAAGTGCATGTGGTTGGGCGTGACGATGCTGACGAAGTCCATCCGCTCGCCCTCGGGCAAGTCTTTCTCCCGGAGAATCATCTCCTCAAAGTTTTCATAAACGCGGTTGTCGGGCAGGTAAAGGGCGCGGCCCGTCGCCTTCGATTTCTCGGACGATTGGCTGAAGACGCCACACACTAATTCAATTTCATTGTCGAGGGTGGCCGCCCGGCGGTGAACGGCCCCGATGAAGGCATCGAGACTACCCCCAACCTGACCCATGCGAAGTTTGCGATGCATACGAGGTGCTGAGTTTGTACGGATCGACGCCTTAGCTGAAGAGCGCCGACGATTTAGCCAGTAAAGTGACCCGTCGGGTCGGTTTACCCGTTGCGGATGGTGAATAATTTTTGGGGCGGAAATTAGCGGATTTACTTTTTTTTCGGAAATTTTGCCCAAATACCGGCCCCAAACGGGTAATCAATCGGGCCGGGCGGCTTTGTTGACTAACTTGTCCAGTTCTCATCCAAACCCCTCAATTCTCACGAATGATGAACCCAACCGCAATTCAAACGAACGCGGGCGTAAATCCAGACCGGCTTTTCTACGCCAGTTGCTTCGCGCTGATCACGACGGCCTTTTCCTTCAGCATCCGGGCCGGCGTTCTCCCCCAATTAGGCAATGATTTTGGCCTGTCGGCCGAGCAGTTAGGCTTTATCAACTCGATGTGGTTTTTGGGCTTTCCAATCTCCATGATTGTTGGCGGGTTGGTGTACCACACGGTTGGTCCGAAAACAATTATGTCCGTGGCGTTCGTATGCCACACGCTGGGTATTCTACTCACCATTTACGCGGGCGGGTACTCAACGCTGCTGATCTCAACCTTGCTGATTGGCATTGGCAACGGCTGTACGGAAGCGGCTTGTAACCCGATGATTGCCGATATGTATTCGGGTTCACGAATGAACAAAATGCTGAGCCGGTTTCACATGTGGTTTCCCGGTGGCATCTTTATCGGTAGCTTGATTTCTAAGTTCATGACCGACGGGGGTTTGTCCTGGCAGGCACAAATTTGGGTCATTATGATTCCGACCCTGCTATATGCGTTTCTCTACTTTGGGCAGTCGTTCCCCCGGTCGGCCGTGGCCGGCGCAACGTCCTTGTCCAGCAACTTCAAGGCGATGCTGACGCCCTTGTACCTGTTTATCTTTGCCTGCATGGCCTTGACCGCCATCAGTGAGTTTGGTCCGCAGCAGTGGGTTGGTCTGATTATGAGCAAAAGCGGGGCCGCGCCGATGCTGATCCTGGCCCTGACGACGGCCCTGATGGCCATCGGCCGGTACTTCGCCGGTCCGATCATTCACCGGTTCGACCAGACGGGCGTGTTGTTAGGCTCGGCGGTTTTTGCGGCCATCGGCATTTACCTGTTTAGCACGCAGACCGGAGCCATGGCCTACGTGGCAGCCGTATTTTTTGCCCTTGGCGTGTGTTATTTCTGGCCCACGATGATCGGGTTTGTGGCCGAACGGATTCCCCTGAGCGGAGCGCTGGGCATGTCGATTGTCGGTGGCGTCGGGATGTTTTCAACGTCTATCTTCCAGCCAATCATTGGCCGGTGGATTGACGGCGAGCGGGCTGCAAAAACTGCGGGTGGACTGACCGGTGATGCGCTGGAATTGGCCGCCGGGCAAGCGACGTTAGCGAAAATGACGACGTTTCCCATCATCCTGATTGTGGCGTTTGCGGTACTGTTTTTCCTGATGCGCAACCGCAAAGCCGTGTGGAGCGTGTGCTGCTTGTCGCCCAAAGGAAGCCAGCACGACCCGGCTCGGGCTCGGTTGATA
>CAXUEB010000100.1:3575-8899 GCA_964249775.1 uncultured Spirosoma sp.
GTAAACTGGCCGGCCGTACCAAACCAATAAAGTTTCAAAAACTTCATAAGTTTAGAAGCAGAACGCCCCACCGTCTCACGATGGTGGGGCGTTCTGCGTTTCGGGTAATCGTCGCTTACGGCTCTCTCACCATCACCACCGGCGACCACTCACTGAAGCGTCCTTCGTCCAGGACGGCCCGGTAACGAAACGCAAGCTGACCCGTTTGCAAACCAATCAGCGTTTTGCGGTTTAACAAGCCTTCGGATTTTGCGTTCCGACCAGCTACAATCTGAAGGCGGTGGCACGATCCCTTTTGCCGACGTAACTTCGGCGACGTGCCTTCCATCGTCGTTACTTCGATCTCGTAGACTTCAGCGTCGGGATACGCGTTCCAGCAGGTTTTCCAATACGTCGACCAGGCGATCTGTCCGTTCGGCAGGTCCCGCACCTCGTCTTCCAGCGTCGTCGTCATGCCGTCAACGGAAGGCAAACTAACCTTTTTCGCTGCTGTTTCTTCATTCTGATCCAGCCACTGACAGCTATTGAATACGGCCAAACTGAGCAGTATCACGAGGAAACGAGAACCCAGCCCCCACGAGGAGGACTGGTTTTTCCCGTTCGTTTGTCCAAAGAACGCCTGCGTATTCATTACCATTCGACCCGCCCGAACAGGCTGTTATTGACGTAAACCAGTCGATCCCCAATTACCTGACCCGGTGCAACGTCCGTGTTAACGATGGCCGTTTTGCGGCCGATGGTTGCCCCGCGGCCAATCAGCGACCGGAACACGACGGCCTGACTCAGCAGCCGGACGTTGTCTTCGATGATGGTCGGCTCGTTGTCGCCACCACCCAGAAGGGGCCGCCGGCCACCGCCGTGCACGATCGAGCGCTCGCCGTAGCTCACGTTGTTACCCGTCACAATCGGCGTTTCCTTCAGGGCGTGGAAAATGACGTTGTTGTCCACGCGGGTAATGCGCCCGACCGTAAATGGTTCGCCTTCGTCGGCCCGAATCGAAATCCGGTTGCCCATGCGCTGATTCAGTTCGTTGAACGTGTTGCCGATGCGAACGTCGCCGATGATGCGGTTGCGAAACGATGGTACGCGCGACGGCACGTTGTTCAGGCGGGGCAGATCGCGGTTCGGGTTAAACTCGGTGTTGCCCGGATCGTAGTTGATGCCCCGCACGTTCGACGGATTCTCCTGCGCCAGCCGGGTGTATTCCCGCGCAAAGGCCGCGTTTACTTCCAGCACGTCTTCGTTGAACAGCACGTCGGCCTCAACCAGCAGGCGCACCTTACCCAATGACGGGTTATCGGCTTCGGCCTGCGTTGTTACGTTCTTACCCGGCAAGACGATAAAGCCACTCTTCAGCCGCACGCCCGGACCGACCCGCGCCAGGGCCGATACGCCCGTGTTTTTTTCCAGGATGGCCCCGTCAACCTCGCAGCCAAAGCTCAGAAATACTTCCTGATCGTCGTCGGGATCGGCCGGAATGTTTGATCCTTCCACGCCGATGCGGGCGGGGCCTTTCACGGTCGAGCCGTGGGCCAGAATCACTCGTTCGGCAATCTCGACACCTTCGATACCCAAAGCTTCGACCCGGTCTTCCGCGCTACCATCCCGCTCGAAGTTAGCAATAATGGTTACGTTATCCTGCACGTTGGTTTCGTTCCCAATGCTAATGTCGAACTGGGGAGCCGACTCTTCATCATCGTCGTCGTCATCATCGCCACCACCGGCGATTAAGCGCGCAAACGGGCCAACGTACACTTGCTTGCCCAACCGGATTGACTCCCGACCCTCCAGGGTTGCCGTTGGGTCGACAAACGTTGCTTCGCTGAGCGCTGCGGTCCGTAGGCCAGCCGCCGAATCGGCGGGCTTGAGGCCGTCTTCTAAGGGTGAGCACGAAATCATCAAGGCGAAAACAACGCTGAAAGCAAAGCTCATTACGTTGCTCAAAGCCCGCTTGCCGGACAGTTTTGAGGGTATTTTATTCGTAGCGTGTTGCATTACGTTTTGTTTTATTGGGTTAGACTTGGTTGAATGATGGCTTTGCCAGCACCGATTAGTGAATTACTCCGACAAGCTTTGGGCATAGGTCAAGCGTAGTTTATGTGGGACAAATAGAGGCCGCCTTCTAATTCTCGGCGGTCAAAACCCAGTAATCTTTGTTTACATAAACTTGTTAGTTGATCGGCTAACAAGAATATACACCGCGAACTGGACGATTATTAGGCAGTCAGGTCAACTTTTACCAAGGAGCCTCTTTACCGATTTGGTATTCTGTGGTCGCTTCATCGAATCGGTACGTAATGGAAGACCTGATTAACATTAGATTAAATTAAATATTTACCATTTTTAGTATATACTATTTAGCCAATTACATACAAGTATTTACATCGTCGGACCGACAGGCTTGTTGCTGCTTTACCTGTCCAAAAACTTCTACACCGCAGTGTAAGACCTCTTTATGCTTGTCGCTGGGCGAATCCACGGGGTTCATTCATAAACAATCAGTCTTGAAAAACCTTCTGGCTGCGCTGCTAACGGAGATGATAATTTCCCGCACAAACACGACGCAAGTACGTTGATGAAGGACCAGGAATAAATCGGGCGTCGGCAAGTTCACAACTTGGTTATTTCGGGACGAATGCCTAAACGTAGTACTTTCGGGTTATGAAACGACTTATCTGCTTCCTGCTGGCGTTGTCCGCCGGGCTATCTTCAACACTGGCCCAAAAACAACCCACTTTCGTTACCGACAGTCTCGATGCCTACATCCGGCGCGGCATGGCCGACTGGCAAATTCCGGGGCTGGCCATTGCGGTGGTGAAAGACGGGAAAATTGTCGTCTCGAAAGGCTACGGCGTTCGGGAACTGGCCGGGTCCGGTAAGAACGAGCCGGTCGATGAAAACACGTTATTTCTGATTGCGTCGAACTCGAAGCTGTTCACGGGCACGGCCTTAGCCAAACTGGAGTTCGACAAGAAGCTGTCGCTGAATGATAAAGTGACCAAGTATTTACCCGATTACCAACTCTACGACCCGGCCGCGACGCAGCTCGTTACCATCCGCGATTTGCTTTGCCACCGGCTGGGCACCAAAACGTTTCAGGGTGATTTCACCTTCTGGGATACGAATCTTAGTCGCGCCGAAGTGATTCGCCGGATGCGGTTGTTGAAGCCCGTCGGTCAGTTTCGGCAGGATTACGGCTACTGCAACTCGGCGTTCGTGACGGCGGGTGAAATCATTCCCAAAGTAACGGGGCAATCGTGGGAAGTCTACGTCGACGCCAACCTCGTCAAGCCGCTCGGCATGACCAACACGTATATGCTGACGGCCGGAGCCGAAACCCGTTCCAACATCGCCCGACCCTACACCACCGGTTTTAGTCCCGACGGCCGGCCGATGCGGTTGCCCTACGACAACGTGGACAACCTGGCTCCGGCGGGCAGCATGGTCTCGTGCGTCAAAGACCTCAGCCAGTGGCTCATGATGCAGTTGGACAGCGGCCGGTTTGCCGGTAAGCAAGTCTTGCCGTGGGCGGTAGTGCGGCAAACCCGCGACGCCAACACGATTCTCGGCAGCCGGAAGTCGGGCGTCCTGCCCCGCCATTTTCAGGCCTACGGACTCGGCACGATTATGTCGGACTACAACGGGCGGCAGGTGTACGCCCACACCGGCGGGGCCTTCGGCTTCGTGACCAATACCTGCTTCGTACCCGAGGAAAAGTTGGGCATCACCATTCTGACCAACCAGGACAACCAAAGCTTCTTCGAGGCCCTACGTTACATGGTCTTGGACGCGTACTTAGGCGTTCCCTACACCGACCGGAGCCGGTTTTTCTTGAACGGCGCGCGGGCCGACAACGAAAAGCAAAAACAGGAATTAGCCGCCTTGGCTGAGCGCGTCGCAAAGCGAGCGAAACCCGCGCTGCCCCTGACGGCCTTCGCCGGAACGTACCGCAACGAACTCTACGGCACCATCGCGGTTACGTCCAACGGCGCGGGTTTAACCATTACGTTTGAGCACCACCCGACGCTTACCGGCCGGCTCGATTACATGGACGACAACACCTTTCGGCTGACGTACTCCAACCCGGCGTTCGGCATTTTTCCGGCTAAATTTACGGTCGAGGGCGGGGCCGTACGCAGCGTTGAGATCAAAGCCAATGATTTCGTGGAATACGACCCGTATCGGTTTGAGAAGCAATAGCCCGCCAACGGATGCAACCCAATCTTACGTACCTCACCACACCGATATCCGTTTGGCTAACCGTTGCCTTCGCTCTGACAACCGCCCTGACCCTTTGGGGTTTCATGAGGGCCGTTCGGCAGGCCGCTCCCCGGTTGGCGACCACCGTTTTGTTAAGCGCAATCGTCTATCTGTTGGTGCTGAGTTTTTTGGCCAGTCAGGACTTTTTTACCCAACTAAACGGCTTTCCGCCCCGGCTGCTGGTGGCGGTCGTTCCTACCCTACTGTTGATTGTCAGCTTGTTTACGACGCCGGGTGGCCGTCGGTTTGTAGATACCCTACCGTTATCGACGCTCACCTACCTAAACGCGGTGCGGGTGCCGGTTGAGTTGGTGATCTACGGCTTGTTCGTATCCCATCAAATGCCGGAGGTAATGACGTTCGAGGGACGTAACTTCGACATTCTGGCCGGTCTGACGGCCCCGGTGGTGGCGTATTTTACGTTCGACCGGCCGGTGCTGCCAGCCCGCGCGTTGCTGCTGTGGCACGCCATCGCCTTGTTGCTGTTGGTTAACATCGTCACGCTGGCGGTACTGTCCGCGCCCTCGCCGGTGCAGCGCCTATCTTTCGATCAGCCGAACGTCGCCATTTTGAAGTTTCCGCTCGTCTGGCTGCCCGGCTTCGTAGTACCGGTAATCTTGCTGGGTCATCTGGTCGCGATTTGGCGGCTCAGTAAAACCACTTCGCGGCCTTTTTAACCACGCCCGGCAGGTTATCGGAAACGTAATCCAGCCACACGCTTTTGTTGACGCGGCTGGCCGTGGGGTACGGGTAAATTTTGTTGAAAAAGTCGCCCACGGTCAGTTTCTGCTGGATGGCCAAAATCAGTTCCTGCGATAGTTCGCCCGCGTTGGGCGCGATAACCGTACCGCCCAATAGTTTCGTGCTGAACGGATTCAGGCCGCGCGGCTCGGTGAAAAGGATCATACGGGCGTATTCGTAGTCCTCGACAATGGCGCGGTCGTCGTGGCCAAAGTCGTAGTCGACGCGTTCGTAGCGGATACCGCGCCGGTTTAGGTCCTCTTCCGTCAGGCCGAACTGCACGATTCGGTGCTGCTCAACAATTTCGTTACGCCCGTGCGCAA
>CAXUEB010000100.1:8909-9985 GCA_964249775.1 uncultured Spirosoma sp.
CACCGGCCGCGAAGACGTGTTCGTTGGGGGTTTGGAGGTAATCGTTGAGCTTAATGCGGCCTTTGTCGTCCAACTCAATACCGGCCGCGGGCAGGTCCAGATCATCGAAGTTGAACGTCCGGCCGATGGCCACCAGCAGCGCGTCGAACGGCATAAGCTCGGTGGCACCGTCGCCCGATTTCAATTCGGCTGTATTGGCATCACGAAAGGCCGTCAGTTTGTAGTTCAGTTTGAACTGAACGCCTTCGCCTTCGAGACGTTGTTGGAGCAGGGTCGACGCGTCGGGGTGTTCCTTCGCCAGAATTCGCCCTTCCCGCCCGACGACCGTCACCTGACTGCCCATCCGCCCAAACGCCTGACTCAACTCAATGCCAATCGGCCCGGCTCCCACGACGAGCAACCGGTCAGGCAGTTGGTCGAGCGTAAAAATGGTTTCGTTGGTCCACACCTTTACCCACTCAATGCCGGCAACGTTCAGTATCTGCGGCTTCGAGCCAGTGCAGAGCACGATGTTTTTGGCCGTAACCCGTTGGGCCGCGCCGTCAATCCGGTTTATTTCGATCTCCTGCTTCCCCACGAACCGCGCCGTGCCGAGTTCTACGGCTAAACCTTCGCGGTCGCGCAGGTAAGCCGCGTTTTCGTGCGCCCGGATGATGTCCTGCCGTTCGCGGACGTACTGCATCACGGCCGCCAGGTCGGTCTTCCCCTCGGCTTTCCAACCGAACGGCTGTGAACGTTTGGCATTGTGAATCAATCGGCTGACGTGAATCAGCGCTTTGCTGGGAATGCAGCCGTCGTTTAAACAGTCGCCCCCGATGCGGCTGTCTTTGCGCTCAACTAACAGGACCGAAAAGCCGAGTCTCCGCATGGCAATGGCCACGCCCAACCCGGCGGCCCCGGCTCCGATGGCAATCAGATCATAATGAGACTTCATGGATTGTCTTTGGCGGCCTTGCGCTCTTCCCGGCGTTCCTGCCGTTCTTCTTTGCGTTCTTCCCGACGCTCCTGTCGCTCTTCCTGCCGTTCTTCCCGCTCGGCGTCTTTCTGCGCGTCGGCCTTGTCAGCGGCTTTATCGG
>CAXUEB010000100.1:9995-14402 GCA_964249775.1 uncultured Spirosoma sp.
CCCTTAATCTGCGTGTTTAGTTTACTGTTGCTGAAGGCGGCACTGCCTTCTTTATCGATAATCTTACAGCGGAAATTAACAACGTACGACGTCTCCTCTTTCTTGAACAACATTTCATCGAGCAGACTCAGGGTGGTGCCCGGCTTCATCGTAACAGGAAACACAACCGGCGTAGTGGCCTGCGCTTTAATCAGAATCGGCTCCGGCTGATCACCCTCGGCGATTTGCTTGCCGTCAATCAGAATCGAGTAGTGCGTATCGGTAATGTTATAGGGAAATTTATTTTTGTTGACCACACTCACCTTCGCGGCTACGTCGGTGCGCTTCAAACCGACCTTGCCGAAGTCAATGTCTTCTACTTTGATTTCGGGCACGTAGTACGTCGGCAGGCGCTTGGTAATGGTCGATTTGAACGTGCGGTCGCCTAAGATCGGCACGTCGAGGTCGAACGTGCTGCGGACGGTGTAAGTCGTGCTGTCGATGTCTTTTTTGTCCAGCGTTTTCAATACCGTCGTCAACTTATCGACCAGTAGTTTCATGGGCAGCGTCACGTACGTACTGTCGCCCGACTCAATTTCGATCGGCTTTTCGTACGAATCTTCGATGATGGGCGTGTTGGCCATCAAGATCGTGTAGTTTAGCCGCTTCGCTTTGAAGCCCACCGGCAGCGGATTGTCGATCAACAGCTTAACGTTCATGTCAATCTTGTCGTCGTCGATGTTGGTGATGTTGATATTGCCCATCTCCAGCCGGGGTTTGAGCGAGTCGTCGTGCGGTCCGCCTTCGGCTGCGGCTCCGCTTTTCAACCGATTGTACCAAATATAGGCACCGACAGCGCCGAGTAATAGTAAGCCAAGGGCAATAATCCAGCCTCGTTTCATGGTATCGCGTATTTATTATCAACAAGAATAACGCCCATTTACGTAGACTGTTCGACGGGCGTAGGGTACGGCACCCGGTTGAACCGGTAACGGCAAATCGTTCGGGACTACGAAAGCGCAGCCATTGTTTGCGAAGTACCTAATTCGAAACAGGAACCGGGCGTTTAACGAGCCGAATTCTAAAATTTTAAGATTTAATCCTTTCTTTGTTTATACTATTTGCCTAAATGAAGATAACTACCTATCCTACGTTTGTTATCTACTCATTGGATACCTAACTCTCTTTATGCCCTCCGAAACCCTCTACGACCTCTTAACGCCCACCGAACGGCGGGTGTTACGTTACTGCATGGACGACGCGCCCTGCAAAACCATCGCCGACCGGCTATGCCTGAGCGTCGAAACCGTAAAAAGCTACCGAAAGAACGTTGCCCGCAAATTAGGCGTCAGCGGCAAAGCCGCCTTCCATCGGGCATTATACCGGCTTGAGCGCGAAGGCGGCCTACCGCCCGCTCAATAACTCACCCCAAGTTCACCCGAACTTCTCCCCAAATAGGAATAGGTTTTGTCCCTTAACGCTATAGATTTGTCTTACCGCTCACCACCAGTTAACCCTTCGGCCATGACTTACTTTACGTATCCCTTTGGCGTCCGTTGGCTGTTCCTGCTCAGCGTGTGCCTATTGCTGATGACTTGTAAAAAAGAAGGCCCCTTACCCTATGCCACCCAAAGCGGTCAAAACACCTTCGGCTGTATGATTAACGGCAAGCCTTACGTGCCTGATGGGGGGCGGGGCTTTATGGCCGCCAAACCGGTGTACGGTGGTTTTTTTGGTATACATTCTACTCCATACAAAGTAGGCATATACGTACGTACGTACGTACGCTAAAGACAACCAACGGGTAGCTATATTTCTTAATGATTACACGCTGGGTAAACATCCGTTAAACACCAATACCTCAACAATGCCTGCGTCATTGAACCCCAGCGACTATGGATTCTACGAGTCGAGCAGCGGAGAAGCTTACGTTACCTCTTCCCGTTACACTGGACAAGTTACCCTCGTTAAGGCCGATACAACCACCGGCATTGTGGCGGGTACGTTTGAGTTCATGGCCGCCACGCCAAGCGGCAAGACGGTCACTGTCACCAACGGGCGGTTTGACGTGAATGCCCGCACCCAATGAGCTTAGTTCAGTGGCTTACTGATTGACCAATTAATTTGTCCCTGTTTCACCCTTAACCCTTTCATGTTATGAGAAGGATGTACCTTGTTGTGCTCTTATGGAGCGTTTTGTCGGCCGTCATGGCCCAAAGTGAATACCGCCAGGCCGCTGACCAGGCCTTTGCCAATCTGGACAAGAACGGCATCACCACCGGTATCCTGTATGACCGCGTGTTTCCGGCGGCTAACCTGCGGGAGTCGGGCACCACATCATCGGCCGGGCACTTTCAGCAGGCCCAGTCGGAGTTGTACCAAGCCAGCTACAACACCCAGAACCGCCTAACGCCGGACGACCTGAGCAGTCTGACCTGGCAAAGCCAGCAGCAGGGCATAACGCCCATTGGTGTACTGATCGCTGGCTTCCAAGTGCTCAATTTCGACGCGATCCAGTTAGACGGTAATAATCGGTAGCGGGTACAATAACAGCCAGTTACATCAGACGCGTGAGACGGTTGTACGTTGTAAACAGGAATAACGGCCGTTGAAGCAGACTGTTTAACAGGCGTAGTTTGTGGTTCTTTAAGAGATCAATTAAACGTTTGGTCCCGCCCAAAACCTAAAAGCCGGGCCGACGTTTCGGTCTCGAAGACCTTTTAAGTTTGACGCTATTCCAACCCATTTTTGCCCATGCGCCTTTACGTCCTCCTCGCTTTTCTGCTGATCGTGGTGGCTTGCCGCCGACCGTCGACCCGACTGGCGGCTACGCTGACCCCAACCGGCCAACCGAATCCGCCCATCTCGACGACCACAACGGCTCCCATCGCCGATTACAGCCGCCAACTAAAAGCGGGCGACGAACTCGTCGCGCAGGGCAATGAACCCTTCTGGTCGCTGACGATCAATCCATCGAAGGGTACTATGCGCTTCAAAACAGTCAACGGCGATTCGATTAGCGCGCCGGTGCCCGAACGCATCCCCGACGACAACGGTGCGTTCCGCTACGACGCCCAGATTGACGAGGGGCGGCTGACAGCCCGGTTTCGGCCCGATAGCTGCGTGGACAACAAGTCAGGGCAGCGGTCTGATTACCGGGTCGACGTAACGGCTAAGGCGAAAACGTATTCGGGCTGTGGCGTATCCTTGCAGCAGACTGCCCTGTTGCAGGATAGCTGGGTGTTGACCGACTTCGGGGGGCGCACCCTGCCGGCCGGTGGCTCACGCAACGAACGGCCCCGTTTGGACATCTTGCTAACTGAAAGTCGCGTCACGGGTACGACCGGCTGCAACCGGCTCAACGGTCTGGTCAAAGCGGACAGCCACCGGATTCAGTTTGGACCGTTGGCCACTACGCGCATGGCCTGTCCCGGCGATGCGGGCCGATTCGAGGGTGATTTACTCGAAACGCTTAGTCAGGCGCTGACCTACCGCGTTGCCGAAGGCAAACTAACCCTGCTGCGCGACGGCAGGCCCATCATGACGTTCAAAAAAGTAGATTAACTCATCAAACAAGCTTTATAAATTCAAGTGAACGTTCCGCACAGCATTCGCTTTTTTTGTACCTTTGATTCTTGCTAAAAGTCAATTAACTGCCTGATTCCGTTATTCATTCAACGTTTTGTTGCTGTTTGTCAAAATCCATCTGAATACATGCTGACTCCTATGAATCATCGACCGCTTCCCGCCCGTGCGTGGTTGCTGGCGGGTGCGCTGACCACGGCTCTGCTCGGAACCGACCTGCCGGGCTGGGCGCAGGCAACGGCCCCGCGTAGCTCTTCCAGACCGGCCACAACCGTTACTGGCTCGACGGCGGCCCCCGTCGCGCTCAACCGGGTGCTGGTGTTTTCCAAAACGAAAGGCTTTCGCCACTCGTCGATTCCGGCCGGTAAACGCGCCGTCATGAAGCTGGGGCAGGAAAACGGCTTTGCCGTCGACACGACCGAAGACGCGTCCAAGTTTACCGAAGATAACCTCAAACGCTACGGCGCGGTAATCTGGCTGAGCACCACCGGCGACGTGCTGGACGATGCGCAGCAGGCGGCTTTCGAGCGCTACATTCAGGCGGGGGGCGGCTACGTCGGCATTCACGCGGCCACCGACACCGAGTACGACTGGCCGTGGTACAACAAGCTGGCCGGCGGGCAGTTCGCGTCTCACCCCGGCAACCCCAACGTGCAGACGGGCGAGGCTTACGTCGTTAATAAAGAGCACGGGTCCATGTTTGGATTCCCCGAACGGTGGCAGATTAAGGACGAGTTTTACGACTTTAAGAATTTCAATAAAGACGTCAAGGTACTCGTCAAGATCGACGAAAAAACGTACAAGGACGGCAAGATGGGCGACGACCATCCGATGTCGTGGTAC
>CAXUEB010000100.1:14412-17162 GCA_964249775.1 uncultured Spirosoma sp.
ACGTTTGTCAATCCGGTGTACCTCAAACACCTGATGGGCGGTCTGAAATCGGTGATGGCCTCGCAACTTAAGTTTGGGCAGGCCAAAACGCAGCCGTTCCCCGAAGAAAACCGCTTTACGCGCGAGGTGCTGGCCGATAAGCTCGACGAGCCGACCGAGCTGGCCGTCTTGGACAACGGCAAGGTCTTGTTGGCCGAGCGCAAAGGCGCGGTCAAACTTTGGGACCCGAAGAAAAAAACCGTCAAGCTGGTGGCGAATGTACCGGTGTACAGCAAGTTTGAGTACGGCCTGATGGGTCTGAACATTGACCCTAAGTTCAACGACAATAAATGGGTGTACCTGTACTACTCGCCTGTGGAAGGCGACACCGCCAACCGGCTGGTGCGGGTGAAGTACGACGACGTAAAGGACACGCTGCTGCTGAACACGGAGCAGAAAATCATGACCGTGCCGGTGAAGCGGACGGACTGCTGCCACACGGGCGGCTCTATCGCCTGGGACCGGCAGGGCAACCTGTACCTGTCGGCGGGCGACGATACCAACCCGTTTAAATCAAAGGGGTACAGCCCTTCCGATGACCGTACCGGTCAGGAAGGCGCGAACGCCCTGCTGACATCGAGCAATACGATGGATCTGCGTGGCAAAATCATGCGCATTCACCCCGAAGCCGACGGCAGTTACACCATTCCCGACGGCAACCTGTTTCCGAAAGGAACGGCGGGTGCCCGACCTGAAATCTACGTGATGGGTAATCGCAACCCCTACCGCATCTCGATCGATCAGCGGACGGGCTTCCTCTACTGGGGCGAAGTCGGTCCCGACGCGGGCGAGAACGACGACAAGTACGGGCCGCGCGGGCACGACGAGGTGAACCAAGCGCGTAAAGCTGGCTATTTTGGCTGGCCTTTGTTTGTCGCCGACAACAAGCCGTATCGTCAGTTCAACTTTGCCGACAGCACCTCGGGCCCGTACAACGACCCGGCCAAGCCGATCAACTACTCGAAGATTCAGAAGGGTTTGCGGGAGCTACCCCCGGCGCAGAAGGCGTTTATTTACTATCCTTACGCTGATTCGCCCGAGTTTGGCGCGATTGTCGGCAAGGGCGGCCGGAACGCGATGGGCGGGCCGGTGTACTACTACGACGATTACCCGGAGTCGCCGGTGAAGTTTCCCCGCCACTACGACGGCAAGTTCTTTGCCTACGAGTGGATGCGCGGCTGGATTAACCCCGTCACGATGACCAAAGATGGCGACTTCGTGAAAATGGAGCGGTTCATGCCCAGCACGAAATTTGACCACCCAATCGACATGCAGTTCGCCAAGGACGGTTCGCTTTACACGCTTGAATACGGTCAGAACTGGTTCGCCCAGAACGACGACGCCCGGCTGGCGCACATCACCTACAACGCCGGTAACCGCAAGCCGGTGGCCGTGGCGAGCGTTAACAAAGTGGTCGGCGCGGCCCCGCTGACGGTGAAATTCGACAGCAAAGGCACGCTCGACTACGACGGCGATCCCATCAAATACGAATGGACGTTCGGTCCTGGTATGGCCAAGAGTACGCAGGCTAACCCGACCATGACGTTCGCTAAGCCGGGCGTGTACCGGCCCGTGCTGAAAGTGACCGACGCGCAGGGCAACGTAGCGACCAAAGCGGTAGAAATCAAAGTTGGCAACGACGCGCCGAAGGTTGAGGTAGCGCTGAAAGGCAACCGGACGTTCTACTTCGCCAACAAGCCCGTTGAATACGAAGTAAAGGTAGCCGACAAAGAAGACGGTACGCTGGCGGGCGGCAAAATCAGCCCCGAAGACGTGGTTGTGACGGTGAACTACCTCGAAGGCTTCGACAAGACGATGCTGGCGCAGGGACACCAGGCCAACACCGGTTTCTCGGCGGGCAAACGCCTAATCGAACTGAGCGACTGCAAAGCCTGCCACAGCATCGACCAGAAATCCATCGGACCGGCTTACGTGGCCGTTTCGCAGCGCTACGCCAAAGAGCGTCGGGAAGCCATTGTGGGCCGACTGGCGAAAAAGGTGATTACCGGGGGCGGTGGCGTCTGGGGCGAGCAAGCCATGAGCGCCCACCCGCAGTTGAAGGAAGACGAAGCCAAGGAGATGGTCCGCTACATCATGTCGCTGGCCGATAAAAAGCCCATCGACAAGCAGCCGGTGAAAGGCACGTACGTGGCAAAAGCGCGGGAAAAAGCCGGCTCGTACATCTACTCGGCTACGTACCCCGACAAGGGTGGTACCGTGATTGGTCCGCAGACCGGCTCAACGCAAGTGGCCCTGCGCTCGCCCGTGCTGAAGGCAGTTTCGGCCGACGCCAAGCAGGACATCTACCAGTTTGATGTTCCCAAGATGGGACCGGCCGCCATTGGTTTGAAGTCGGGTAGCTACGTGGCCTTCGACGACATTGACTTGAGCGGCATTCAGGCCATTTCGGCGGTGGCGTTCAGCGCCGACGAGCGGACCGCCGGCGGTAAGCTCGAAGCCCGGTTGGATGCGCCGAACGGACCAATCCTTGGCGAGGCTGACGTCAAACAGGGCATGACGGGTCAGGTGAATTTACCCTTCCGGCAACCCGCCAGCGGCATGCATAAGCTGTACTTTATTTTTGTCAACCCGAACGCCGGACAGAAGCCTTTGTTCGCGTTGGACAAAGTTTACTTCCTGAATCAGGATTCGGCCAGTTCCAGCACCGGCGGTGGTGGACGCTAAGGTTTGAAGCAAATAAGCAAAAAGCC